>CAIOBP010000165.1 GCA_903856295.1 uncultured Rhodospirillales bacterium | reverse complement strand
GACATTGATGACGTAGGTGGCGCTGGCGTCGGTGGCCTGGATGCTGCCCGAGCCGCCGAAGGCCTGACGCAACTGATCGGGCCAACCGACCACCTCGCCAGCTTTCAGCACCGCCGGCACTTCGCCGGGAGCCAGACCGGCAATCCCGCCGCTATGATAATGAGGCGCCCCGGCGAACATCCACGACGGCATCTCGCGATAGGTGCTGGCCTCACCGGCGACGCCGCCCTCGTGGAACAGCCCCGAGAACCAGTCCCCCGAAAACAGGCTGCCGAACAGCCCACCACCACCGCTGTCCCCGCCACCACCGTTCTGGCCGTTGCCGAAGAGGGCGGTGCCGATCGGCGCGACGATCTCTCTTTCCCAGAAGATGCGCGCGAGGTCTTCGACGATGCGCTGGGTCAGATTGTCGAAGTTCAGTTCCCCGGTGGTGACGAACTTGACGAAGACATCCTCCATGCCGCCCATAGCATCGTTGAAGACACGGGAGACCTGAGCGGCGCTATTGGTGGCGTTGCTGACGTATTTCGCCCAGGAGCTTTGCAGGCCGTCCTGCCAGTCGCGGCTCGCCGCAGTCATCTGCTGATAGGCGGCAGCGGCGGCCTTGCCGTAGGTGGTGTGGTCGATGGCGCCAACTTCCAACAGGTGGTTCAGTTTCTCCAGCTGCTCCGCGTATTTCTCGGCGGCATCCTTGGTGCCGTCGATCACCGATTTGGCGTCCTTGCCATCCTGAAGCTGATGGGCGAGCAACTCGGCCATCGCCCGGTCGGCCTCAGAAGCGTTCTCGCCGAGCTGACGCACCGCTTCCGCCGCCGCCCGGTCGCCGGCACTAAGATTCAACTCGGCGAGTTTCTGACGGAGGTGCTCCAGCACCTCTTCGGCTTGGGAGGCTGCCTCGGCGGCTTCCTTCTCGTCGTAGAGAGCGCCGGCCAACTCGCGCACCTTGTCCTTCTGGGCATCGGTGGCATCGGCCGACAGGCGGCGCAAGGCGGCATCGATGGCGCGCTCGCGGTCGGACAACTCCATCGCATCGAGTTCCTGGGAGAGGCTTTCGATCAGCTTCTCGTTGGGATCGATGGCGTCGCGGGTGGCCTGGGAGGACCGGCCTTTGGCTTCGGCCGCCGCTTCCTCGGCGATTTGCCATTGCTGGACTTTCAGGATCGCAGCATCGTAGTCGGCGGTGTCGCGTCCCAGCCCGGCGGCCTCGGCCTTCAGCCCTTCGAGCACCTTGATCTTGGCGTCCGCTTCGGCGCGAATCTTGTCGACACGGGTCTCGGCCAGGGAGTTCAGCCGGTCGTCGAGGTCCTGGTCGATCTCCTCAAGGTGATCGGCAACGACCCTGGCCTGCTGCTCGCGCACCGCGCCCTGACGATCCTCGGCGGCGATCTCGTCGGTCAATTCCTGCTGGCGCTGACGGGCCTGGAGGTCGGAAAGGGTGCGGTTGAGGTCTTCGAGCCGGGCCTTCGCTTCGGCCGCAGCACGATCCGTCGTCCCGAGCAGACCGCTAAGGAAGCCCTGAAAGCCATAATCACCGCTGGCAATCTGAGCGGTCAGCGCATCCCGTTCGCTTTGCAGCTTGGTAATCTGATCGTCCACCGAATGCCCGAGCATCCGGGTGGCACTATCGACCAGCCACGCGAGCGTCCCGAGAATGCTGGATGCCGCTTGTCCGATCAGGTTATCGGAGCTGGTGAATTCCGCGACGAAAGCCTGCCACGCGTCGGTCAGCACCTTGACCTTGCCGGTCAAGCCGCTCCGGGCGCTGGCATCGGCGCCGCCGACGCTGGCGGCCACCGCGTCGAGAATCGCCTGCTGGGCCTCGAACTGGCGGCCGGACTCCACCAGCCCCTGGATCAGATCGCGCTGCGCCTCGGTGAAGCGTACGCCGGCCTGCTCCAGGGAGTCCAGCGCCTGTTCCGGCTCATTCAACGCCGACCCGAGTAGCTTGACGTTGGCCGAAAGAGTGCCGCCGAACGCCGCCGACAAATCCGCCGCCAGTCTGAGCGTGCGCTCGAAGTTGTCGCCGAGCACCGAGCCGAACTGCATCAGCTCGGTTTCGGCCTTCAGCACCTCGTCGCGGCTGGCCATGGTGCCGGCGGCCAGACTGTCGGCCAGGGCCTGGACGTCGTGGGCGGTCAGGGTGGCACTGGCGCCGGTGCGGGCGAGCGCCTGATTGAGGTCGGTCAGCTCCTGTTCGGCCTTTTTGGCATCGTCGAAGGCCAGCCACAACGCCCCGATCGCCGCCGCCGCGCCAAGGCCGATCGGCCCCAGGCCGCGCAGGGCTTGCCCGATCGTGCCAGCCCGCGCCGCCATGCCGATGGCGATGTCCCCGCCAAGCCGGGCGACCTCATTGAGGGCATCGCTCCCGGCCTTGGCGCCCTCGGCGACCGCGTGGCCCATGGCCGCCCCGCCACTGCCGGCGGCTTCAATCTGGTGACCAGCCTCGGTCGCGGCGGTACCGGCCGCAGTCAGTTCCTGCTCGGCTTCCTTGACTCCGCCGGAAACCAGCGAGCCGAGCCCGGCCAGCGCTGCCCCGGCCGCGTCACCGATGCCGTCGAGGGCCGCGCCGAAGGCGGTGGCCACCGTCTCGGCTTTGGTAGTGCCGGCGGCCAATTCGTCGAACGCCGCCGCACCCTGGTCGCGCAGGGTGCCGAACGCGCGGGTGCCAGCGTCCTGAAGCTTGTCCAGCCCGTCGCTGACGAAACGGGTCACCACCTCCTGCCAGGTCTCGTTGACCGAGCCATAGTCGGCGGACTCCAGCGCGGCGTTCAGTCGGGCGCCGGCAATTGGGATGATCTGGGCGTTGTTGGCCTGGGTATCACCGGGCAGCCCGACCGCCGGAGCGAGGTATTCCTTGAAGCTGTCGTCGAGGGTGGTGCGGAGTTCGGCGGCCTGCTCGCGCGCCGTCTGGTTGCGCTTGGCCAGTTCCTCGGCCATCACCGCGTTCTGCTCGGCCAGAGCCGAGGTCATCACCTCCAGCGCGGTCTGGCCACCGGCGTCCTCGATGCTTTGGTTGTCGGCCCAGAACTGCCGCTCCAGTTCGACCCGCGCCGCGAAGCCGTCCTCGGCGATCCGATTGGCCTGATCGAGAATCCCCTGGGAAGCGTCGGCATTCTCCTGGTCGGCCTCGCGCAGAGTCTGGGAAATCTCCGTCCGCGCAGTCGCCAGCGCCGAAAGCTGCTGCTGGTTGGCGGCAAGATCGCGGGCGAAGCCCTCGTCTCCGGCGGTGAGACTGGAGAGCGCGTCGCCGACACCGGCGGTCGCCTGGGCGAGCTGATTGAGCCCCTCGGTATTGCCGGCCGCGCTGAGCAGATCCGCCAGCGCCTGTCCGGCACCATCGGCAATCGGAGCGAGCCCGGCAACCGCCGTCTCGGCCTCGGTCGCCGGTTGGATCAGGGCGGCCAGCGCCGCGCTGCCGGTCCCGCCCAGCCGCTCCAGCCCATCCGCCGCCTCGCCGGTCGCGGCGGTGATTCCCGCGAACCCTTGATTGTCGTTGGCGATCTCGAACAGGCTGGTCAGAGACGCCGCCGCCGAGCTTCCGGCGTCGGCAAAGCTGGCAATGCCGGCCTCGCTGTCGTTCGCCGCCGCCGCGACCGCCCGCACCGCCTCGGCCGCCGCCCCCAGCGGGGCCAGGGCATCAGCCGCCTGTCCGGCACCCCCGGCCAGTGATCCCAGCGAAGCCGCACCGGCATCGCCGATCTGCGTCAGCTCGTCATTGGCGGCCTGGACCCGGCCCTCGAACTGGTCGAGCGCCTGCCCGGCAGTGGCCAATGCCTCCACCAGCGGCGAGACATCAGCCTCGACCCGCGCGCCCAGTTTCACGGTCATGGGTCAGAGTCCTCGGGTGCGGGAGTATTGAGAGAAACTCGACAAATTCGTTGGACCGGCAGAAGATTGGGAAGGAGGAGGCTTCATGTGGATCATTCCAACCTTTATCTTCGCCGCATTTGCAGAGATCGGCGGCTGTTTTGCTTTCTGGGCGTGGCTGCGATTGGGCAAGACACCGCTCTGGCTGGTGCCGGGCATGGTCAGCCTCGTTCTGTTCGCATGGGCGCTGACCCGGATCGATGCTGATTTCGCCGGGCGCGCCTATGCCGCCTACGGTGGCATCTATATCCTCACGTCGCTGCTGTGGATGTGGGCGGCCGAAGACTCCCGCCCCGACCGCTGGGATGCCATCGGCGCGGCGATCTGCGTCGTCGGGGCCATGGTCATCATCTTCGCGCCGCGCGGCGGCCGGTAGCCGCCGAATGGTGGCATCGTTGGTGGGGCCTAAACTTACGGATCCGTATCCTGACTGTCCTGAACGGCGTTCTGCGCCACCACCGCCGACAGCCCGACTTCGATGGCCGGCAGCAGCAGCGCCACCGCTCTGGTATCGAAGCCGAGCGTTTCGGCGAGCATCAGCGCGGTCCGGGCATCGAGAACCGGCAGCACGGTGCGGCCGATCACCTGGAACGACAGGCTGCGCTGACCGACCTGCCATGCCTGCCAACCTTCGATGGTCTCGGGCTGACTGGTCACGTATGGGCAGCGTCCGCCGCAGTCGCGTCCGCTGCTCCGGCACTCGCCACAATAACCGGCGCCGCCACCGAAGTGCCATCCGACACGGCGCCGCAACCTTCCCCCTCGGCGGCCAGCCGATCCAGGGGAGCGTAAATCTGGCGCAGGAACGCGGTGGCGATTTTCGGGATGGCCATCAGCAGCGCCACGCTCTCTGCGGTGACCGGCGCCGGACTGCCATCGGCGAGCAGCACTCCGGACCAGTCGAGAATCGTGAGCTGCCCGAGGGCGCGGGCCAGCGCATCCTTGGTCTGACCCGCGCGCCAGGATTCCTTGGCGGCGGCCGGCGGGGCGGTCTGTCCGCGTTCACGCAGATCGGTGACGGCGGTGGCGCGGGCGGCGGCATCGGTGGCGGTGTCAAGTGGCCGGACCAGCAGCCGCACGCCATGCGGCAGGTCGAGCCAAAGGGGTTCACGCGGCAAATCGAGCCGGATCATGGGGGTGGTCTCCAAGATTGTGGTGAAGGGGAACGAGTTGGCAGTATCGTGTGCCATACCGGCCGGGGACTGGTTGGTGGGTGCGGCCATCAGAAAGTTGAGTTGATGTTTACGGTTTCGCAGGATGATGTTGTCGCCGTCCGCCGTGCCTTCATGGCCGGAGGTCGTGACCGCGCCCTGGTCGAGCTGAGGCGGCGTTGGTTGCTACTGAACGATAAGACAGCTCCGGCTGTACTCGATCGCATCCTGGAGATGCCGGTGAACATGCCACCGAAGTTTTCCAGCCGGAGCGAGCCGCACCGGGATCGCCCCGGTATCAGCCGGAAGAAGGGGCGTCCGCCCGTTTGAAATGGTGGGTGGGATTCATCCGCGCGGCGGCACGGGCGGCGAGGTAATCGGCAACCGCTTCTTCCAGGCAGGCGAGCGCCTGGGAACACTCCTGGTCGGTCACCCACAGCACGGCAGCGGTGACGACACGACGTTCGAGATCAGTCGGTGCAGGCGCAGTCAAGGCTCACCTCTTGGTTGAGGTATGCGATCAGGTCGCCCTGGCGTTCGGCGTCGCGCGCCATCGCTTCGTACCCAGGACGATCAATTCTGAATCGCGCACCACTCGGTTTGGCCGGGCGGGCTTCGGCCTCCCTGGCGATCCACCACGCCGCCAGTTCGGGCCGGTCGCGAACGATGCCACGGATGGTGGCTTCGGCCTTAAGAAAGCAGAGATCGCAGTTGCCGAGCGGCGTGACCCCGTCACGGTTGGGCAAGCCCAGGTCGAAGGGCTGTGTCTGCCACCATGCCGCCACCTCGCGGCGGGTGACACCAGCCTCGGCCAGCGGACAGACATTGATCCAACGTTCGCGGGCCATACGGGCGGGGTCGGTCAGCTTGACCACCCGCCGCATCTCGTCGGCCCGCAGCCCCACGACATTCAGCCAGTGCGCATAGCCGCACAGATGATGCATGAACATCTTTGCTCGACGTATTTTCAACTCTGAGGTGCAGAAGCGGGCGACGGGATTGGGCAGGAAGCCGCGGGCGGCGATCACCGCCTGGAATGGCTCGCCGTCCCGGCTGGCAGTGGCGTGGGTGACGATGCGGGTGTGATGCGGGGCGTGAGGATCGTATTCCAGCCAAGTGATCGGCACCGCCCAGCGCCGGGAACACTCCTCGACGAACGTCAGCGTCTCCTCGAGTTCCCTACCCGTGTTGGCGAAGCACACATGAACGTCGGCCGGCAGCGTGCCGCCATGGGCGTCCAAAATCTGCTTCAGCATGAAGGCGCTGGTGCGTCCACCCGAGAACGAGATCAGCGCCGGCCCGGCGATCCGGTATGGATTGCCGTCAGACATAGGAGTCGACATCGGTCTTCAAGGTGACGGTGACGAAGGCGCCAGTCGCCGGCTTGGCGGCTTGCCAGTTGTATTTCGCCTCGATGCCACCGGGGCCGCTGATCGGGTTTTTGGCCTTGGGCAGATAAACGGCTGGGAGATCAAACAGCAACGAGTGATCGTCGTCGATGATCCAGCCGAGCGACAACGCCACCGGCGTGCCGGCACTGGCGGCGTCGAGCAGCACGGTGTCGGCGAAGCGGACGCTGATCTGCCCGGTGCAGGCCGCCACCCCGAGATCGCAGCCGTCGATCTTGCCGTCGTCGCGGATCGTGCGCACCGCCGAGAGTTTGTTGGCGTAGGTTAGCTCACCGCCGGTGACGTTGCCGAGAGCGGCGCCATCCTTCCTGACCACCCCCATCGACTGCTGGAACCGCCGTAGCACCCGGCTGGTTGGGGCGCCGCCCCCGCTGGTGCCTGTGTCGATTTCGCCCTGGGCGATCACCGCCACCGTGGCGTTGGCTTTGCCAGAGGTTGCCCACGGGAACTTGATGGAATCGACCATGCAGCCGGTGTTGAGGAAATACCGCGGCAGATCGGGCATGCCGATTTCCAGCGCCAGCGAGGGCAGAGACGCGGCGCCGCTGGAGAAGACGTGGGTGAAGGTCGGCGTGGTGCCGGTGGTGGCGGGCGGGCCGAACAGCCCCTTCAGCCACAGGCCGATGTCGCGCAGGTCGACCGGGACCACGATGTTGCCCTGGTCGGTGACCACGCCGCGCGAGGGTTCGGGCGGGTCGCGTCCGAGGCCGAGCACGTCGTTGGCTTCCAGCGGCTGCTCGGCGCCAAGGTCGCAGCTGATAAAGGGCAGCCGGGCATAGTTGCTGCCGGGGGCGGTACCGTAGGTGGCCTCGACCTTGGCCAACAGCTGGGCATTCGCGCCGATTGCACGAGACATCAGGGGGACTCCATAAAAATGAGGTGGGGGACGATCAGCCCAGCGGGTCGCTGGCGCTGTAACTGAGGGTGACGATCACGGTGGCGGCGCGGATCGGGGCGCCACCGGCCACCGGCAGTTCCTCGGCGACGGGCGCGCCCCAGGCCATCCAGTCGCAGGTTCCGCTCAGGGACCGGTCGGGTGACAGCGCGGTGCCGATCGCGCGCAGGAGGCCGTCGAGGGCGATGGCGCGGGCCGCCGGCTGCCCGGCCTGGACGAACACTTCCAACTTGGCGGCGTGATCGTAAAGGTAAGTCAGCGGCGACAGGATGATTTCGGGCGCGCCGGGGTCGCCATCGCGGAGGATGATCAGCCCGCCCTGGGGCACTCGTTCGGGAATGGCGGTCTCGCGCTCGACGCTGGCGCCGGGCACGGTGGTCAGGACGGCAAGCAGCGCCTGCAACACGGCTTCACGACGGCTGGGCATCGGTTGGGACTCCGGTGAAATGGTGGGGCCGTCGATGCGAGCCGGCAGCTCGGGAGCTGGCGGTTCCGTGCAATATCACGACGCTGCTGACACTGTTCGTCAGCGCCGCAACATCATTTCAGACTTTCGGCAGCTCCGAGCTGCCGGTCGGGGCGCTCAGGCCCCCTGCTCGAAGTGCCGCTCGATCATCCCCGGAAACTCCGTCTCGACGGCGGCGACGACCCCGGCGATGTCGAGCCGTTTGGACAAGGTCACCTGGGGCACCAGCACGAACATCAGCACCGGTTGCGCGCTCCGACCCTGGGCCAGCCGGCGCGAGGTGGCCTGCCGGAAACCGCGTCCGGAACGGGCGGCGACCAACTGGTCCATGATCAGGTAGGCGACCGGACGGCCTGGTGGCTGGACCATGCGGAGATCACGGTTGAAGGCGGCTTCGACCTCGACCGGCGTCATCAACCGGCGGGGATGGCCGCCGGGGGCTTTCGATCCCCAGGAGCGCGGCGGCACGTTGGCGGTCGGGATCGCCAACCAGCGAGACCCGTTGCGGGCGACGATTGTCGGCCCTTCATCGAAGCCCTGGATGACCAGCGGCGCCACCGTCCACACTTCGCCGGATGCCTTGGTGGCGGTCGGCGGAAAGAGTTGGCTGCGCCAGGTGCCGGCCAGCCGCTGGCCGAGACCGGCCCCGACCACCTGCCGGCGGAGAGTCTGTTCCAGCGCCGTGGTGGCATCGGCGACACCCTCGGCCGCTGCCGCGATCAGGGAGTCCGCTTCCTGGCGCAGGCTGGCGGCGGCGTTGCCACCAAGGCTGAGGGTGATCCGCATCTATATAGTGTCCGCATCGGGAACGGGCGGCCGGTCCCGTTTCCGAGACCGGCCGCTCCGTCAGGGTTACAGGCGGATCGCGCGCTGGACGCTGATCTCCAGCTTCTGGGGCGAGATGGCCCGGCCGACATAGACGAGGTTGCCGGTGGCCGGGATGGTGGCGGTGAGCAGGCCCGCCGTACTGTCGAGGAAGTAGTCACTGCCTGAAACGAGCGCGGCCGTGCCAGCGGCCTCGGTCCAGTCGGCGAGTTCGAGCACGCCATCGGTCTGAATCTGAACCGAGGCGTCGAGGACAGCGGCGGCCACGGCGAGACCGAGGACGTTGGCCTTGGCGTCGTCGTCGGCCTTGGCCTTCATGACCTGGAGCCCGGCGGAACAAAACACCGCCATGCCCGCGACCAGAATTTCGCGGGCCGTCATGTCGACGATGTCGACCTCCTGAACCTTGGCGGCCAGGGTGTCGCCAGCCGGAAGCAAAGACAACTTTCCGTTGATCAGAACCACAGGGCGATGGATAGCCATTGGAAACGATCCTTCCTAATGATGAGGGGATGGTCAGAGCCTGACCGGAGTGCCGGGCGTGACGTGGAGCACCGTGGGCGCCACGGCGTGGCCCACGGGAACGACCCACTGGCCGGGGGCGGCCGGTGGGATGCTGGTGATCCCGCCCGCGACAGTCGCGGACAGGAAGTAGGCGGTGCCCGGTTCGAGGTGCGGCGAGCCGTCCTCGGTGAGCGCCGTCCAGTCGGGCCGTTCGACCGGATGGTCGACGGTCCATTCGGCGGCATGCCCGGCAGCGGCTCCGGCGACGACGACGCCAGCAACAAGAGCGGTGTCATCGGCGTCGGCCCTCGACAGGGCGAGGTAGTTGGCCGGGGTCAGGTGGATCATGTGCCCGACCTCGACCGCCACCTCGGGCAGTGCGGTGTAGGAGCCGTCCCAAATGCCCTGGACGAAGCGTTCGGGCGCGGGTTCAACCGGCGGCGGCGCCTCTTCGGGAGCGAGGGCGTAGCTTTCCAGGGTCCAGACCAACCGGTCGGGATCTAGCCGGCGGGCGGCCTGGATGGCGTAGTCGGTGCCGTCCACCGTGATCAGCTCGTTGGGGCGGAAGGCCGGCAACTCCGAGCACCGCACCTCGAACAGGGCGGTCGAGGCGATCAGCGTGGTGTTTTCGTAGCGGATTTCGGTGTCGGGCCGTTTGGCGATCACCCGGATCGCGACAACCGGCCCGCTGGCCGGGGTGTAGGTGGCGGGCGTTCCGAACTCTCGAAACGCCGCATCCACCGCCAGCGAAGCGAAGTTCACGGGCCGGGCACCTGAAGGGCGCCGGACGGCTGCTTGCACAGCGTCTTCACCGCCGCGTCATCGACCGCCGCCAACCCGGCCAGTTCGGGGAAGGAGGCGGCCAAGACATTGACCGTCTGGTCCCCGGCCAGATAGAGTCGGCAACGCTCTTCCAAAGTAGTGCCGGTTACCTTGTCGATTTTGGCGCTGAGCGGGGCGCAGGCGATCAGGCCGCCGACCCCGAGCGCCACCACCAGCAACAGCGCCGCCGGAGTGGCTCCCGGAGGCAAGCCGCCATCCTTGGGCGCGGCCGGCGCCGCCAGGGTGGCCAACTCGGCCAACGCCGCAGCCGGGCCGGTGGTA
Source organism: uncultured Rhodospirillales bacterium (assembly GCA_903856295.1). GTDB lineage: Bacteria > Pseudomonadota > Alphaproteobacteria > Azospirillales > Azospirillaceae > BOG-933. Next base: position 5,809 of record CAIOBP010000165.1, on the reverse strand, counting down.
CGATAGGTTTCGACCAGCTTGACGGCGTTGACCGCTTTGCCCCAGTTGCCGGCGGCGAACTGCACGGCGTCATGCAGGGTGGTGCTGACCTGCGCCAGCCCACTGAGGTTGAAGACGGCCGCCGCCTGCGACAGCACGCCGACCAAGGCGAAGGCGACGGTGACGATGGTGGCGAGATTGGCGGTGACGAAGTCGAAGAGTCCGAGTGCGGTGTCCATGGTGGTTCACTCCAACAAAAAAGGCCGCACAAAGGCGGCCGGGGGACGAAAAGGATTGAGAGGCAGGGTCAGGGCTTAAACACGAGGTGATCGTGCAGCCACTGAATTACGGTCGGCAGACCTGAGATCAGCGCCAGGATCGAGCCACCGAACCAGATCGAGATTTTCCCGAGCGTACGAGCGGTGTGGAGCAGTTGTCGGATTTCCGATATTTCCTTCAGCATTGCTTCCTGGTGCCGCTCTTGCCGGCCGACATGCTCGTGAAACGCATCGGTAAGCTCTCCGAATCTGGCTTCCAGGGCGGCGACCCGTTCGGAGACATCGGAGAGATCGGGCGGCATGGCTCAGCCTCCCGCCGGGAGGCGGTAGCTCTCGCAGCGCTCCAGCCAGCCGTGCTGGAAAGCGCGTTGCGAAGGATCGTGGGCGATGATCTCGGCGTAGTAGGCGCGGCGACGGTCGCAGATCGCATCGACGACCGCCTTGGCGCCCCGCTCCTTGATCAGGCCGGCGGCGATGCCGGTGGTGATTTTGCCCAGCCTGCCATCGCCGATCATCGGGCGGCCGAGGTCGCCGAGCGCATGCTGGAGCAAACGCACCGCCGTGCCGGGGCCGTGATTGACCGCCATGTCGAAGATCACCGGCTGCAGTTCTTCCGGCAGCCGGTCGATGTTGGCACCGAACCAGTAACGCTCACGGTAAATGGCGACCGCCTGCTGCCAGGACATCGCCTTGACCTGATCCGGCGTCACCGGCTTGCCGAGGTATTCTCCGAGCGTCCTCCCGGTGATGCCGAACTTGGTCGGACCTCCCCGGTCGGCGGGATGATCACTGTAGCCTGTACCTTCCCATTTGGCGATCATGGCGGAGATAATCTGGTCGATGCGGTCCATTTTTTGATCCCCGTAAAAGGAAAAAGCCGCCCGGAGGCGGCTTCCTGACTTGATCTGTTATTCGGTCTGCTCAGTTCGAACTCGTGAGCTTGACCAGAATCTGCGGCCGGCGGCACAGCGGCAGCGGGTTGCTTTCCATGATGATCCGCCAGCCGCGTTCATCGTCGGTGCGCACCGGCCAGGCATAGGCTTCCATGCCGAAGGTGTTGACGAACTCGTCCTTGTTGGCCGGAGCGAAGTAGGTGCGGAAGGTGTTGGTGGTGCCGAGCGGGAAGGTATGGCCCTCGCCAGCGGCGATGAAGCGGGCGGTGGTGCCGTTGGCGAGCTGGCCGGAGCCCCGGTATTCCTCGAAGATCAGCCCTTTATGAGGAAACTGCCGGCGCACGTCTTCTCGCAGCGGCTGGGCGCCGGTGGCGGTGTAGTATTTGTAGGCCTCGCGCACGGCGGGATGGGCGATCAGCTTGTCGAAGAACTCGGCGCTGACCAGCGCCTTGGCCCCGGTCATCACCTCGCCGAGCAGATGGTCTTCGATGTGACGCAGCACCTCGTTGATCTTGCCGTCGACATCGGTGGTGGCGGTGCCGAGCACGAAATCGACGCTCTTCTGCTCGATGCCGAACACGGTGTAGAGATTGTAGAGGGTCTTGCCCGAGCCACCGACGATGATGCCCTTCAGCGCTCCCATCCGCAGATATTCCAGGGTCAGCGCGAACTTGCGCCGACCGGCCTCGATCTTGCGCTGGTAAGCGAGCGTCATGCTGTCGGGGCCGATCTGACCGGGCGCGCGGCGGCCCTGAACGTCGGTGGGCAGCACCAGCTCCTCGTGCGGGATGTGCGGCACCCGGAACGACAGCACGCTGCGATCCTCGTTCTTGCCGACGGTGGCCGGGGAGCCGGGTTCGCGTTCGGGCAGGATGGTCAAGTATTCGTTGACCAGATCGATGGCGATGTCGCGGGTGGTGATGCCCTCGACTGGGAACAGATTGTAGTCCTGCAGCCGGCCCCAGAGATTGGGGATGATGTTGATCGCTTCGGTCAGGGTCGCGAGATTGTAACCGGGACCGAACACGTTCGGGGTCGTGACCATGGCGTTCACACTCCTTGCCGCACGACGATGCCGAGGGCGATCAGCGCGCTGTTGATGGTGGTTTTCTGGGGCGCGGTGGCGCCGGCCGGATAGATCAGGGCGCTGTCGGCGACGATGGCGGGACCGCGCACCAGCGCCACCCCTTCGGCATCGCTGCCATCGGGCGCGGTGGTGTTGCTGACCAGCACGCCGTAGACGGTCTGGGAGCCATCGGTGCCAGCGAGCGTGAGGTCGATGACCTTGCCGCTGGCGGTGATGCGGCCGAGCACGGTGCCGATGTGCAATTCACGATCAGCACCGGAGCCAGCCAGGACGGTGACCTCCTCGCGGCAGTAGGATTGGTCCTCTTCGAGCTTGATCAGGGTCGAGAGGCGGGGCGGTTCGGTGATGAAGGCCATGGCTCAGGATTCCTTGCGATAGGCCGCCTTGATCGCGGCGATCAGCGGGCTTTCGCCAGCGGCGGCGTTGGGATCGACGGGCGCGGTCGGGGCCGCCTCGTAGCGCTCGACCCGGCCGTCGAGCAGCGCCTTCCGGACGGCGGCGGGCGCAAGGCCCTGGCGGACGAATCCGGCCGCCAGCGTCGGCTGTCCCGCGAGTTGGCACAGCTCGAGGATTTCCGCCGCCTCGCCCCGGAGACGGGTGGCCAGCGCCTTGGCGTCTTCGGCGGCGGGACCAGAGACTTGAGCGGTAATCTCAGTGGCGAGCTGTTCGCGCAACCCGGCTTCCAGAGAAGTTGGCGGGCTCGGGGGTGGAGCGGTGACCGGGGCGGTAGCCGGAGCGGCGGCTTCGGCCGCAGGGGCATCGGACGACATGGCGGTTGGTCCTTTCTCGGCGGTGAGCACGGTGGTGCCGCTCCGGCTGGAACTCCGGCTGACGGCGACGCGGGTGGAAAGATCGGTGAGAGCGGTGGCGAAGGTGCCGACCTGATCGGCCAGCCCGGCGGCAACAGCGTTGGCGCCGAAATAGACCCCGGCCTGCTGCTCGCGGATTTGGGCGTCGGGTAAATTGCGGCAGCGGGCGACCACGCCGGTGAACAAGCCGTAGAGCCGATCGACCTCGGCCTGGAGGGTGGCGCGGGCTTCGTCGGACAAGGGGGCGTGCGGGTTGGCGTCGGCCTTACGGTCTCCGGCGGTGATGTAGTCGTAGCGGACGCCGGCCTTCTCGTCGGCACCCGACTGGTCGGCGTGCAGTGCGACGACGCCGATCGAACCGACCGCGCCGGTCTGCGTCACATAAAACCGTTCCGCTCCGCAGGCCAGGGCATAGGCGGCGCTGAGGCAAGCTTCGTCGGCGACGGCATAAACTGGCTTCACGCCGCGCAGGCTCAGCACCCGGTCGGCGAGATCGAACACGCCGCCGGCCTGTCCGCCATTGGAATCGACATCGAGCAGGATGCCGAGCACCGCCGGATCGGCGGCGGCCAGATCGAGCTGCTCGCTGAGGCGGAGGTAAGAGGCGAGGCCGCTCATCGCCGCCAGGCCATAGGTGCGGTTGGCCAGGGTGCCGAGCACCGGAATGACCGCGATGCCGTTCGGCGTCACCAGGAAGGGCCGGTCGTCGGTGGGAACCGCAGGATCGGGTGCGTTCCCCTGCAAGCGCAAGGAAAGCACCTGGAGAATGGTGTCGAGCTTGGGCCGGGCGATCATCAGCGGCGTGCCGAAGACCAGCCCGCCGAGATGCGGCAGGTCGGGATGGGGCATGGGAATGTCCGATCAGGGATGGGTCTGTTCGTCGGTGGCCGGGACCGGGTTGTCGAAGACCGCCCGCGCGGCCGGGGCGCCCAGCGAAAACGAAAGGCCATATTTACGTTCGCGCTCGCGGTCGGCGGCAATCCGCGCGTCGACCTCCTCGGGGTCGTAGCCCATGGCTTCGACCACGTCGGAGCGGGCCTTGAAGCCGGCGGCCACCGCCTGCTGCTCGGCTTTGATGTCCTTCAAAGGGTCGATCCAGTCCCAGTGGGGCGGAATCCAGCGCACCGCGAAGTACGGAGCGGGATTTTGCGCGAAACCCGGCAGGTCCAGCGTCCCGGCCAGTACCGCCGTGGTGATCCAGCGTTCCCAAACCGGCCGACAGAGCTGGAACACCAGCACCGAATGCTGGATCGCCTCGACCCGGCGGCGGAACTCCAGCAGCGCGGTGCGGCTGCTGGAGTAGTTCACCTTGGTCATGTCCCCGACCACGTTCTGGTAGGGAATGCCGAGCCCGGCGCACACCGCCAGCAGGGTGCGGAACTGGAAGGCCTCGTAGCTGCCGCCGACATCGGCCGGGCTCGAGAAGGTCACGTCCTCGCCGGGCAGCAGCACCTGCATGGTGCCGGGCTGGAGCCCGGCCACGGTGGTGCCGGCGGCGTCGGGCGCGCCTTCACCCATCATGGCGCTCTCATTATCCGGCCGGCGGATGAAGCCGGCGAACAGCGCCGCGACCTTCTTCCGATCCAACTCGGCGTCATCGTAGAGGTCCAACAGCCACAGCTTGACGATCGAGGTCGCCAGCTTCGAGAGGCCCCGGGTCTGGCCGCCCTCGACGGGATCCAGGATGTGCAGCACCTCGCTGGCCGGCACCCGCACCGGCACACCGCCGCCGGAGCCCGAACGGTCGGTGAAGTCGCCGGGATGGTTGCGCCAGAACCAATAGGCCACCCGCTGGCCGATGGCGTTGAACTCGATGCCCTGGCGGATGACGTTGCCGTTGCTGGCCGGTTGGCTCAGCGTCATCGACAACTGTTCCGAGGGCAGCATCTGAAGTTGCAGCGGCACCGACAAGCCATCCGAGAGCCGGCGGGGCCGGAAGCGCAGGAACACCTCGCCGGCAATGAACAGCTCGCGCGCCGCCCGACGCATCTGGCCGTAGAAGTCGGTCAGGCCCTCGGCATCGGACTCGTCGGTCCAGCGCAGCCATGCCGCCTGGACCGCTTCTTTCACCGTCGCGTCCTTGACCAGCGAAGACGGCTTGATCCCGACCCCGACCGCGTTGCCGGCGAAGCTCTCCACCGCCGCCGCGGCGTAGCCGTTGTTGCGCACCAGATAGCGCGCCCGGGCGTTGACCGTCTGTCCCGAAGCCGCGATCAGGGTGTTGACGTGATAGGTCGCCGGCAGGAACGAGGCCAGCCGCCGGCCGAGCGCCCCGGCCTCGACGCCGCCGGGAATCATCGCCCCGATCTGCGGCCGGCTGGTCTCTTGATCGAAGCGGGGCGCGATCCGGGGGGCGGTGACCGAGCGGCTCGGCTCCGACCCGCTGATCCAGTCCAGCAGCTTCATGGCTTAAAGACCTTTGTCGGCGCTGATTCTGATCTGCCGCACCGTCCGCCGTCCGGGATCGAGCGCGGCCTCGACCTCGCGCAGCGCCGCCCGCAGATCGGTCAGCGAGCGATATTCAACGGTGCGGCCGTCATAGCTGACGCGCAGCACGCCGCTGGCGATGGCCTCGCGCAGGGCATCGCGGTGGGCATCGGTGTACATGCTGGTCACCTTTTGATTGCGCTAACGCTCGATCATCATCGGCCGTGCAAGTTTTTTTCTGTAAATTCGCGCAGAAGACGACTTGATTCGAGGCGGGTAGTTACGCCGCCAGATTTATGTATATCTTACCAGTCATCCAGTCCTCATCGACCTCTG
>CAIOBP010000164.1 GCA_903856295.1 uncultured Rhodospirillales bacterium | reverse complement strand
GTTTCGGAGCTTCGACGACCACCGGTTCTGGCTTGGGCGGCGTCGGTTTCGGGGCCTCGACCTTCACCGGCTCCGGCTTGGGCGGCGTCGGTTTCGGGGCCTCGACCTTCACCGGCTCCGGCTTGGGCGGCGTCGGTTTCGGGGCTTCGGCGACCACCGGTTCCGGCTTGGGTGGCGGCGGTTTCGGAGCCTCGACGATCACCGGTTCGGCTTTCGGCGCGGCGGCGGCGACCGGCGGCGGTGCCGGAGTCGGCGGTGGTTCGGGGGCGGGCGGCGGTGCGGCGACCGGCGGCAAGGCGGCGACCTGAACCGGCGCCGGGGTCGGCTTCGGCGCGGGCGGCGGCGGCGGTTCGGCCGCGGGTGGCCGGGCGGCGACCGGAGCCGGTGCGGCGACAGGCGGTAGCGGCACCACGACCGGCTTGATCTCGGCGAGTTGGGCCGGCGGATGGGGGGCCGGCGGCGGCGGAACCGGGACAACCACCCTGACCGTGCCCTGGGAGGGCGGAACCTTGTCGCCGAACGGGTTGACCAGTGCGATGAACAGGCCGAGGGCGGCGGCGCTGCCCAGCGCCAGCGCGACCTTCCAGACCTGACCGCGATCGGAGCCGTCGTCGTCGCCGAACTCATCGGCGGGGGGAGAGTGTTTGTCGATGCCCTCGAAGGCGGCGGCGCCAAGCGAGGAGGGGGAACTCTTGTCCAGTGGCCTCAGGTCGCGGCCGGGTTCTTCGTCGTGAATCGAGCGCAGCAGTTCGGCGATCACCGCCTGTTCGCCGGGGGTGACCTCCAGGGGTTGGAAGGCTTCGCCGTCGGGTTCGTCGGGGGCCTCGTCCTTGAACTGGGGCGGTTGCCACTCGGGATCGCCCAACTCTTCGGCGTCATCGCTGTCGTCGTCTGGGATGTCGAGGTCCGGATACGAATACTCCTCGTCCCCAAGGTCTTCCTCGACCGTGTCCTCGCGCGCCGTTCCGATCGCCCGCTCTGCCGCAATCACATCTTTGTTGGGCACATCTTTGTCGGGCAGCGGGACGACGCGTGCCGGGACCGGCGGCAGCGGAGAGGGATCGTAGGGGGCGCTGTAGGGGGCGCCGCCGCTGTCGGGCGCCTCGTAGCGGTGGGGATCGTATGGGGTGGGCTCGCCGAGTTGTTCCAACGGTTCGGGCTCGTCGGGAATCCCTTCCCGCAGTGTCCGGAGCAGGCGGGCGAAATCGTCCTCATCGGAGTCGCCGGCGCGATTCACCTCGCGGCGCCCGGCTCCGGGCGCCATTTCCGGGCGCTTTTCCGCGTCGGCCAGAGCGAAGGCGGGTGACGGCTCGTCTTCCTGGTAGGGGATCGACTCGCGTAACGCCTTCATCACCCGCGCCATTTCCTCCCGCTCGGCGAGGGCATCGGCGTCTTCCGCGGAAGAGGCGCCGGGGACGTGGTCTTGGCTTTTGTCTCTTGAGGTCACGGGGGCGGGCGGGACACGCCGGTTGGGGGATGGAAAGGACAAGGAGCACGGAGCGGACCAAGCAGGACAACGCCACTATGTACGTGAAGTCGGCACCGGCGATCACTCTCAAAATCTCGAATCATGGCCAAAATCCCGAATAATGGCGTGTCCGCAAAGATTCGAGTCCGACAGGGCGTGTTGTCCGCGCCTTGAGCCCCGCGACGCCCTCAGCCGGCCGGCGGCCGGGTTTCGCTGGTGGCATGGTTGATGATCGGTCCGGCGGCCGGGGCGGCCGGTGGTGCCACGGCGGCCGGCGCGGCGGGCTTGGCGGCGGCGTCGCCGTCGTGCTCGGTATCGTCCTTGAGGCCGGCGCGGAACGCTTTGATTCCCTTGGCCAGATCGCCCATCACCGAAGGCAGCTTGCCGGCGCCGAAAAAGATCAGAATGACCGCCAGGACCACCAACCAGTGAAAGATACTGAAAGACCCCATGATACCTACGACCTCCAGGCAAACGGACGAACCACGACACGGACGGCCCCGAACAGCGCGCCTTTCCGCCACGTTCAATCACAAGACAGAATACCTCAAGCGGCTCCTGAGGGTGATGGTTTTTTCTCGGGGAGACCACCTTCGCCATCAGCCCCCTTGGCCAAGCCCGGAGGGGGCGCCATAATGGCTCTCCGCATCACCGCTGAGAGACCCGACATGTCCGAAATCAAGCCGGATGCCAGTCCAGCCGCCACCGTCGTTTCCGACGCCGTTCCCGTCGTCGCCGACGCTGCCGATGGTGTGCCGCCCGTTCCGCCCAAGCAGCCGCCGGGCGAAATCGGAGGGCCGCGCGGCCCCGAACCGACCCGGTTCGGCGATTGGGAGTGCAAGGGCCGCTGCTCGGACTTTTGAATCGACCATAGGAATTATGGCTGCGCTTCGGGCGTGGATGTTGATGATTTGTCCGGCATACGCATGTATGTAGGATTGTCGGCCTATAATGTTCTTGATATGTACGTATTCTGGCGCTACTCTCATTCCCGAAGCGATGGGAGGGCGCGATGCTGGAGGCATTGAGGAGACCGGCGGGGCCGCTGGTGGTTGCCGTTTTCGCTCTCGGCTTGGCGGTCGCCACCGCCGAGTCCGCCGAATTGGCGCGGGAAGTGCTCGACGGCCCGGTGACGGTCGAAGTCATTCGCGTCATTGATGGCGACACCATCGTGGTGCGCGCCCACCCGTGGCTCGGGGTGTTCATCGAGACCCGGGTGCGCTTGGCCGGTATCGACGCGCCGGAGTTGCGCGGTCGGTGCGACAGCGAAACCGCGCTCGCCGGACGCGCCAAGGACCGGTTGGCCGAACTGCTGGCCGGCGGTGTCGCTCACCTCGACGGCGTGCGCCACGATAAATATGGCGGCCGGGTCCGGGCGCGGGTGCTCGACGGCGCGGGGACGGATGTCGGTGCCGTGCTGATCGCCGCCGGTCTCGCCCGCCCCTATCACGGCGAGCGGCGAAAGCCCTGGTGCGCTGGTCAGGGATGAAAGGTCCCGGGTTTGCAAAGGCCCCCGGCCTTTGCTGGGTCCAGGGCAACGCCCTGGCCTTAGGAGTCGAGCAGAAATAACCGCTCCGTCTGTCTTGGTCTCGATGATCCCTGCGGTATCCGGTGCGATTATTTCTGCTCGACTCCTTATGTCACAGCTCCCGCCCCGGCGGCAGTGGTTCGGTGCCGCGCAGCGTCGCGACCAGGGTCGCGAGCCATGGCAGCGCGAGGGCGAGCAGCAGCGCCGCCCACTGCATCGCCTCGTGATTGACGGTGCCTTCGGTGATCACGATGCCGAGGGCGCCGAGCGGTAGCAGGATGGCGAAGGCTCCGGCCACCGGCACGGTGGCGAAGGCTCCGAACAGGGACGGATGCCGTGCCGGCGCGTTCGTCGTCTGGGCGAAGGTGCCGAGCAGATGGGAGGCGGACAGCGAGGCGGCCAGATCGCAGCTGGCGGGACGGCGCAGCGCGCGGCAGAGCGCCAGCCCCGGAATCCCCAGCGCCGGAATCAGGTACGGCGCCACGGGAAAGTCGCGGTAGCGGCCGTCGGTGATCAGCAGCACCGTCCACAGCACGGCGAGGGTGGCGAGCAGGCTCATGGCCTTGCCGCCCCAGAACACCAGCGCCGCCCCCTCGAGCGGTTCGGGCTCGGCGGCGTCGTGAAGCACCGGCGGGGCCGCCCAGAGCCCCGCGACCTCGACCAGAATGGCGGCGGCCAGCACCGCTTGCAGCACCAACAGCAGGATGGCGAGGGCAAGGTCGTGGGCGAAATAGTGCCATGAAAACGCGATGTCGCCGGCATGGACGAAGGCGGTGGCGAAGGTCTGCGAGAACGCGGCCAGCACCGCGAGGGCGGCCGGCGGCGGCATCGGCCGCGCGCGCAGCAGCCAGAGCATGGTGCCGACCATCAGCAGGGCGGAAAGGGCGGCCTTGACCGGCCAGGCCGGGTCTTCGACCACCGGTTGACCGACGATGAATTTCGCCTTGCGGTCGGCGGTGTAGAGCCCCCATTTGCCGCCGACGGTGCCCTCGAGCTTGATTTTCCAGTGCTGGTCGAAGGCTTCGATCAGGTTGTAGTCGAACCCGTGCTCGGCGGCGGCGCGCATGAAGGCGGCGTCGAAGCGCGCCTTGTTGACCACGCCGGGCGCCGCCGGGCCGCGACTGCGTCCGGCGGTCGGCCATCCCGCCTCGCCGACCAGGATCGGCTTGCCCGGGAAGCGGGCGGCGATTTGCCGGTGGGCATCGATGACCCGCGCGGCGGCGGTATCGATGCCCGCCGGGTCGTTCTCCCAATATGGCAGCAGGTGGATGGTGATGAAGTCGACATATTGGGCAAGGTCAGGGTTTTTCAGCCAATATTCCCAAACATCGGCCGTGCTGACCGGTTGCCTGATCGCGTGCTTCACTCGCGAGATATAAGATGTGAGCTGAGATTTTGTCAGGTCGTTGCGCAGCAGCACCTCGTTCCCGACGATCACCCGCTTGATGACATCGGGAAACTGGTTGGCCAGTTTGATGCCCGAGCTGACCTCGCGCTCGTTGATCAGCGGATTGACGCCGAGCCAGACGCCGAGGGTGACGGTAAGGCCGTACTTGCGGGCGAAAACCGGCACCATCTCCATGCCTTCGAGGCTGGTGTAGGTGCGCACGCCGGCGACCTGTCCGGCGATGGTCCGCAGGTCCTGCTCGATCTCGTCGATCGAAGGATATTTTTGGGTGAGCGGGCTCTGACCGTCGCGGAACGGCGCGAAGGAAATGCTGAGCAGCTTGTCGCCCGGCGGCGTCTCGACGGTCACCGGCCGGTTGGCAAGGCTCCAGACGGCAATATTGGCAAGGGCGGCTGCGATCAGGATCGCAAGAAGGGGAAGGCTGCGCATGGCGAAATTTCTACACCATTCCAGGATCGGCCCCAACCGCTCCAGGGGAAGCGGGTGAAGAATTTTTCGCCAGTGGCGCAGGCCACCTTGAAAAGAACGGCGCAGGCCACCTTGAAAAGAACGGCGCGGGCCGCCTCGAAAAGAACGGCGCTAAGGATGGCGCGGGCCGCTTCAATAATAGCGGTCGGCCAGCGACTCGATGGTGCGCGCCGAGGCGACGCGGGCGGGCAGTGGGCGGACGCCGTCCCTGGGGGTGCCGCGCCGCTCGCTCGGCAGGTACTTGTCGATCAGTTCGGCGAGGAAGACGCCGATCTCCTCGCGGTCGGCCAGCAGGCGCTGTGCCACACCGGGGGCGAGGCGCTCGACCTTGGTGTCGACCGCGTCCAGTTGGCGGAGCGCCGCCGCCAGCATGTGCGCCCCGGTCTCGATCGAGGCCAGCACCGCGGCGCGCGATTGGGTGGCGGCGCGGAGCGGGCTGGGATCCGAACTGTCGAGCACGGCGGTTCTCCACGGTTTGCCGGCACCCGCGGCGGCGGATGCTTTCCGGTCGCCATTTTACCCGAAGACAAGCAAAACGCCATGGCCGAAGCCCAAAATTTCTATTGAGGGCCGGCTTCCGATGTCGCAGGTTCAGTCTATTCGGGTGACGATGGCACCGGAATGCCATCGGGACGGAAAGCATGAGCAAACCGGACAGAGAGATGCGGCGGCTGGAGTTTCCCGCGGGATACGAGATGATCCGCCAGGGGGATTTGGGGGATCAGGCCTGGCTGGTCGAGAAGGGGGTGCTTGAAGTCGTCCAGGTGACGCCTGAGGGCGTGCGTTCGCTGGCGATGGTCGGGGTCGGCTCGATCGTCGGCGAGATGGCGCTGATCGACAACGGCCAGCGCACGGCCAGCGTGTTCGTCCGCCAGGATGCCACCTGTCTCGAACTCAGCCGTGCGCTCTTCGAGCAAATGATTCGCCAGTGCCAACCCCTGGCGGCGTATCTGCTGCAAAGTCTGGTCGCCTCGATCCGGCGGGCTTACGGCCTGCCCCAACCGGAGCGCGAGAGCGGCGGCGTGGATATCCGTTCGGTGCGGACCAATGACAAGATCCTCGATCGCCGCGTCTTTCAGGAAGGCCACCGCTTTTTCAATGAGGGCGATCCGGGCACCGCGGCCTTCCTGATTCAGACCGGGCGGGTGTCGATCCGGCGGAAAGTCGATTTTCGGGAGCAGGAGCTGGCGCAGCTCGGGCCGGGACGCCTGTTCGGCGAACTGGCCCTGATCAAGGCGGCGCCGCGCCTCGCCAGCGTCTATGCCATCGAGCGCACGGTTTGCGAGGTCATCAAGAAAGAGCAGTTCGACAGCGTCGTCGCCTCGATGCCGCCGATTCTGCGGGCGCTGACCAAGATTTATGTCTCGCAGATCTCATCGGGCAAAAAGAAGGAAGGCCCGATCGTTCAACCCGGCTGAATCGTCCCCCCATTCGACGCGCGCGACGCTCGGACACACGGCGTGAGGGGGGGGCGTTCACGGCGGCAGGGTGCCCTGGAGGCCGTTCTCGCCGACACGGATGGTGAAGGTCAGCGAACCGTCCTGGGGATGCCGGGGCGGCATCCGCGAGAGCCGGCGGTTGTGGTCCGCGACGTCGGGGAACGGCACGCCGGTTTTGTCGAACGTCTTCAGGGACGACACGAAGTCCGGAATTTGCGCGTCGGTGCCGGAAAGCGGGAAGGCGTTGAGGAAGCCCTTGCCCTCGTGACAACCGCTGACCAGCCAGTAAAACTCGTTGGAGACCAGGGAGAGCCCGGCCTGCGGCGGCTCGAAGGCGCCGGACCGGGTGATCCGGCCTTGCAATCTGGTGCTCTGCTTGGGCGTCAGGGTGACGTCGCCCCGGGCGCCGCGCCAGGGGGCGAGCAGGTCGCTGAAGCTGAAATCGGCGAGCTTGGCCGAGGGCATCACGCGGATGGCCAGACTGGCGCCGCCGGTCTTGTCATCGACGGTCAGGTCGTAGGTGCGGACGTGCTCGGCGTAATCGGCGTTGAAGACCATGCGGATGCGCTCGGGCGAACCGGGCTTGCAGGTCTCCCGGATGTCGTCGGCGTTGAGATAGCTGAACCAGGAAACCTTGCGGGTGAGCGGCCCCTCGTTGGGGCCGATGGAGGTACATCCCGTGATCAGCACGGCCAGGACGGACGAAAGGGCGTATCCGGCACGCTGTTTCATGGGGTGGCTCCTTCCTGACCCTCCGGGGGCGTCTCTGGGTCCGGTTCGGTGGCGGCGGTCTGACTATGATGGTGGGAATAACCGAACATCCCGCGCACTACCACATAAAACACCGGCGTGAACAGCAGGCCGAAGGCGGTGACGCCGAGCATGCCGAAAAAAACCGTGGTTCCGAGGGACTGGCGCATTTCGGCGCCGGCCCCGATCGCCAGCACCAGCGGCAGCACGCCGAACACGAAGGCCAGCGAGGTCATGAGAATCGGGCGCAGCCGGGTGCGCGCGGCGTGGACCGCCGATTCGAAGCGGCTCATGCCCTGCTCCTCGCCCTGGCGGGCGAATTCGACGATCAGAATCGCGTTCTTGGCGGCGAGACCGACCAGCACGACGAAGCCGACCTGGGCCAGAATGTTGACGTCCATGCCCCGTTCCAGCAGGCCGCTGACCGCGGCCAGCAGGCACATGGGCACGATCAGGATCACCGAAAGCGGCAGACTCCAGCTCTCATACTGGGCGGCCAGCAGCAAGAACACGAACACCACCGAAGCCGCGAACACCAGCAGGCCGGTGTTGCCGGCGGCCTTTTCCTGGAAGGCGAGTTCGGTCCATTCGTAGCCGAAGCCGTCGGGCAGGCGCTGGCTGAGCAGCCTCTCCATGGTTTCAAGGCCATAGCTGGTGGAGACGCCGGGCAGGGTGCCGCCCTGGACCTCGGCGGAGGGATAAAGGTTGTAGCGCGGCACCCGGTACGGCCCGGCGACGTCGCGGAAGCTCGCGACCGAGCCGATCGGCACCATCTCGCCGCGATCGTTGCGGGTCTTGAGATTGGCGATGTCGCGGACGTTGCGGCGGAACGGCGCGTCGGCCTGGGCGATCACCCGGTAGGTGTGGCCGAGAAAGTTGAATTCATTGACGAAGGCCGAGCCGACATAGACCTCGAGGGTCTTGAACACCCGTTCGGCCGGCACCCCCAGCATCTGGGCCTTCACCCGGTCGATGTCGGCGTAGATTTTGGGTGTGCGGGTGTTGAACAGGGAGAACATCCCGACCATGCCGGGGGTCTGGGTGGCGGCGCCGACGATGTCCTGGGCGGCGGCCTCGAGGGCGACCGGGCCGCGGCCGCGCTTGTCCTGAATCATCACCTTGAAGCCGCCGGCGGTACCGATGCCGCGTACCGGCGGCGGCTGGAGCGCGATCACGAAAGCATCCTGAACGCCGGCGAGGCGCTGGCGCAGGTTGGCCAGAATGACGTTGGCCGACAGCCCCTGCTCGGCGCGCTCGTCGAAGGGCTTGAGGGGCGTGAACAGCGCTCCGGCGTTCGAGGCGGTGGTGAAGGTGGCGCCGTCGAAGCCGGCGAAGCCGACGGCATGGGCGACACCTGGGGTATCCTGAATGATCTTGGTCACCTTGCGCAGCACCGCGTCGGTGCGCTCCAGCGACGAGCCCGGCGGCAATTGCAGCACGGTGATCAGGTAGCCCTGGTCGAGCTGGGGAATGAAGCCGGTGGGCGCGCGGTTGAACTGGTAGGTGGTCAGGCCGATCAGGCCGAAATAGACCAGCACCACCATCGCGGTCACCCGCACCAGCCGGGCGGTCAAGCCGGCATAGCCCTCGGCGAGCCGGTCGAACAGGCGGTTGAAGCCCCGGAAGAACCACAGGACCGGCCGGATCAGCAGCGCCTCGTGCTCATGCTCGCGGTGGGGCTTCAGGAGAATGGCGCAGAGCGCCGGGCTGAGGGTCAGCGAGATGAAGCAGGAAATCACCGTCGCGGCGGCGATGGTCACGGCGAACTGGCGGAAGAACTGGCCGGCGATGCCCGGAATGAACGCCGCCGGAATGAACACCGCCGACAGCACCAGCGCGATGGCGATCAAAGCGCCGCCGACCTCGTCCATGGTTTCGTGGGCGGCGTCGCGCGGGCTCAGGCCCTGGCGCATCATGCGCTCGACGTTTTCGACCACCACGATGGCGTCGTCGACCACGATGCCCACCGCCAGCACCAGTCCGAACAGCGACAGATTGTTGAGCGAATAGCTGCAGGCCGCGAGCACGCCGAAGGTGCCGATCAGCGACACCGGAATGGCCACGATGGGAATGATCGAGGCGCGCCACGTCTGGAGGAACACGATCACCACCACCACCACCAGCGCCACCGCGATGAAGATGGTCTTGATTACCTCGTCGACCGATTGGGCGATGAACACGGTGGGGTCGTAATGGATGTCGTAGCGAATGCCGGGCGGGAAGGTCTTGGACAGATCCGCCATGGTCGAGCGGATGCGCAGGGCGGTGGCCAGGGCGTTGGTCCCCGGCAATTGGAACATCACGATCGGCACCGCCGGATGGCCGTCGAGATAGCCGTTGGCGCTGTAATCCAGGGCCGCGAGTTCGACCCGTCCGATGTCGCGCACCCGGGTGACCCGGCCGTCGGGGTCGGTCTTGACCACGACGTCTTCGAACTGGGCCGGGTCCTGGAGCCGCCCCAGGGTCTCGACATTGAGCTGGAAGGCGCCTTGCTTGGGCGTCGGCGGCTGGTTGAGCACGCCCGAGGCGACCTGGACGTTCTGAGCCTGGAGCGCGGCGACCACCTCGCTGCCGGTCAGGCCGCGCGCCGCCACCAGCTCGGGATCCAGCCAGACCCGCATGGAATAATCGCGGGAGCCGAAGACCTTGATGTCGCCCACGCCCTTGATGCGCGCCAGCACGTCCTTGACCTGGAGCGTGGCGTAATTCGAGATGTAGAGCACATCGCGCGAATTGTCGGGCGAACTCATGTGCACGACCATCAGCATGTCCGGCGAATTCTTCTTCACCGTCACGCCGATGCGCTGAACTTCGGTGGGCAGGCGCGGCTGGGCTATGGCCACCCGGTTTTGCACCAGCACCTGGGCGGTGTCGAGATTGGTGCCGAGGGCGAAGGTGATGGTGATGGCCACGCTGCCGTCGCCGGTGGCCTGCGAGACCATGTAGAGCATGTTCTCGACGCCGTTGATCTGCTCTTCGAGCGGCGTGGCCACGGTGTCGCTGACCACCGCCGCCGCCGCGCCGGGGTAGCTGGCGGTGACCACGATGGTCGGCGGCGCGATCTCGGGATACTGCGCGACCGGCAGCGTGAAGAAGGCGACCACGCCCAGCAGCGTGATCAGCACCGAGATCACGGTGGCGAAGATCGGCCGGTCGATGAAGAAGTGACAGAGTTTCATGGCTGCGCCCCCGGTCAGTCGGCGCCGGGAACGGCGGTGATGGTGCCCTTCTGAGGCGCCACCTTCGCTCCGGGCCGGACGCGCATCAGCCCGTCGATGATTACCGAATCGGTGGCGGACACGCCGGAGCGCACGATGCGCAGCCCCTCGGCGGTCGGTCCGAGCTGGACCAGCCGGGGCTCCACGGTTCCGCCCTCGGTGACCACCATCAGCAGCTTGCGCGACTGGTCGGTGACGATGGCGCTGTCGGGCACCAGCAGCGCGATGTGGGGTTGCGACACCGGCACCCGCGCCCGTCCGAACAGGCCCGGCGCCAGCAGCCGGTCGGGATTGGCGAACACGGCGCGCAGGCGCAGGGTGCCGGAGCCGTGGTTGATCCGGTTGTCGACGAAGTCGATCAGGCCGTCATGGCTCCAGTGGCTTTCGTCGGCGAGCTTGGCCTGGATCGGCACCGCGCTGTCCCGCGCCGATTTGAGCTTGCCCGAGGTGACGCCGCGCTTGTAGGCGAGTTGGTCGGCCTCGCTGACGTCGAAGACGAAGTGGATCGGGTCGAGGGAGATGAGGGTGGTCAGCAGGGTGGTGGTGCTGTTCGAGCCGCCGACCACCAGATTGCCGATGCTGACCTGATGCTCGCCGATCCGGCCGCTGACCGGGGCGGTGATGCGGGTGAATTCCAGATTGAGCCGGGCCTGGGCCACCGCCGCCTCGTCGGCCCGGACGGTAGCGGCGGCGCCGTCGGCGGCGGCGCGGGCGTTGTCATATTGCTGGCGGGTGGCGAAATCCTTCTTCGCCAGCTCGGCGTAGCGTTTGAGGTCCTGGTTGGCGCGCAGCAGCTGCGCCTTGTCGCGCTCGAGATTGGCCTGGACCTGGGCGAGATCGGCTTCGAACGGCCGGGGGTCGATCACGAACAGCAGATCGCCCTTGTTCACGGTCTGGCCGTCCTTGAAGTGGATCTCCATCAGGTAGCCACTGACTCGCGACCGCAGCTCGACATACTCCATCGCCGCGAACTGGCCGGTGTATTCGGCCCATTCGATGACATCGCGTTCGAGGGGGTGGGAGACGGTGACCCCGGCGGGCGGCATCGCGCCCTGGGGCGGGGCGCCGCCGACGCCGCTGCTGCGCGGCCCGAACAGCACGACGCCGCCGATCATCGCCAGCACGATGATGCCGGTCAGGACTCCGCGGGTGCCGACCCGTCTGGGGGCGGGCGAGTTGTGTTCGCCGTTCTGCTGCGCGGTCATCGTGCTGTCCTGTCTCCCGGCCGGATTCGGCACCCGGCCACTACTACCCGATCCATCACGGTGGGCACCCGATCCACCAAGGTGGGACATTGATGACCCGGCGCGCCAAGTCAAGTCGAACCGTCACTCCGGCGGGCGGGGCTGGCTTGCGGAGCCGGCCGGCCGGCTCCGCGCCGTTGCTCAGCAGCGCACCGCGTCGCCGGCCAGCGCTTCCAGGTTGAAGGCGGCGGCGAGCAGGGCGCGGGTATAGGCTTCCCGGGGCGCGGCGAAGATGGACTCGGTCGGTCCCTGTTCGACCACCCGGCCATCCTTCATCACGATCACCTCGTTGGAGAGGGCACGCACCACCTTGAGATCGTGGCTGATGAACAGATAAGCCAAGCCGTGCCGGGCCTGCAAGTCGCGCAGCAGATCGACGATCTGGGCCTGCACCGACATGTCGAGGGCCGAGGTCGGCTCGTCGAGCACCACGAAGCGCGGTTTCAGGACCATGGCGCGGGCGATGGCCACCCGCTGGCGCTGGCCGCCGGAAAATTCGTGGGGATAGCGGTGACGGGTGGCGGGATCGAGTCCGACCTCCTCGAGAGCGGTCACGATCATCGCCTCGCGCTCGGCGGCGCTGCCGAGTCGGTGGATTTTCAGGCCCTCGGCGATGATGTCGCCGATCGAGAGGCGGGGGCTGAGGCTGCCGAACGGGTCCTGGAACACCACCTGCATTTGCCGGCGCAGCGGCCGCATCTCCGCCCGGCTGCGGCCCTGGATGTCGCGACCGTCGAAGCGGATGGCGCCCTGGCTCTCGGTCAGCCGGAGCAGGGCGAGGCCGAGGGTGGTCTTGCCCGAACCGGATTCGCCGACCACCCCCACCGTGTGCCCGGCCCGGACCCGAACACTGATGCCATCCACCGCCTTGACATGGTCGACGGTGCGCCGGAGCAGCCCTTTGCGGATCGGAAAATGGACCTTGATGTCGTCGCCGGCCAGCACGTCCGGGGCGTCGGCGGGCGGCGAGGGCGGTTGGCCCTTGGGCTCGGCGGCGAGCAGGCGCCGGGTGTAGGGATGGGCGGGGGCGGCGAACACCGTGGCCACCTCGCCGGCCTCGACCACCAGCCCTTCCGACATCACGCACACCCGGTCGGCCATCTTGCGCACGATGCCGAGATCGTGGGTGATCAGCAGCAGCGCCATGCCGAAGCGCTTTTGCAGGTCCTTCAGCAGCGCCAGAATCTGCGCCTGGATGGTGACGTCGAGGGCGGTGGTCGGCTCGTCGGCGATCAGCAGATCGGGTTCGTTGGCCAGGGCCATGGCGATCATCACCCGCTGGCGCTGTCCTCCCGAGAGTTCATGGGGAAAGGCGCCCAGCCGCTGCCCGGCGTTGGCCAGGCCGACCAGGGTCAGCAGTTCCAGCGCCCGTGCTCGCGCCTGCGCCCGGTCCAGCCCCTTGTGCACGAACAGGGTCTCGGTGATCTGGCGCTCGATGGTGTGGAGCGGATTGAGCGAGGTCATCGGCTCCTGGAACACCATGGCGATGCGGTCGCCGCGCACCCGTTGCAGCACCGGTTCGGGCGCGCCGACCAGTTCGGTGGTCTGGAAGCGGATGCTGCCCGAAGGGTGGCGGGCCTGGGGATAGGGCAGCAATTGCAGAATCGAGAGCGCGGTCACCGATTTTCCCGAGCCCGATTCGCCGACCAGCGCCAGGGTTTCGCCCGGCCGGACCTCGAACGACACCCCGCGCACCGCGGGAACCTCGGCGCCGGAGACCCGGAAGCTCACCGCCAGGTCGCGGACGGAAAGGAGAGGAGACATGGGCTGGCTGGTTCCAATCCTGCTACAGGGTTTCGACGTGGCGGGCGACCCGGTCCATTTCCATCTGCACGGCCTCGGCGAGGCTTACCACTTCGGACCAGTCCGCGCTATCGGAGGCGACTTCCAGCCGGCGGGCGGCATCGGCGAGAGGGCGGGCGCCAGCGGTGCGCGACGAGCCTTTGAGATTATGGGCGCAGTGGCGCACCGGGGGCGGCAGGCGCTGCTCGACCGCGCGGGCCAGATCCTCGCAGATTTTCCGGCTGACGGTAACGAAATCGCCGAGCATTTCGCGGATCAGGGCGGGATCGTCGCCGCAAATGGCGGCCATGGAGGCGGTGTCGACCGGCGGGGTGGCGTCCGCGGCCGGCGACGCAGGTGGGGGGGACGGCGGCGGGGGCGCGGGATCGACGGCCGGGGCGGCGGCGCTGGCGCCGGCGCCGCTCAGCCAGTGTTCGATCGTGGTTTGAAGCTTGAGGAGTTGCACCGGCTTGCACAGATAGTCGTCCATGCCGGCGGCGCGGAAGCGCTCGCTCTCGCCTTCGAAGGCGTTGGCGGTGATGGCGATGATCGGCATGCGCCTGCCGGTGTTCTTCTCGGTCTCGCGGACGCGCCGGGTCAGCTCGAAGCCGTCCATCTCGGGCATGTGGCAGTCGGTGAGCAGCAGATCGTATTCCTTGGCCGCGAGGGCTTCGAGGGCCTGTTTGCCATCGTTGGCCATGTCGATGGCCAGCCCCATGGTGGCCAGCTGCATGGAGATCACGCGCCGGTTGATCGCGTTGTCCTCGGCAACCAGCACCCGCGCGGCGGCGGCGGGGCTGGCGGCCGGCGTGGCGGCGCGTGGCGGCGGGGCCGGGAGATCGCTGGCCCGGCGCTCGGGATGGGTGGTTTCGGAGCTTCGGGGCCGGCCGCCGCTCCGGCCGGGATCGGCGGCGATGCGCCCCGCCGCCGCCGCCACCGCCCGGATTAGCGCCGCCCGCCGCACCGGTTTGATCACGGTCAGCGCGGAGTCGGAGGCACGGCTGCGGCGGATTTTGCCCTCGCCCGAACGCTGGGCCAGCAGCACCGCCGGAACCGTCATACCGCTTTGTCCGAGAATCAGCGCCTCGCGCACCGTCACCACCGAGGTCTGATACAATCGGCCGTCGAGCACGGCGACGTCGAAGGCTTGCCCGGCGGCGAGGGCGGCATGGGCGCTGTTGAGCAGGGCCGGGCCATCGGCGCTGCCGACCACCCGCGCCCCGGCGGCGGTGAGGTAGCTGGTGAGGAAGTCGCGCGCGGTGCCGTCGGCGATGGCGAGGCCGATGTTAAGCCCGGCCAGCGCGGCGCCGGCGGTCAGATCGCCCGCGGCGCTTCGGGTCGGGTCGGTGGCGGCGACCTTGAGACAGGCCAGAAACGAGAAGACCGACCCATGCCCGACGTCGCTCGCGACCTCGACGGCGCCCTCCATCATCTCGGCGAGCCGGCGGCAGATCGACAGGCCGAGGCCGGTGCCGCCGAACCGCCGCGCCGTCGATTGTTCGGCCTGGGCATAGGGTTGGAACAGCAGCGTCTGGGCGTCGGCGGGAATGCCGATGCCGGTGTCGGCGACGCTCATGCGGATGCGGGCGCGCTGACCGTCGCCGCTCTCCGGCGCGCTGAGCGTTTCGAGTTCGACGCGCAGGATGACCTGGCCATGCTCGGTGAACTTGATGGCGTTGCCGCCGAGATTGAACAGAATCTGGCGCAGCCGCAGCGGATCGCCGATCAGAGCCGGCGGAATCGCCGGATCGACGTAGGTCAGCAGATCGAGTTCCTTGCGCCAGGCGCTGGGGGAGAGGGTCTCGGCCACGCCCTCGACGATGGCGGCGATCGAGACCGGCACCTCTTCCAGCACCAGCTTTTCCGCTTCGATCTTCGAGAAATCGAGAATGTCGTCGATGATCCGCAGCAGCGAGGTCGCCGATTCGCGAATGGTCGACACGGTCTCGTATTGCTGGGGCTCGAGGTGGGTGCGCTCCAGCAGTTCCAGCATGCCGAGCACGCCGTTCATCGGCGTGCGGATTTCGTGGCTCATGGTGGCCAGGAAGGCCGACTTGGCCCTGGTCGCCTGCTCGGACAGGTCCTTGGCGGCGTTGAGATCGGTTTCGGTCTGCTTCAGGCGCGAAATGTCGTGAATCCAGCCGAGATAGCCGGCTTCGCCCGAAAAACCGCGCGGGTCGCCCGAGAGCAGCGCCCAGAAGGTCGAGCCGTCGGCCCGGCGCAGCCGCAACTCGGTGTCCCGCATCGCCTCGCCGCGCGCGATCTGTTCGGTGCAGTGGCCGTTCTCGCCGTCATCGGCCGCCAGCAGGTTCGCGATGTCGGCGCCGATCAGCCGCTCCTGCCCGACGCCGAACAATTCGGCGAACCGCATGTTGGCGAAGGTCAGGCGTCCGCCGGCGTCGAGGGCGCCGACGCCGACCGGGCTGCTCTCCAGGATCGCCCGCAAGTGCTCCCGGCTCTCCAGCAACTCACGGGTGCGCTCGGCGACCTTGGTTTCGATCGAGACGATATGCTCGTAGGAGCGCAGGGCGGCGATGATCGAAATCACCAGATCGTCGGCGGTCAGTTCGGCCTTGGAGCGGTAGTCGTTGATGTCGTAGTCGAGCACCACCTGCCGCTGGGGCGCCTGACCGGGCTGGCCGGTGCGCAGGATCAGGCGGATGTCGCTGTTGCGCAGTTCGCGGCGGATCGAGCGGATCAGATGCAGGCCGGCATAGTCCTCCTCCATCACCACGTCGACCAGAGCCACGGCGATGCCCGGATTGCGCTTCAGCTGCTGCTTGGCCTCGGCCGCGGAATAGGCGCTGAGCAGCTTGAGCCGGCGGTTGCGGTAGCTCAGGTCCGAGAGGATCAGCGCGGTCATGGAGTGGACGTCGGGTTCGTCGTCGACCACCAGGATCAACCACGATTCATCCTCGGCCGCGGCCGGGCCGGTCTCGTCGGCGAACTGGATTTCCTCCTCGACCAGGGCTTCGTCGCTCATTGGGGCGTCTCCTCGTTCCCGCCGGCGCGGTCGCTTTTCTCTTCGCCGGCGCGGGCCTTTTCCTCTTCGCTGGCGCGGGGCGGGGTCTGGGCCGGGGCCTCGCGGGGGAAACGGATGTGGAAGGTGGTGCCCTCGCCCTCGGCGCTGTCAACGGTTATCCGTCCGCCCAGCGACTGGGTGACCAGATTGTAGACGATGTGCAGGCCAAGGCCGCTGCCGCCCGCGCCGCGCCGGGTGGTGAAGAAGGGCTCGAAAATCTTCTCGCGGGCGGCCGGCGGGATGCCCCTGCCGTCGTCATGGAAGCTGAGGTCGATTTCTCCCTGGTCCGGGGCGGTGGCGACGGCGATGGTCATCGTGCCCTGGGGCTTGCTCTCGAAGGCGTGATCGAGGGCGTTCATCACCAGATTGGTCACCACCTGGGAGAAGGCGCCGGGATAGCCGTTGATGGCGATGCCGTCGGGGCAGGAGACGTTGACCCGGTGCGGCGTGGTGCGCAGGCGCGGCCCGAGGCTGGTCACCACCTCGTTGAGATAGGTCCTGAGGTCGAAGCGGCGCAGTTCGGCGCTGGCCTGATCGACCGCCACATGCTTGAAGCTGCGGATCAATTCGGCGGCGCGGCTGAGATTGCCCGACATCAGCCGGGTCGATTCGGCGGCCGCCGCGCCATAGGCGGTGAGTTCCGACTTCTTGAGGTTGCCGCTCTCCAGCGCCTGGATCAGCTGGCGGGTGCGGGTGGCGAGGTGGCTGGCGCAACTGTAGGCGATGCCGACCGGGGTGTTGATCTCGTGGGCGATACCGGCGACCAGCAGGCCGAGCGAGGCCATCTTCTCGGCCTGAACCAGACTGGCCTGGGTGTGCTTGAGTTCGGCATAGGCGCGCTCGGTGGCCTGCATGGCGGCCAGGGTTTCCTCGGCGGCGCGGGTCTCGGCGGTGACGTCGGTGTAGGTGCAGACGAAGCCGCCCATGAACAGCGGGTTGGAGCAGATTTTGATCACCGTGCCGTCGGGCCGGCGGTGATTGAAGGTGAAATAGTCGGTGGGCAGGCGGTCCCAGAGGTGGACCAGCTCGTTTGTTCCGGTTTCGCCGGCGAATTCGCCGCGTTCGATCTGGTGCTGGATCATCTCGTCGAAGCTCGGGCGCTTGACCAGCACCTTGAGCGGGACGTTGAGCAGTTCCGCAGCCCGGCGGTTGAAGGTGACCAGCCGCAGGTCCTGGTCGAACATCGCGATGCCCTGGTCGACATTCTCCAGCGTCGCCTGGAGGATCGCCCGCTCGCTGGCCAGATCCAGTTCCGCCTGTTTGCGCTCGGTGACGTCGGCGATGATGCCGGTCAGGCGCAGGGCGATGCCCTTGGCGTCTCTCAGCGCCGTGGCCCGGTCTTCCACCCACAGGATGCGGCCGTCCCTGGCGAGCAGACGGTAGATATTGCTGTAGGTCTTGGTCTCCCCGGCGATGTGGCGCAGCGATTCGGCGAGCACCCGGTCGCGGTCCTCGGGGTGGATCAGGCTTTCCAGGGTGGCCGCGGTCATCGGCAATTCGTCGGCGGCGTAGCCGAGAATGGCCGGGAACTCCGAGGACCACCAGACCTGGCTGTTGGTCAGGTCGATGTCCCAGACCGAGGAGCGGGTGGCGGCGATGGCCAGGCTGAGGCGCTCCTCGCTTTTGCGCAGCGACACCTCTTCATAGGCGAGCTTGACCAGCAGGCGGTTGTAGGCGGCGATGACGTTGCCCAACTCGTCGTTGGACTGCCATTCCACCAGTTCGCGCCGGCCCTTCTGCTCGGCGGCGCGAATCGAGGCGATGAGTTTGGCCAGGGGGCGGCCGATGGTGATGCGGAAGGCGATCAGCGCGGTGACCACCGTCACCACCAGCAGGACCAGCAGCAACCAGGCGGCATTGGCGATCTCGGTTCTCAGCAGGGAGTCGGCGTCGTCGAAGCTGTAGCGCAGCGTCAGCAGGCCGAGCGGGCGTTTCTGGCTGCTTGAAATTTCCCTGGTCACCGAGGGTGCGGTTTCGGGCAGCGCGCACCCGGCGCGCGGCCAGGAAAAGCCGGACGAGGTCGCGGCGTCGCTCACCTCGACGCAGCGGATTTCGTGGTTGACCGACATCGCGGTGATGATCGAACGCGTGCCGACCTCGTCGTGGGCGGACAGGCTGCGTTCCAGGGCGATGACGTTGATTTCGGCGATCGCGGCCACCTGCTCGGTGACGCCATTGCGCATCTCGGCGGATTTCGTGGAAAAGAACATCGCCGCGAAGGTCACCGTCGACACCGCGAGAATCGGTATCAGAATCAGCAGGAACTTCGCCGAGGCGGTCGGGAGCCTCGTCCACATGGCGCTGCCGAACGTCGCCAACAGCCGTCTCCTCTGGCATTGCGGGCGGACGACCGGTTCCGGCTCCGCCCCGCGCGGGTTCACGGGGTCTTCATATCGTCACGGGGTGTTCATATAACAGAAGCCGCGCCCGGTGTCGTGGCCGCAGCTATCCGCCCTCGCGTGTGCCGGGCGGCGAGGTGGGGATACGTTGGATTGTGCGCTTGCCGGGCATGAGCGGGCTTGCCAAGAGTTCGGCGGCGAACTAGTTTCCCGCGAAATCCGGGCCGTCCGGGAGCCCCAGTCGGGAGCCCCAGTCGGGAGTCAGAGCGTCGGACTTGAGGGACGGGCTGGCTTAGGCTAGTGTGCGCGGGCTGGGTCAAGCGGGGGTGGGTTGCTCTTTCCCCGAAACAGTCGAATGGGGATACAGAGCCTCGTCGGATACACGGGTTCGGTTGCCGGGTGGTCCGGCTGCGGGGACGCTCCGGACGGCGATGGCGATGTTGCGAAAGTGAGGACACGATGGAGTTTCAAGCGCGCAATCTGGCGGATGCAATTGAAGCGCGTCTTACCGGACGGCTGGAGTTCACCGACCATGACCGCCTGCGTGACATCGTGGCGTTGTTGGATGGTCCCAATCTTCGCCGCTTTGTGGTTGACGTGTCGGGGCTTGATTTCATCGATTCCGCCGGGCTGGGGATGATTCTGATCCTTCAGGAAGAGGCGGAGCAAAAGAACATCAAGCTCGTCGTGCGCGGGCCGCGCGATGACGTGAAGCGTTCGATCGATCTTGCGAAGATCGGCGAGATCGTGGCCATCGAGTATTAGTGAGGCGGGTATCGACACCGTTCCTTTCAGCGTCGTCACCGATCTGATCCCGGCTGAAGCGGGGGGGCGGTGCGCCGCTCGCTTTTCTGTGTTTGGTGATGACGTCCGGCCGGAAGAGGCGCGATGCCGGCGGGCGTTTCTGATTTCGGATGCCGACCGGGAGGGCTTGGCGGCCTGTCTTGCCGAGTCCGGCGCGGTGGTGGTGGAAGCCGAGGATGGCGAGCCGCCGGGCGGTGACTGGGCGGCGGTCATGGTGCCGCCCGACGGTTTTTTTCTCTCCCTGACCACGGCCACGGCGTTTTCGCTGCAACTCGCGCCGCTGGTCGGCGCGACGCTGGCCTCGCGGGGCGGGTTGGGGGACGACAAGCGCTCGGTGGTCGAGCAGTGCCTCCAGGAGGCGGTCGCCAACGCCATCATCCATGGAAACCTCGGCATCTCCAGTACCGCCAAGGATCACCCGGAGGGCTTTCGGGTGTTCAGCCAACTCGTCAACAGCCGGCTGGGGGACCCCGAGTTGCGCGGGCGCCGGGTCGAGCTGTTCGTGCGCTGGAGCGAGGCCGCTCTGGACATCAGTGTCGCCGATCAGGGCGCGGGGTTCGATATTGCCTGCCTGCCCGCCGAACCCTCTGGCAGGAGCCGTTCCGGCCGGGGCTTCGTGTTCATGCGGGCGCTCGCCGGCCGGGTCGAGGTTGCCGATGGCGGGCGCTGCACCTCGCTGCGCTTTGAACTTTAAAGAGAGGCTGGCGTGCCCATATCTCTCGACGATAGCCGGGTCCTGATTGTCGATGACAACGACTTCAACCGTAAGTCGTTGTCGATGCTGTTGCTGCGCAGCGGTATCCGCAATCTGGAATTCGCGGTCGATGGTGTCGACGGTCTCGCCAAGACCGACAGTTTCCGTCCCGACCTGATTCTGCTCGACGTCGCCATGCCCAACATGGATGGGCTGGAGATGTGCCGGCAGTTGCGGACCAATCCCCGGCATGCCGATTTGCCGGTGCTGTTCCAGACCGCGCTCGACAGCGACGAGGAGCAGGTCGCCTGCTTCAGGGCGGGGGGCAGTGATTTCATCAGCAAGCCGATCAAGCCCGGCGAATGC
This sequence comes from uncultured Rhodospirillales bacterium, assembly GCA_903856295.1. GTDB lineage: Bacteria > Pseudomonadota > Alphaproteobacteria > Azospirillales > Azospirillaceae > BOG-933. The sequence goes on along the minus strand of CAIOBP010000164.1, from coordinate 7,621 downwards.
GTCGCCCGGGTCCGCCATCAGCTGGAGCGGCGCAAGCTGTTCAACGATCTCACCGCGTTTCGCGAGCGGGTGCAGAAGGAGTTGCAGCACGCCCACGCCATGCAGATGTCGCTGCTGCCCGACCCGCGCAAGGTCGCGACGCTCGGCGCTGCCCATGGGCTCGGCATCACCAGCCACTTCGAGACCTCTTCGGAGTTGGGCGGCGACCTCTGGAGCGTGTTTGAGCTGGACGAGCACCGGGTCGGTCTTCTGATCGTCGATTTCGCCGGGCACGGCATCACCGCCGCCATCAACACCTTCCGCCTGCACACCCTGTTCGACCGGATTCCCGCCCGCGATCTCGAGCCGGCCGAATGGCTGACCCAGCTCAACGCCTCGCTCAAGGATGTGCTGCCCACCGGCCAGTTCGCCACCGCTTTTTACTGCGTGTTCGACAAGCGGACCAGCGAACTGGCTTTTGCCGGGGCCGGGGCGCCCAATCCGATTCTGTATGCCGATGGCGAGTTGACCCTGCTCGATTCTTCGGGGATGCTGCTCGGGATTTCCCGGCGCGCCAAGTACCAGACTCAGCGGGCGATTCTGCCGCCGGGGGGCTCGCTGGTCCTTTACAGCGACGCCCTGATCGAGTGCCGGGACGCCGATGGCGTTCCCTTCGGCCAGGACGCGGTGCTCGACACGGTGCGCACGATCATTGCCGACCGTCCGGTCGACCCGGTTCAAACGCTGCTCGCCCCCTTCTTCGCCCGCGTCGCCCGCCCGCTCCGCGACGACCTGACGCTGATCTGGATCGACCGGCGGTAACGGTTCCGGTTTCCAAAGGCCGCCGGCCTTTGGCGGGTCCAGGGCAGAGCCCTGGCCCATTACTGTTCTCCCTCGGCCAGTTCGGTGACGGTGCTGCGAATCGCACGCAGCAATTGGGGGTTGGGTTCGGGGGGGCTGTCGGACTCCTCGGGCTCGTCCGAGACGAGGCGGCGCTTGACCTCGCGCGCGGCTTCGACCAGCAGGAAGCCGAGACTCGGCTCCGCGAGATCGCGCACCAGATCGCACAAATCGGGGCGGGTGAGGGCGGCGGCGTCGAGTCTCATTGCCACCGGCGGTGCGGGCGGTGTTTGGAACGGCGTTTGGGGCGATTCGGCGCGTTCAGGCTCGGTGGTGACCACGGTTTCCTCGAGCGGCTGCGGCCGGCTGCGGGCGCGGCGGCGCCGGGGTTCGGTGGCCGGCAGCGATTCGAACAGGCTGGGCTGGCGTTCGGGGGGCGCGATCGAGGCCATCATCTCTGAAATCCCTTTATGTTCTCCTTCCATTCTGCATATGATTTGTAAAATGTCGAGTCCGATTGACATGGGAAAAGGAACCGGTTTCCAAAGGCCGCCGGCCTTTGGCGGGGTCCAGGGGCAGAGCCCCTGGTGTCTCCGACGGCCAGGGGGCCTTGCCCCTGGACCCCACTGGGGCCGCGGGCCCCAGACCCCATTTTATGGAGCAAAACAGAGATGACGGTGAGTGGGGTGCTGGTGGGGATGAAGACGGAGGCCGCGTGTCTGGCGCCGTTGGGACATGTCGTGACCGTTGCCTGTTCGGGCGCGCGGGCGGAGTTGGCGCGGGCGCGGGCCGAGGCGCTGGTGGCGGGCGGCGCGGCGGCGCTGATCAGTTTTGGCATTGCCGGGGCGCTGGTGCCGGGGCTGGCACCCGGAACCTTGCTGCTGCCGCGTGCGGTGGTGGTGCCGGGGCGGGGCGAATGGCCGGCGACTCCGGTCTGGCACCAGCGGCTGCTCGAACTGGCGGCAGCGGCGGGACTGGCGCTGCAAGGGGGCGTCACCATGGCTGGCAGCGACGGCGCGGTCACCGGGGCGGCGGGCAAGGCGGCGCTGGCTCGGGCCAGCGGCGCAGCGGCGGTGGATATGGAAAGTCACATTCTGGCGGCGGTCGCGGCCCGGCATGGCCTGCCGTTTCTGATGCTGCGCGCCATCGCCGACCCGGCGGAGCGGGGGATTCCCGCCCCGGCGCTGGCCGGTCTGGGGCCCGATGGCGAAACCCGGCCGGGCGCGGTGGCGCTGCGCCTGCTGGAGGCGCCCTGGACGCTGCCGGCCCTGCTGCGTCTTGCCGGAGACAGCAAGGCCGGTCTGGAGGCTCTCGGTATCGCGGTGTCAGCTCTGGGCCCGGCGGCCTTCCGGGCTTTGTGAGTCGGCAATGGCCTCCGAGACCACCTTTTCGAACAGATATTCCGCCGGCCGCTGGCTCTCCAGCGGGATTTCCGGAACCATTTCGCCTTCGGTGCGCACGCCGCGCATCGCCACCATCGCCGCCTTCAGCGGGTGGCCGGCGGCATCGTCGGCGGCGGTCGGCTCATAGCCGCAATGGGCCATGCAGTCGGCGCATTTTTCGTAGCGTCCGGTGCCGAAGCTGTCCCAGTCGGTGGTTTCCATCAGCTCGGCGAAGGTCTTGGTGTAGCCCTCGTTGATCAGATAGCAGGGCCGCTGCCAGCCGAAGACATTGCGGGTCGGGTTGCCCCAGGGCGTGCACAGATAGTTCTGATTGCCGGCCAGGAAGTCGAGATACAGGCTGGAATGGGTGATGTTCCAGTTGCGTCCCCGGCCGAGGCGGAAGACGTCGCGGAACAACTCCTTGGTCTTGCGGCGATTGAGGAAATGCTGCTGGTTGGGCGCGCGCTCATAGGCATATCCCGGCGCGATGGTCGTGCCCTCGACTCCGAGATCGCGGACGAAATCGAGAAAGGCCGCGATGTCGGCGGCGGGCACGCCCTCATAGAAGGTGGCGGCGCAATTGACCCGGAAGCCCTTGGCCAGCGCTGCCTTGATCGCCGAAATCGCGCGGTCGAAGGTGCCGGGCTGGCACACTGAGCGGTCGTGATGGTCCTTGAGGCCGTCGAGATGGACCGAGAACGACAGGTAGGGGCTGGGGGTGAAGAGATCGAGTCGCTTCTCCAGCAGCAGGGCGTTGGTGCAGAGATAGACATATTTGCCCCGGGCGGTGATCCCGGCGACGATTTCGCCGATCTCCTTGTGCAGCAACGGCTCGCCGCCGGGAATCGAAACCACCGGGGCGCCGCACTCGTCCACCGCCGCGAGGCACTCGGCGACGCTCAGGCGCTTGTTGAGCACGCTGTCGGGATAATCGATCTTGCCGCAGCCGGAGCAGGCGAGATTGCAGCGGAACAGCGGCTCCAGCATCAGCACCAGCGGGTAGCGCTTGCGGCCCATCAGCCGCTGCTTGACGATGTAGGCGCCGATTGCCGCCTGTTGTCTGAATGGAACGCCCATCGGTTCCTCCCTGCCTAGCGCCTGATGATTGTGGTGCGACTACCGCTCGTCGGCGGTGATGAGTTCGTCGGGCAGCTTGAAGTGGATGTTTTCCTCGATGCCCGCGAGGAATTCGACCGAGATCGGCCGCAATTCGGCCAGCCGGGTCACCAGCTCCTGCACCAGATCCTCGGGAGCCGAGGCGCCGGCGGAAATGCCCACGGTCTTGACGCCATCCAGCCATTCGGGTTTCAGCGCCGTGGCGTCCTCGACCAGATAGCTCGGCTTGGCCATGTCGGCGCCGATTTCGCGCAGGCGGTTGGAATTGGAACTGTTGTGGGCGCCGACCACCAGAATCAGGTCGACCAGCCCGACCAGATGGCGCACCGCGCTCTGGCGATTCTGGGTGGCGTAGCAGATGTCCTTGACGTCGGGGCCGACGATGTGGGGAAAGCGCTGCTTCAGCGCCGCGATGATGTCCCGGGTGTCGTCGACGCTGAGGGTGGTCTGGGTGACATAGGAGATGCGCTCGGGGTGGGCCGGCTGGATGCGGTCGACGTCTTTCACCCCGGAGACCAGATGCACGGTGCCGTCGATCTGGCCCATGGTGCCTTCGACCTCGGGATGGCCGGGGTGACCGATGAGCACGACGTCGTAGCCGCGGCCGGCGTAGCGCTGCCCTTCCTTGTGGACCTTGGTCACCAGCGGGCAGGTGGCGTCGATGACGTGGAGCTTGCGCCCCACGGCGTCATTCTCGACAGTGCGGGCGACTCCGTGGGCGGAAAAGATCGTGACCGCGCCTTCGGGAATATCGTCGACATCCTCGACGAAGAGAGCGCCGCGCCCCTTGAGGCTCTCGACCACCCGCTTGTTGTGGACGATCTCGTGCCGGACATAGACCGGTTTGCCGTACTTTCCGAGCGCGCGCTCGACAATCTCGATCGCGCGCTCGACTCCGGCGCAAAAACCGCGCGGCTGCGCCAGGATGACACGCAGAGGCTCCGAGCTGGTTGCCGGGCCGGTTGCCGAGCCGGTTGAATGAGTGGCCATGGTCCGCGTCTCCCGTCCGCCCCTGTCAGCGTCTTCCGGCACTCACAAGGCCGGCTCGCGGGGTTGTTAGCATAGCCGCCGGGGCAAAGCCAGCCGGGCTGTGGCCAACCGGCAGCTTTGCCTTTCGAGTCGCGCGTCGCATGGTCAGTAACCTCCCGTGACCGAAACATCACGTCGTCTGGGAGAGGACGATATGGGTGCGACATGCCTTGACGGATACGGTCCCACGTGATTTTTTAAAACTCACCACGCCGTCGAACAGTGCTGGCCGTGTTTGCGAACGTAATGTTTGTAATGCATCGCCGGGCTGGCGGCGGGCGTGGCCGGAAGCGGACTCTGCCGTTTCCATCCCGGTTTAACCCTGTATCGAGGCACGGCGTGGTTTCACCATTGGAACAGGCGATGGCGCGGGCGGCGTCACTGGTGGAGTCGGCGATCGACCGGCTGCTGGTTCCGACCGTGCGCCCCGAGGCGCCGTTGTGGGATGCCATGCGTTACGGCTCGCTGGCCGGCGGCAAGCGGCTGCGGCCGTTCCTGGTGATGGAGAGTTCGGGCCTGTTCGGAGTCGCCGACGAGCATGCGCTGCGCGCCGGCATGGCGGTCGAGTTGATTCACTGCTACTCACTGATTCACGACGATCTGCCGGCGATGGACAACAGCGACCTCCGGCGCGGCCGTCCGACGGTGCACAAGAAATTCAATGACGCGGTGGCGATTCTGGCCGGCGACGGCCTGCTGACCCTGGCGTTCGAGGTGCTGGCCGATCCGGCGACTCACCCCGACCCGGCGGTGCGGGTGGCACTGGTCGCGGCGCTGGCCGCGGCGGCCGGACCGGCGGGAACCGGCATGGTCGGCGGTCAGATGATCGATCTGGTGGCCGAGACCACCCAGTTCGATCTGGCCGAGATCATCCGCCTGCAAGAGGGCAAGACCGGGGCGCTGATCGGCTACTCGTCGGAGGCCGGGGCGATTCTCGGGGGAGCCGGGGCCTCGGAGCGTGGCGCGTTGCGTGCCTACGCCCGCGACATCGGGCTGGCCTTTCAGATCGCCGACGACCTGCTCGACGTCGAAGGCTCGGCCGAGGTGGTCGGCAAGCCGGTGGGGGCCGACGCCGCCGCTGGCAAGGCGACCTTCGTTTCCCTGCTGGGCGTCGAAGGCGCGCGGCAGGAAGCCTCGAGGCTGGCGGACCGTGCCGCCGCCAGCCTCGACATCTTCGGCGCGCGGGCGGATACTCTCAAAGCGGTCGCCCGCTTCATCGTGACTCGGAACGCCTGAGGTTTCGGCAGGCCAGGGACTTGGGGAGAGAGACTTGAACTCAACCGGCAAAACCCCGCTGCTCGATCGCGTCCGCGTGCCTGCGGATCTGCGCCGTCTTACACCGGACCAGTTGCCGCAGTTCGTGCAGGAATTGCGCAGCGAGACGATCAACGCGGTTTCGGTCACCGGCGGCCATCTCGGCGCCGGGCTGGGCGTGGTCGAACTGACGGTGGCGCTGCATTACGTGTTCGACACGCCCGCCGACCGTATCGTCTGGGACGTTGGCCATCAGGCCTATCCCCACAAGATTCTCACCGGGCGGCGCGACCGCATCCGCACTCTGCGGACCGGCGGCGGTCTCTCGGGCTTCACCAAGCGCGCCGAGTCCGAATACGATCCCTTCGGCGCCGGCCACAGCTCGACCTCGATTTCGGCCGGTCTGGGCATGGCGGTCGGCCGCGATCTCAAGGGCGGCAACAATCAGGTCGTCTGCGTGATCGGCGACGGTTCGATGAGCGCCGGCATGGCCTTCGAGGCCCTCAACAACGCCCGCGCGGCCAAGAGCCGGCTGATCGTGATTCTCAACGACAACGACATGTCGATCGCGCCGCCGGTGGGGGCGCTCAGCGCCTATCTGTCGCGGCTGATCTCGTCCAAGCCCTATCTCAGCTTCCGCCATCTGGCCAAGGACATCGCCGACCATCTGCCGAGTCCTCTGCGCAACGCCGCCAAGCGGGCCGAGGAGTTCACCCGCGGTCTGGTCACCGGCGGCACGCTGTTCGAGGAACTGGGCTTCTATTATGTCGGCCCGATCGACGGCCACAATCTCGACCATTTGTTGCCGGTGCTCCAGAATGTCCGCGACGCCGAAGGGCGCGAGGAAGATGCCGGGCCGGTGCTGATCCATATCGTGACCAAGAAGGGCCACGGCTACCCGCCCGCCGAGGCCGCCGACGACAAGATGCACGGCGTCCAGCGCTTCGACGTCGTCACCGGCACTCAGACCAAGGTCAAGTCCAACGCCCCCAGCTACACCCGGGTGTTCGCCGACTCTCTGATCGCCGAGGCCGAGCGCGACTCGAAGATCGTGGCCATCACCGCCGCCATGCCCTCGGGCACCGGTCTCGACCTCTTTGAGCAGAAGTTCCCGGCCCGCACCTTCGACGTCGGCATCGCCGAGCAGCACGCCGCGACCTTCGCCGCCGGGCTGGCCTGCGAGGGGCTGAAGCCGTTCGTGGCCATCTACTCCAGTTTCATGCAGCGCTGTTTCGATCAGGTCGCCCACGACATCATTCTTCAGAAGCTGCCGGTGCGCCTGATCATGGATCGCGCCGGCTTGGTCGGCGCCGATGGTCCGACTCACGCCGGCACCTTCGATCTCGCCTTCCTCGGTTGCGTGCCTGGCATCGTGCTGATGGCGCCCTCGGACGAGGCCGAACTGATGCACATGGTGGCTACCGCCGCCGCGATCAACGATGGTCCCTGCGGCATCCGGTTTCCGCGCGGCGAAGGCGTCGGTACCGAGCGTCCGGAGCGCGGTTCGGTGCTGCCGATCGGCAAGGGCCGGATCATTCAGGAAGGCACCAAGATCGCGTTGCTCAGCCTCGGCACCCGTCTCGGCGAGTGCATGAAGGCGGCGCAGGAACTGGCGGCCCGCGGTCTCTCGACCACCGTTGCCGACGCCCGTTTCGCCAAGCCGCTCGACCGGGATCTGCTGCACCGTCTCGCCCGCGAGCACGAGGTGCTGATCACCATCGAGGAAGGCTCGGTCGGCGGTTTCGGCAGCTTCGTGCTGCACGATCTCGCCCTGGCCGGATTGCTCGACAACGGCCTGAAATTCCGTCCGATGACGCTGCCCGACCGCTTCATCGAGCACGAAGCCCCGGTCAAGCAGTATGACGACGCCGGCTTGAACGCCCGTCACATCGTCGCCACCGCCCTCGCGGCCCTCGGTGTCAGCGACGCCGTCGGAGGCGTCCGGGCGTAATGTATCGGGGTCTGGGGCCTGTGGCCCCAGTGGGGTTCCAAGGGGCAAGGCCCCTTGGTCGCCGAAGGGG
>CAIOBP010000163.1 GCA_903856295.1 uncultured Rhodospirillales bacterium | reverse complement strand
CGTCTTCGGTGACCTCGATCTCGCCGAGAGGAACGCCGTCAAGCATCACCCTGGTACGGACGAACGGCGAGGTGTGGCCGTAGCTGTCGCCGACCGCGTCGAGCCCAACCCGCAGCGCCAGCAGGAACGGCCGGCGGGTGGAGGCCTTGTCGGTGCCAGCGACAGCTGTGACCGTCTTCTCGTCGAGCGCCACCGCCCGCACCATGCCCCAGGCCGCCGGGTGCGCGGCTTCGGCTGCCTTGCGCGCCTTGGCCACGCGGGTGGATGCCGCAAGCATCGCGACCATCCGACCGTCCGGTTCACGGCAGAGACTGGTGCGGGTTTCGTCGGGCGGCTGATCAACACCGAGCGCGATCTCGGCGTCGTCGACCAGCGATTGCCCGGCGCTGAGCTGCCGGATGGTCAGCAGGTTGCGCCGGTAGAGCAACTGCAGCGGTGTGATCAGGCGGGTGCGCTTGACGCCGGCCCGCTCGGTGAACTCCCGAACCGAGGGACGGCTGTCTTGGGCGGTTGGCCCTGGAGTGGCGGGCGGGCGGTTGATGGCGGCGGTGGCCCGTTCGATCCGGGCCAGAACCGCGTCGCTGAGGGCTGCATTGGGCATGGGGGCTCTCCTGGCTCAGGCTCGGGTTTGTTCGAGGTGGTCGAGGCGGCGGCGAAGATCGTCGCCGATGGAAAGCCAGGCGGTGAGGTCGCCGCGCAGAGCGTCGACCTCGGGATCGCCCTTGAGGGGCCCGTGCAGGTCTTCGCGCACTTTGGCCACCAGCGCCGCCGGAATTTTGAGTTCGTCGCCGAGGCGATGGTCCGACCAGCCGGCACGGTAACGGCCGTCTGCTAGCCGTTCGGCCAGGTCGTCGGCGATGGCCACCACCTGACGCGGCGTCGGAGCCGGCATCTGGTCCATGGCGGCCTTGGTGATTTTTTGCTTGGGAAGCATGGCGGGTTCCTCGACTTTGGGTGGCATCTGGGGTGCGGGTTTGTTCGGGATGCTGGGTTTGGCGGCGCAGAGCGAGCACAGCGGACGCTTGCCAAGGCCCGTCCAGCCCTTCTTCTCGAAGGCGGTCAGGAGAACGTGAGCGAGAACGCCCGGCCGCTGGACGATTTCTTCGTGGGCTTGGCAGGCGGCACAGGTCACCCGTCCCGAGTGGATGATCCGACCATCGGCCACGGTCCTGATGGTCTGGATGCCGAGCCGGGCGGCGTCGGCCCGGATTTGTTTAGTCGTCGGCATGGGCGGCCTCCTGTTCGGCAAGACGGTCGGCCAGCGCGCCGATGATGGAGGCCGGGGTGACGCCGTCACCCGAACGCCCCATGGATTTCGCCAGCGCCGCCGGTTGCACGCCGTGCTGGAGCAGCAGCGAGAGAGCGACGCAGGCATCGTCGAGCAGGTAATCCAGGTCGCAGCCGGACTTCGCCCCCGACGCGAACACCTCGCCGGGACGGTCGTTGGCCGGGAAGAAGCCGATGGCCACCGCGAAGCTCATGCCGCCGAACACCAGCGTCGTGGTCTCGTTGGGGCGGCGGTTGGGAAGGCGCTCTCGGGTCATTACCGACCTCCCTGGGCGAGCGCCCAATGCAGGATGGCGAGGGCATCGGCCTCGTTGTCGTCGGCGGGCTGGTGGCCTTTCGCCTTCATGGCGGCGATCACCGCCTCCTTGCCGGCGTTGCCCTTGCCGGTGGCGTGAAGTTTGATCGTGCCGACCGGCACGCCGCGATAGGGCACGCGCTCGTGCTCGCACCACGCGGTGAGGTGGGCGAGGAAGCCCCCAAAAACATGTGCGGCGGTGGTGCCGACGTGCCGCCGGACCTCCTCGAACACCACGCTGTCGAGACCATGGGCGAGGTCGGCGATCTCCCCGAGCCAGCCCCGGAAGCGCAGGAACGTCATGCCCGCGCCCTCGAAGCGTCCGGGCCGGAAACCGACGGTGCCGCTGGTGATCGCGCCGTCACGGGCACGCAGCGCCCAGCCGGTGTTGGTGCCGAGATCAAGCGCCAGGATGGCGGGCGATTTGTCTGGAATTGCGGTTGAAGGTGGCGGCGAGCGGTGCTTTCTCTCCGCCTTGGTTTCGGTCGAGTTGGTAACGGCCATGAAAAGCCTCCAGGGCAAGAAGGTTGAAACGATGCCTCTGGTCTTCAGCTCCTTTGGTCCTTTGCTCTTCTGTTCCCCAGGTCGTTTGTTTGTCAGTTCATTTGGTCTTCTGGTCGGTAGCTCAACAGCTAACGGTCGTATTGGGCGGCTTGGTTTGGGTAAAGCCGGATGGTTTCGGCATCCGGCCACAGGGACTTGGCGGTCTTGATCGCCTCCAGGCCGGCGACCAGCGCCGCCACTTCGTCGGGGGTGATCCAGATCACCGGGGTGCCGTGCAGCTCACGAACGCGGGCGATGGCGTGTTTCTGTTCGCCGATGGCGACGCGGGTGCCAGCGTGAAATCCGAGCAGGTACGCGTCATCGGGAACGGCAGCAGCCTCCATCACCCGAGTCACCGCCGCCCAGCCCCGGCACATCGCCGCCGATTGTTCTTCGACGTCGTCGGCCTCGCCAGTGACCAGAGCCTGGTGGTACAAGCTCTGCTGATCGAGCAGCCGGTCGTGAAGTTCGGGGTCAAGCCGATGCAGGGCGGTCAGCGTCCACCTGCTCTCGAAGGGGGCGGCGGCGTCCGATACGCGACGCATCACGGCCCCGATGTCGGGAGCTGCGGGAGCGCAGGCGACGCCGGTCATGGCCGGCACTCAACGACGGAGGGGAAACCCGGAGGGCACTTTGCGGCGCTATAATCCCCCCCATATAGCGCATACACATATGATGCATATGTACATATTATTGAATCATATAGAAAAGAAGTGTAGCCAAGTGTAGCCATAGGGTGATCTCCTCGTTATCTCAATGCGTTAGCGTGGCGGCACTTGGTGGGTCACTTCGTGCTCGGGCGGCACTTCGAAGTGCCCGGCCGATGCCGAAAGTGGGGGGCACTTCTCATTTTTTGTGCCTTCCAGGACCAAAGTGTTCGCAAAGTGCCCTCCAAAGTGCCCCACCTGCAACGCATTGATTTAGAACAATGTCCGTGATTTAGGCTCGTCTGCGGATTCCTCCCGGTTTTGGACGACTTGCCCTTTCGGCGGAGCCGGTCGATTGACGTCGTAGCGGCTGTTCGGAGAGAATCCGGAGCCCTGTTTGCCGTCGATGAAGAGCTGCCACGTCGCCAATCCTTCGTCGCTCAACCGGACCCCGACCATGAATCGTGCCTCGCGAATCTTGTGGTCGTCGACGTGGGGGAGCACGCTACGCATCGCTGGAAACAGCGCCCGGGCCCCGAGAGGTTTGGCCTCTGCGCCCGCCTCCAGGGCGAACCAGCCGTTGAAGGAGGCGATCAGATCGCGCCGGTCGACCATGTAGGCGGAGTCCGGCTCGATCGCCGCTTCGATCCAGGTGGCGACCGGGGAGTTGCTGGAGACGTAGGTTTTCATCGCCCTCAGCATCACCGGCGGCGGCGCGAAGTGCCGACGGGCAGCGAGACGTTTCCAGCCGGTGATCGCCCAGTTGAAGACGCCGCCCAGTTCACCCTCGACGATTTCTTCGGCGATCTTGCGGTTGTTCGGGTCCTCTTCCGCCCGCTGGACCGTCATGCGCATGATCAGGGCGCGGTTGTAGACGGCACCCGACTGATCTTTGACCCGCGGCAGGTGGTTGGCGGTGAGCAGGACCGGAATGTCGAGGCAGCCGTTCCAGTCCTGTTGATTCTTGCGTGGCACCGAGATCGGAGCGCCGTCGACAATCACCTTGAACCATTCGGCATCCAGGAACTCGTTTTCCTTGACCGCGTCGTCTGCGATCCAGCCCGAGGCGCCGAGCAGCGGCTCCACCCCGAAATGTTCGGCCAGCGATACCGCCCGAATGCCGCTGGGCTTGCCGCCGACCAACCCGCGCGCGACGTACGCGACCTGACTCTTGCCGGTGCGGGTGGGACCGATCACCAGCAGGGCCTTGGTCAGCTCGCGGCGTTTTTTACGGATCAGGAACGAGCCGAAAATTTCCGCCAGGGTCTCGATGCATTTGGCGGCTTCCTCGGGTGCGAGGTCGGCGAAGGCGGCTTCAAGGAACGAGAGCCAGATCGGGCACGCCGCCGCCGGATCGAAGTTCGCCTCGATCCGCGAGGTGGCGTAAAGCTCCGGGCTATGCGGAATGATGGCACCGGTTTCGGGGTTGATGGCGCCGTTGCGACCGACGATGAAGCCGGAGGCATCCCACGGCACCTCTTCGCGATTGAGGGAAGGTCGTTCGATGACGTAGCGGTGAACGGCGTTGAGCAGGCTGGTGACCGGCGAGACGCCGGCCGAGGCGATGACACCCTGGACCGCGACGCGCAGGCTGTGGTGCAGGGTGGCGTCAAACAAACGCCAATAGCCGTCCCGGTAGGTCCAGGGGTCGCCTGCGATGACGATCAGCGGCCCGCGCTCCTTCAGCCAGTAGGAAATCACCGCCTCACCGAGGCGAGCTATCAGCGCGCCTTCGCTTTCCGGCTCGGCCGTCTCTTTTCGAGCGCGCTTCTTTTTTGGCTCCGGGGCCGGGGGCGCGGCCTTCTCACCGCTGTTGGCAGGCCCCGATTTTGGAGAGGAAACGGGCACGGGCTTCTCGACGGGTTTTTCTGCCGGCTTGACGAACTTGGTTCTGGCGGTAGCGATCATGGTGCGCAGGGAGCGTTCCTCCCGCCGCCAGTTCCAGGTGCGAGTATGGTTGCCTGCGGCGCGCATCGTGTTGGCCATCAGCAGGGTGACGATTTCATCGTCTTCTACGCCCTGCGAAACCAGGGAGGCTGAAACGCGAAGCTGGGTCTGGTGGATGCCGCTGTCGCCGTTGCCGAGGTAGGACATGGCGGCCAGCGCCTTCTCGACATCGAGCGGTGGTTTGAAGCCGAGGTGGGCGGCTGCGGCGAGATAGGGATTATCCTCGGAGGAGGTTTTGGATTTTTCCGTCTGGATCGGCGCCGTGATCACCGGCCGTTGCCAATCTAACCAGTCGACGAGGTCGGAGAATTCGTGCCGGCGGGACCAGTCTGCCGCCAACACCATCACCAGGACCGGCTGGTCATCGTTGGTGGCCATGACTTCGGGCTTGGTGTTGTGACTGCCCGGTAGGCGCATGATGCGCGGCAGGTCGCAGACGCTGGTGTCGCCGGCCATGATGCCGGCAAGCTGTTTCAGCACCGCGACGATGCTCTCCTCGGCCTCGGCGGCATTGTCGGCGCTTTGACGGATATCTAGAGCCTCGGTCAACAACCAGTAGAAGTGCAGCCCGCCGCCGCTGTCGATGACGATGCTGGGCGGGTGGGGCAATGACACCACCGCCTGGCGCACGGTCTCCTTGTCGAGACCAAGTTTCCGGGTGTCGACCTCGGCCCACAGCGCCGGGCATTCTGCAAGATCGGCGCGGGTGCCGGACGGGCTGCCGGTGATACGGGTGCATGTTCCGAAATACATCGCACGTCCGGGGCCGTCCCAGCGCTTGCAATGGCCGTCAACCAGGGTCAAATCGCGTCCGAACAGCGGTTTTGCGGGTGCGGAACCGCGTTCGTTGGGCAATGAGCGCAATTCGACCGCGTGTTCGGTGGTCGAGCCGAAAAAATCGGCCAGGAACTCGGAGGAAACGCTATAGTCGTGGTCCCGCATCGTCATCTCCCATGGGGCTTGGACCGGTGCGGGCCGCCGGCGGTGCCGACAGCCCGTCCGGGGGCATCGATTAGAAACGCGTGCGCTTCGGTGCGGGTGGTGCGGTTGGTTCGGGAGCCTTGGCCGGAGCGGACGGGGGCGCCTCGGCAGAGGGCTCGGCGGCATCAGGTTCACGAACCCAATCGACCAACTTCAACACCGGGAAGTAGGTCTTGCCGTAGACCTTGTGGTTGTAATGGTCATTGCCGAGTTCGATGACCGGTGTCATGCCCGGCTTTTGGCGGTAGAGCTTGCCGAAAGTTTTGCACAGCTCGCCGATGGCACCGATACCGCCTCTGCCGGAGGTTGCGAACACGAACTCGTCACCGGTTTCCAGGCCGCGCAGAGTGAGTTCATTGGTCGATTGCCAGGGGTCGCGCGGCTGCCTTTTATCGTCCAGCTCCCACAGACTCTGGTCAAAATCGCCAAGTTCGTGGCGGGCCGGCGGCCGATAACCTTCGGCGAGTAACCCCATGCGTTCGTCGGTGACTCTCTTGCCCGACCAGCGCTTCCAACCGATGCGCAGTCCGGTCATATTGGCGATGAAGCGGCTGCCGACTGGAATCTCGTCCTGATCGGCACCGTAGAGATACTCGCCGTTCTTGAAGGTGATGTAGACCCTGGTGGCGGAGGCCTGCTCACCGTAAGCGGCGTATGGATCATAGCCGCCGGATTGTGCCGGAACACCGGCCGGCTGGGTGGTCGCGACTGCGGTCCCTGTAGTCATGGTTTTCTGCTCCTCTGGTGGATGATTCAGTTCAGGGTGATGGTCAGGCGTTCCGTGGGATCGCCTTCGCGGTCGAACGGGGAGAGATCGATGCCGGCCCGTTCAGCGGCCTTGCGGTCGAGGGATTTCCTGCCCTTGACCGGAAACCAGGAAATTGAAAAACCGTCCCCGGCGACCTTGCGGGTGCCGAGGTCGCGCAGCAGCACCCGCACCTGCTCGCGGATTTCCTCGCGGCGCTTGCCGGCAGCTTCGGCGGTTGCGTCTGCGGCCTCGTGCTGCTCGACCAGCGCCTTCAGGCTGGCCATGGCGTTGTCGCCGATGGGGATGCTCTCCTTGGGAATCGAGGCGACCAGAGAGCCCTGGCAGCGGCGGTGGAAGGCGCAGTGCTTGCATTCGCCACCGCCGGCAATCTTGCCCTCGGGCGGCAATTCCGCCGGGTCTTCGGCGAGCATAATTTTGCCGGCACGCGCCTTGGCGGCGGAGTAGACCGTAGGATCGAAGGCCACCGCGAATTCGGTGATGGTGTCGAGAAACGAGGCGTCGGCGTAGCTGATCAGCGCGAAATTGGGACGATAGGGGGTGCAGGCTCGGATCAATCCCATCTGGACCTGGGTCTGGCCCGAATGCTCCGACTTCGCCTCCTTCAGCGACACGCGGGGATCGATCGACTTGCACTCGACCACCAGCACGTCCGAGCCGAGATCGGGAATGCCGTGGTGAGCGAGGGCATCAGGGGCGACACCGACCAACAGCCCGTCGCTGGTGGCCGAGAGATAGCCATCGACCAAGGTTTTCTGTTCCCGGCCGGCGAACAGGAATTGGACGCCCTCGGGTTTCTGGCCGCGGATGGCGGGCTCCCAGAAGTGGTTTTCTATCAAATCGCCCCGGACGCGGGCGCCGTAGCGGTCCTCATGATCTGCGTCTGGCGGGGTTTCGGCCTTGGCATAGGCGGTGCGGCGGGCGCAAAGGAAAATCTCCGAGGCACCGACCGTGGTCAGCCGGTCGTGGCTCCAGTGCTTTTGATTGGCGGCGACATGACGGTCGGCCATGTCTTTGACGCTGATTCTCATGTCCTTGGTCTCCTTCACGGGTTGAGCAGGCGGCGGATGATCTGAAAGGCGTTTTCGGGCTCGTCAGGCAGCGGATCGTCGAACTCGGGCAAACCAGCCTCGCGGCGAATGCGGCAGATTTGTTCGTCTATGAGTTGCAGAGCGGCGAAACGGACCTCTTGCGGTGCCGCCAGCAGCCAATCCTCTCCAGCCACAACTTCGACCAACTCGTCGGCATCGTCCGGCCCGAGGGTCTTCACCCAGGCGGCCAGGGCGCGCACCCGTGGCCCCTCCGGGCAGTCGAGCACCGTCTCGAACCACTGCTTCCGGGCGGCGTGGTAGGCTTTGGAAAGAGCGGTCTGCTCCTGACGGCGCGTCACCAGCGCAGGAGACGACACCGGAGGTGCTGATCGCTGGCAGTGGGACTGGTGACGCTGGCCATGAGCCGCAAAGGGGTTCATGCCGCGCTCCTGTCGCTTGCGACATATCGATAGTCATGGCTGATGGCCCCCCGGGCCTCATTTCCGACCGTGCAGGACCGAACCCAGATTTCCTGGCCGGACCGCAGGTGCCGGACATGACCGCGACGGAGATGAAGGCGGGGTGACAAGCGCGATGCGAGTGGGATTGTCTCCACCTCCCGCTGCAGTTCCTGGTATCCCTCAGCGCCGATGGTGACGAGGTGATGCGAGAACAGCGGCGGTTTGCCCTTCTTCTCACGCTCCCGGTTGATAAATTTCGGCGCCTGCCGTGTCCGGGTCGAACTGGACGGCATGGCCAACAGCGCCGCCATCAGGCACACCGGGCTGAACATGCTGATGGTCTGACGGTCCAATTCCTCCGAGTCATTTCGCCCGAAACCCGGATAATCGGCCAAATAAACCACGTCCACGCCAGGAGATGGCGCAAAGGCCACACCGACAATCAGCCCGGCCCAGATCCAGACGTGCCGCAGCTCAACGGGAACTCCTGCGGCCAGCGGACGGCGCGATGGCGAGCAACGGAATTCTGTGACCACAATATCCAGGTTCTCAGGGATACTGTCGCCCTGGACAGCGATGTATAAGCTGGTGTTTTCGCTTCCATCTGTGTCGTGCCAGCGATGCTCGAAACAGCATTCATCGAATGGAAGCTTGACCTTGTGCTGCCCGAACAGTTCAACACCCCGCCACCCCTGATCGGCGATGGTCGCGGATTCAAGGATGCCGAAATCAAAGTTTTGCAATCTCGGCAGGCTGTCGCGGATCAATTTCAGGTTTTCACGAGCTTCCGTCACGGCGCCACGGTCAGAACCGTTGGCGATAGTCACACCAACAAGGCTCTTTCTCAAAGCAGCAAGCAAAAGATGAGAAATCATTTTGGCCTCCGAGCGCACAAACATCTGAATATTTTGACAAGAGGAGCCGTCAAGCCCACGCGGGTTTGCGTGAACTCTATTCAACTCAAGTGGATTTGTTTGGCCCGTCGCTGCGACTCGTGGGTTAGAACTCGCGTTGAAGTAGCTGCCTGCCCCTGACGCCGGACGCCGGCCTCCCATCATTTATCCCTTGGTGAGACCGGAGAGACCATCCCTCGGCGCCGACCTGCCGCTTGG
>CAIOBP010000162.1 GCA_903856295.1 uncultured Rhodospirillales bacterium | reverse complement strand
CGCGGGATCGCCACCAAGTACCTGTCCAATTATCTCGGCTGGCGCCGGATGGTCGAGCGGCAGGGCGACGAGGTGTCTCCGTTTCAGGTCATGGCCGCAGCGCTGGCCTGACCGTCAACAACCAACGCCGTCAGAGCCTATCCGTTTGGCCTGGAACATCGGGTTGAACAGCATTTCGATGGCCCTGGATATCGGTGAGGACGCGCTCGCGCTCACCGGCACCGGGCGGCACTATTTCTGGCCGGACGGTGGCGAAACGCCGGCTGCCTTCATCGGCGACATCAACCGCAAAGGGGCGGTGCTCGCCGCCTACCGGGGGGTTCCGGACCATTTCGGCAAGGTGTGCTACGCCCTCGACGCCGACGGGCGCTCCAAGGTCGACAAGTTCCGCATCAGCAGTCATCAGGCGGTGTGCGTGATCGCCAATCTCGATGATGAGGCCCAGTTCACGATCTACACCAAGGAAAAGACCTACGCGAACATGCTGGAGATTTTCACGCTCGCCATGAGCACGGGCCGGGAAATCACCATCAGCCTCGACGTGCCCCGTCTTGGCCGCAATAGCGAGGCGTTCATGCTCGGCCGGGTCGCCTATGTCTGCGATGTCGAACGGATCGCCATCAGCCGCACCCTCGAGCGGAAGTAACAGCCCCTCCCCCCGCGCACACCGGCGTGCGGGACTGCCGCGTGCGGGTCTGCGGCGCGCGGGGCCGTTGGCGCGGCCGGTCCGGGTCAGGAAATGTCGAAAAAGTCCAGCTGCCAGCGCATGTCCTTCTCGCTCAGCGGGAAGTCGATGCCGTTGGCCGGATTGAGCACCTGTTTCGGGGGTATCTGGGCGAGCCTCAACTGAACCTGCCGGGCCAGCCTCATGGACAGGCCGGCGCGCCAGACCAGGGCGGTGACGCCACGGGCGCTATGGCTGGCCAGCACCCGGTCGACACTGGTGGCGGCGGTCTCGGCCAGTTCGGCAAGCGCGGCCAGAACGAAGGCGCGATCGCCATCGGTAAGGGCGGCCGCGACCGCCGCCTCGTCGAGCTTTCCGTCCAGCTTCAATCGTTTGGCTTTGTCGGCGGGGCTTTCTTCCCCCCCGGCGGCATCGCCGCTCCGGGCTTTCGGCTTGTCCTTGGCTTTTTCCTTGCCCGCCTCCGCGCCCTTGACTTCGGAACGGCCCTCGCCGCCCCCGTCCTCCGCACCGGATTGGCGGGTCAGACGGTTGCGCACCGCCTCGGCGATCTGCCGCGAGGCCAGGGGGCCGAGATCGGTGCGGGTCTTGAGCGCCTGAAGCAGGGAATCGGCGACGAAGCAGGCCAGTCGCGCCGCCGCCCGTGGCGGCAATTGCGGCCGCCACACCAAAGGCTCATGCCAGACCTCGTACGCGGGCGCCTGATCGATGATGCGGTCGAGGGTCTCCTCGCGGATTTGCGCGCTCGGATTCTTGAGCAGGGTGGTGATGGCGTTGACATCGTCACTGGTCGCGATGGCATCGGAGACCAGCGGCGGCACCGGATGACGCTCGGCGATGGCGGCCAGGGCGCCACCCGGAGGCCCGCCGAACACGATCTCGAGCAAATCATCTTCGGACAGGATCGGCGAATTGCGCAGCACCGGCCCGCAAACACTCAACTCGACGTCGCGGGCCAGCACGCCGATCACCCTGGACGGCGCGGTCGGCACGCTCTTCAACTGCTCGGACAGGATGACCCGAACCTCGGTGGCCTGATCGCGCGCCAGGCTTTCCAGAATATCCAGGGTCATGCGCTCGATCTCATCGAGCCGTTCCGGCGGCAGGTCGGGAGCGATCCGCGCGATTTTCAGCGCGAGATTGCTGCGGACCGTCACGTCCTGATCATGAACCAGCAGCAGATCGGCCTGACGCGGCGTCGCCGGATTGATCGAAATCTCGCGCCGAACCTCGGGGCGATTGTCCGAGGCGAGGTAGTAGAGCAACTCCGGCCAAGCGTCGGGATGCGCGGCCAACCTCCGGCGCACCGACGGATCGTCGCTGCACACCATCTGCTTGGCGGCATCGTAGTCGAGGGTTTTCTCCGGCATGGCGGGCTCAAATCCTCATAGGCAGGGAGTTTCCGGGTCGTGTTCCCGCGCCAGACTGAACCTGTTCTTTCCCGAGCTTTTGGCGGCATACATCGCGGTGTCGGCCCGTTCGATCAGCGCGCCCAGCGACTCGTGAAGACCGGGCTGGTGAATCGCGACCCCGATCGACAGGCTCAAGGGCCGCCCCGGAGCCGACAGCGGTTCCAGAGCCTTCATGCCCTCCAGCAAACGCTGGGACACCGTGAGGGCGACCGCCTCACCGGCACGGGCCAGCCACAGCACGAATTCGTCGCCGCCCATCCGGCCGGCGATGTCGCCGGGACGAATGCTGCACCGGAGCACATTGGCCACGGCGGCCAGGGCGGCGTCGCCCTGCATATGGCCGCACTGGTCGTTCAGCACCTTGAAATTATCAAGGTCCATGTACAAGAGCGCCGATGGCCCGTTTTCGCTGTTGTAAAGCGCGTCGTCGAGCCGCTCCAGAAGCGCCCGGCGATTAAAGAGACCGGTCAGTCCGTCCCGCTCGGACAAGTGGCGCAGACGCCTCTGATAGGCGATCTGGGCATGGGCGATGGCGATACGCTCGGCAATTCCGCCGATCAACAGGAAGGCATCCTCGTCCCAGTCCCCGCTCCAGGCCGGGCGCCAGACCGCCACCGCGCCGTTGGCCGCGCCCTGGAAGCGGGTGGCGCAAACGAGAACGCCGACCTCGTCCAGTCGTTCCGCGACCGGTCCGGCGGAGGCCTGCGCCTGAGCAAGAATCGGGACGATATCGCAGAGCGGCTCGCCGCAGGTCGCGACCACCGCCACTCCGCCCGAGCCCTCCTCGAGGGCGTAGAAAACGCAGCAGGTCGCCCCGAGCGCCTGAACGGCCTCATGGGCGCACAGCGTGAATATTTCATCGGGAGCCAGCGGATCGCGCAACACGCTGGAGACACGATTGAGCACGCCCTCACGGTTGCGGATGCGTGCCAGTTCCGCTTCCCGGGTCACCTGCTCGGTCAGGTTCCGGCACACGCCGCGGGCGCCGCTCCAGACGCCGGGCGGAGAGAGCAGCGGCTTTGCCGAGACCTCCAGACAAGCGGATGATCCGTCCGCGGCCCGCATCCACAGCATCAGCCGTTCCACCGGCCGCCGCGTCTCGAAGGGCGACGGCAAATCGTCGTCGCCGGCCAGCGTCTCACGCGGAGAGCGGCCGACCAGTTGGGCCGCCTTCCAGCCGAGCGCTCCGGCCGGCGAGACGAAAACGAACCGTCCCTCGCTATCGGTCTCCCAGGCGAAATCGCTGGAGATTTCGACCAGATCTTTGTAGCGCTGCCGGGATTCGGTCAGGGTCTCGCGCAGTTGCCGCTCGGTCGAAGCGTGCTGGGAGGCCAGTTGCAAACGCTGGCGCAGACGATGCTCCGGAGTCGCGTCGCGGCCGAGCAGCAGCAAGCCCCTCCCCTTCAGCCGAACCGCCTGCCAAGCCAGCACCGTGGTCCCGCTGGGACGCTCGAAACTGATCAGATAGTCCGATTGCTCCCCGAGAGCGTCGGGCTCCGCCGCCTTCGCCCTCCAATCGGCCATCTCGGGCCACCAGTGCGCATTCTCGTCCAGGAGCGAGCGGGCGCGGCCGTTGGCCGCCAGCATCTCGCCATCGGCCCCGACCACGGCGACCGGCCCGGCATACTCCTCAACCAGACTCGCCAGATCGACCCCGAGCGGGGCAAGACAAGCCGGCGACGGTTCATTCGCATTCAAAATGTCGCCAGGGCTGGACACCGGAAAATCCTTGGTTTTATTAACTAACACGTAAAATGCCGTTGATTTACGACCGTGTCAATCCGCTGCCGTCAGCGTCCCAAGGCAACGGTGACGGACGGGAGACAGGACAAACGCCGTCATGCCCGCCCCCGGACGTGATCTCGAGAGAGAGGGAGAGCTACTTGTTCACGAGACCGTCGGCGACGCGGCGGGCCTCTTCGTTCGTCCGGACCGCGGTGACCACCTGGACGTTGCCGGCGGCAATCCTCGCGACCAGCAGCGCCTGCTTCTCCGGCCCGTTCGGCGTGGCGGGATCGCTGCCGCCGACCCGGAAGATCAGCGCCCTGGCCGGCGCTCCCGGCTTGGCGAAACGCCATTCCAGCACCTTGCCGCGAATCATCGGAAACTGTCCGGGGGTCAGACGGAACACATCGTCCATCAGATCGGAGGTGCCGCCGGTCGGGTGCTTGAAGACCAGCCACGAACGGTCATCGCCGGAGGTCAGCAGAACCGAAAACCCATCCCGCCCCGGGCAGGTCGCGATGGTCCCGGTCGGCTGCTCGCCGGCCTCTCCCGGAATCACGGTCGTCTTGCACTCGGTCAGGCTGGTGTAGGCGGAGTCGGCCGCCATGGCGGCAGAAACGTGAAGTCCCCCGGCGACCGCAACGGCCAGGATCGCGCCCCACAGCGAAGGAGGTTTCATGGCCCGTTCCTCTGTCGTCAAGCGGGTGATGCCGCACTATCCCTCACGCCTCGCCGGCTGTCACGCCTCGCGTCACCGTTGCCAAACGTCCCATCCCCAGGTAGCCTTGTCGCGCGCCTTCTCCGGCGCCGGGGCCGTGTCGCCGGAGCGGTTTGCGGAGGGTCCAAGACCATGCCCACCCCCTCGCTCGGTCGCTGGCATGTGCCGGCGGAATGGGAACGTCACAGTCGCTGCTGGATGGCGTGGCCGCGCGGCGGCGGCTCCTGGCCGGGAGGACTTGAGGCGGCGGCGTCTGCCCTCACCGAACTGGCCCGCACCATCGCCGCGTTCGAGCCGGTGACCATGATCTGCAATCCCGAGGACGCGGTCGACGCCTCGCTGGCCTGCGGCCCCGGCATCCAGGTGCTGCCGCTGGAGATCGGCGATGGCTGGCTGCGCGATACCGGGCCGTCGTTCCTGGTCAATGACAGCGGCGGCGTCGCCGGCATCCACTGGCGTCTCGACGACCGCAGCGGACGGATCGCCGATCCGGACGCCGACGCCACCATCGGCCGGCGGATACTCGAACATCTCTCCCTGCCGACCTACGAGGCGCCGCTGGCCCTCGAAGGCGGCGCGTTCTCGGTCGATGGTGCCGGCGCGGTGCTGGTGACCGAGCAATGCCTGCTGCAACGCGGCTGCAACGCCGGCCTCAGCCGCCCCGAAATCGAGGATCACCTCAAAGCCTGCACCGGCGCCGTCACCGTGATCTGGCTCGGCGGCGGTTGCCGGGATGACGCGACCGGCGGTCATGTCGATGAGGTCGCGTGCTTCGTGGCGCCGGGAGTGGTGCTGGCCCTGACCACCGACGACCCGCTCGACAGCAATTTCGCCATGCTCCAGGACAATTTGGATCGTCTGACCAAGGCCCGCGACGCCCGCGGCCGCAGCCTGGAGGTGGTGACGGTGCATCAGCCGACCCGGCGTCCGCACGGCGCCGGCTCGGAGCGCTTGGCCATGTCCTATACCAACCTCTACTTGGCCAACGGCGTCGTGATTCTGCCCGGTTTCGGGGATGCCGCCGATCAGGAGGCCCGTAGAACCCTGCGGAAACTCTTTCCCCACCGGGAGATGGTGCAACTGCCGGCGCTGGAAATCGCCGCCGCCTCCAGCAGCCTCCACGATCTCACCCTTCATCAACCGGCGGCGCTGCCCCTGCCCTACGATCCGGTGATTTGAAAGGGCGGCACGCGTCTCTTGCCATGATCGCGCCCGCTTTCCCTGACAAGAAGCTTCCCCTGACAAGAAAGTGAACAAGCCCTCCCCTCCCGTGCCCGGCGGGAGAGGAGGGCCCGAACAGTCTTATCGCCACTGCAACCGGTTGACGGCGCTGACCACCGCGCGCAGCGAAGCGGCCGAGATGTTGCTGTGCATGGCGACGCCGTACATCGGCGGCCGCCCGGGCATCTGCAACGAAACATAGGCCACCGCCGAGGCCTTCGAGCCGCCCGAGACCGCGTGTTCATGGAAATCGTGCACCGCGACGGTGATGCCGCATTCCCGGGCCAGAGCGTTGACGAAGGCGTCGATCGGACCGTTGCCATTGCCCGAGATGGCGCGCTCCTCGCCGTTGATCCGAACCCGGGCGGTGATGTCGCGGCTGCCCGGCGGCGTCAGGCTGGGCACGGTGGCGTAATCGATGAATTCCAGCGGCCCCGGCGTGGCCAGATATTCCCGCTCGAACTCGGCCCAGATGTCCTCGGGAGCCAACTCCTTGCCGCTGGCGTCGGCGACGCGCTGAATGATGCCGCTGAACTCGATTTGCAGCCCGCGCGGCAATTGCAAGCCCTGATCCCGCTCCAGAATGAACGAAATGCCGCCCTTGCCCGACTGGCTGTTGATCCGGATCACCGCCTGGTAGCTGCGGCCCAGATCGGCGGGGTCGACCGGCAGATACGGCACCTCCCAGGTATCGCTGTTGGCCCGCTTCAGCGCCGCCATGCCCTTCTTGATCGCGTCCTGGTGCGAGCCGGAAAAGGCCGTGAACACCAGTTCGCCGGCATAGGGATGGCGCGGATGGACCGGCAGCCGGGTGCATTCCTCGGACACCCGGATCACGCCATTGATGTCGCGGAAATCCAGTTCCGGGTCGACGCCCTGGGTCATCAGGTTCAAGGCCAGGGTCACGACATCGACATTGCCGGTGCGCTCGCCATTGCCGAACAGCGTGCCCTCGATGCGGTCGGCCCCGGCCAGCACCGCCATTTCCGCCGCCGCCACCGCGCAGCCGCGGTCATTGTGGGGGTGAACGCTGATGATCGCCCGGTCGCGCTGGGGCAAATGCCGGCAGAACCACTCGATACTGTCGGCATAGATGTTGGGGGTGGACATTTCCACCGTCGCCGGCAGGTTCAGGATCACCCGCTTTTCCCGCGTCGGCTTCCATTCGGCCATCACGGCGTCGCAGATTTCCACCGCGAAATCCAGCTCGGTGCCGGTGTAGGACTCGGGCGAATATTCGAAGCTGAAGTCGGTGCCCGGCGTCTCGTCGGCAATCTGCTTGATCAGCCGCGCGCCCTCGGTGGCGATGGCGGTCACCCCGGCCCGGTCCAAGCCGAACACCACCCGCCGCTGCAAGGTCGAGGTCGAGTTGTACAAATGGACGATGGCCCGCTTGGCTCCGGTCAGGGCCTCGAAGGTCCGGCGCACCAGATGCTCGCGCGACTGGGTCAGCACCTGGATCGTCACGTCGTCAGGAATCAGCTTCTCTTCGATCAGCAGGCGCAGAAAGTCGAAATCGGTCTGGGAGGCGGCGGGAAAGCCGACCTCAATCTCCTTGAAGCCGACCCGCACCAGCGCCTCGAACATCCGGCGCTTGGTCGCGGCATCCATCGGCTCGATCAGCGCCTGATTGCCGTCGCGCAAATCCACGGAACACCAGATCGGCGCGTGGTCGAAGCTGCGGTCGGGCCAAGTCCGGTCGGCCAAACGGATCGCCGGATAAGCCTGGTAACGATGAAACGGCATGGTGGCCATGATGAGTACCCCTGAATTCCGACCGGGTGCCTCAGCCGCTCCGGTCGCGATAACTCCATTCACTCAACGGGGCGCGCACGCGCCCGAATGCCCGGTCTCCTAAGAGGCCGGCCCGGTAAGTCGCGCCAGAGCGCGAAGGAGGAATGGGGGTAAGGTCGTCATGTCTGCCAAGGTAGCGCGCCCCCCGCCACAGGTCAACCCCTCAGCCAACAGCGATCAGGAGGCATCGGGTGAAGGAACGACGGTGCCGATGCCCCCGCTCACTCGCCGCGTTGGCGTTTGAGCAGAACATAGAGCGCGCCGTCGCCACCGTCGCGGGGCTGGGCGCGGTGCAGCGCGATGATGCGGCGGCGGAGCGAGGGTTCGGCCAGCCAGCGCGGCACCATGGTCCGCAGCACGCCGCCACCCTGGCTGACCGGTCCCTTGCCGGTGATCACCAGCACGCAGCGGCGGCCGGTGGCATGGCTGGCGGTGACGAAATGATACAGCGCGTCATAGGCCGAGGACTGGGTTTGCCCGTGCAGATCGATCCGCGCCTCGATAGCCAACTGGCCCCGGCGCAACCGGTCGTCGGTGCGGCGATCAAGGCCGGCGCAGCGCCCCGGCTCCAGCGGCGGCAGGCGGGTGCGCGCGGGCGGCGCGGCGACCGGGGCCGCGAACAGCGGACGCGCGGGTGCGGACGGAGGAACCGCCGGCACGACCGGCTGAGGCGGGGACGGCGGCGCGGACTCGTCCTCGGGCCGGCGGCGGAAGGGCACGGCATCGCGCATGGTCGCTCGCCACAAGGCGAGTTCCTCGGCGCTGGGAATGCGGGACGGACGGGCCATGATCCGGAAAAGTCCGGCAAAACGCCGGGCTCAGCCGCCCGCCGTCTGATCGAGCCGGCGCGCCTCGTCGACCAGCATGATCGGAATGCCGTCGCGCACCGGGAAGGCCAGACCTGCCTGATCGCTGATCAACTCTCCGGCCTCGGCATCCCAGCGCAACAGTCCCTTGGTCAGCGGGCAGACCAGGATTTCCAGCAGCTTCGGGTCAACCGGCTTGGCGCCGCGGATCGGGGTCTCCATGATTTTGCTCTCCTTGGCTCCAGGGGGGACGGCCGAGCCTCCTTTTAGGGCGGATCGCCGAGGGATGGAAGGGCTCCCGGCCGGCTAATCCGGCCAGAACGCTTCGTCGCGATCTCGTCGAATGGCCAGGGGGCAGACGGCAGGGAAAGCCGATTCCGCCAGACCGGTCTCACGGGCGCCGGCCAGATGATCGGCCAACTCCCGGCGCTACTCCTTGATGGTCGGCCGCCATGACGTGCACCGGCCGGTGAGCTGGAAACGCCATTTCAGCAGATGGGTGAGAAGAACCGCGAGGCTGCTCATTGGCCCAGGCGTAAAAATCCCGCTCATAGAGGCTGACGCTCACGGTTTGTCCTCCTCCAGACGCTTGACCAGCAGCGTGTTGCCGAGAATGTCGGCGACCACCACCCGGGTGCCAAGCGGCGCATCCTCGCCGGTGCATTTCCACACCGTGCCCTTGGCTTCGACGGCGCCCTTGCCATTGACGATCGGCCGGCACAACATCCCGACCTCGCCGACGATCCGGTCACGGGAGGTCAGTCCCAACCGGCTGACCGGCCCTTGCTGGCGGTCGCTCCAGAACAGGCGGTTGCCGAAGGCGTAAAAGCCGAGAACGACCAGCGCCGCCAGAACCAGAAAATGCGCAGCACCAAGTTGCTGATAAACCGACGGGATATTGGCGAGCAAGCCGAACAGGAAACAGGCCACCCCCAGTCCGAGTACCAGATAGCCGTCAACAAAACATTCAAGAATGCCCAGCACCAGCGCCGCGGTGAACCAGTACCACATCGCGTCATTACCGATCATTATGCGGTCCTTCGCGATTTATTTTAAGTATCATGCAGGTTTAGTGACAAACGCACCGGCCGCCACTGCGAGCGTCGACCAGCGCCATCTCGACCAGGGCTGTCAGCAACTCGGCGCGTTTTCCCAGTGTCGGCGCTTCCAGGAGCGCCTGCTTTTCGTTGGGCTCGAACGGGCAGACCATGGCGAGCGAGGTCACCAGCCGCTCGTCGGGCGCGCCCTTGATGGTATCCCAGTCGGCGACGATCTCGTGTTCCTCGAGGTAATCCGGCAGCGCCCCGAGCAGGCGGGCGCGGTCGAGTGGCGGCTCGGGGTCCTCGCGCAGATCATCGAGAAAGCCCTCCCAGACCGGCCGGACCCGGCGGTAGCCGCGCTTGCCCTCCAGTTCCGAACCGACGCGGAAGCGGCACAGGCCGGACAGCGTGATCATATAGCGCCCGTCCTCGGTGTCGCGGAAGGCGGTGATGCGCCCGGCGCAGCCGATCGGGTAAACCACCGGCGCATCGTCCCGGCAGGCGGGATCGAAGGGCTGGATCATGCCGATCATGCGGTCGCCGAGCAGCGCGTCCTCGACCATCGCGACGTAGCGCGGTTCGAAGACGTGAAGCGGCAACCGCCCGCGCGGCAACAGCAGAACGCCGGCCAGAGGAAAGATCGGCAGCGCCTCGGGCAGGCTATGGGGGGGAAGATCGAATGGCATTTCAGTCATGCCATCTACATAGGGCTATCATGAGAAGAGTATAGAGGACAATCGGCGCCGCGATGAAACGGTCAGCGGATCACTGGCCCCGAACACCTCGAAGAACTTCACCAGCTGCTTCCGTGCCGCCTGCTCGTTCCACTCCCGGTCGCGCCTGATGCACTCCAGCAATTCGTCAACCGCCGCCTCGCGCTGGTTATCGGCGAACAGGGCGAGCGCCAGATCGAAACGCGCCTGATGATCGGCCGGACTTTCGGCGACCTTGGCACGCAATTCCTGCACCGGCCCGACCGAGAGGCTTTGCTCCGCGACCTCAAGAGCCGCCCGCGCCGCCAGCACCGCCTTGTCCTTGGCCATTTCCTCGGGAGGAGACTCGAGCATCTGGCGGGCACGGCCGAAATCGCCCGCCGCGATCAGGCAGCGCGCCAAGCCGGCATAGGCGCCGCCATGGGCCGGTTCCTGGGCCAGAATCTCGTTGTAGATTTCGCTGGCGGTGACGGCATCGCCGCCATCGAGCATCCGTTGCGCCTCTTCGAGCGCCTCCTCGAGACCGTCGCCGCCCGGCACCCCGCCACCGGCCGCCTTCAACAGGCGGTCGATGAAGCTCTTGATCTGCGAATCGGGCAAGGCGCCGACGAAGAAGTCGACCGGCCGTCCCTGGTAAAAGGCGTAAACCGCCGGGATCGACTGCACGCGCAACTGCCCGGCGATCGCCGGATTGCGGTCGATGTCGATCTTGACCAGCTTCAGCGCGCCCTTGGCGCCACGCACCAGCTTTTCCAGAGTCGGCCCGAGTTGCTTGCACGGCCCGCACCAAGTCGCCCAGAAATCGACGATCACCGGCACGGTGCGCGAGGCTTCCATGACGTCGACCATGAACGTACGGTCGGAGCCCTCGACAACCAGATCGCTGGCGCCACCGGGCGGACGCCCGCCAACCGGCCCCACCGCTGCCGCCGGTTTTGCCGCCGGCCCCTTGGCTCCCAGAGAGGAAAACAGACCCTTCATGCTTTGAAACCCTCGGTCGATCAGCCCACTACCACGCTCTTGATACAACCATTCCGCCGCTTGCCGCAAGGCATCCCCTTCGAACCGGCCGCAGGGCTCCGAAGGGAATTGACCGTTCACCGCCGGGAGGCAATGATATACACCAGTTTCCAAACCGGGCCTTTGCCCAGCGGTGCGAGCCCATTTCGTCCATGCCCGAGAGGAGTCCCAGTATGAGTGCCAAGGCCTTTCCCGAGATCAACAGCGTCAACGATCTGCTGGCCCACGCCAACGAACTGGAGAAGGAAGCCGCCGAACGTTACGAGGATCTGGCGGCGCAGATGGAGACTCACAACAATCCGGCCGTAGCCAAGATGTTCAAAGCGATGGCGATCATCGAAGGCAAGCATGTGGATCACCTTGCGGCGCTTTCCAAGGGCCACGACCTGCCTGCCCTCAATCCCTCCGACTTCAACTGGCCCGACCTGGAAGCCCCCGAAAGCGTGCCGATCGGCCAGGGCCATTATCAGATGAACGAGCACGACGCCCTGGCCCTGGCCCTGGAGTGCGAAAGCAACGCCCTGGCCTTCTATTCCGGCATCGCCGAGCGCACCACCGACGCCGCGACCCGGAAACTCGCCTCGGAATTCGTCGGGGACGAGCGCCGTCACGTGGAACTGGTTCAACAGTGGATCGCCCGCCTGCCTCCAAGAAAGCCGGTGCTCGTCGATCTCGACGATCCGGTCGATCAGGAGTAAGGGCGGGGGCTGAAAGGGTCCTGGGCGCCGGAGGCCAGGGCTCTGCCCTGGACCCGCCAAAGGCCGGCGGCCTTTGGAAACCGGGACTCTTTCAGTGCGACAGCTCGAGAATCACGGGCGTGTGGTCGGAGGCTTTTTCCTGGCCGCGCGGGGCGCGGTCGATTGTGCAGGAGAGCAATCGGTCGGCAGCCCGCGGGGCCAGCAGGAAGTGGTCGATGCGCAGGCCCAGGTCGCGGGGCCAGCATCCGGCTTGGTAATCCCAGAAGGTCCAGGCGCGCGGCTGGGCCGGGTGAAGGGCGCGAAAAGCCTCGGTCAGGCCGAGATTGAGCAGCGCCCGGAAGGCCCGGCGCGATTCGGGACGAAACAGTGCATCCTCGCGCCACTCCGACGGAGCGTAGACGTCCTCGGGCTCGGGAATGATGTTGAAGTCGCCGCCCAGCACCAGCGGCACCTCATCGGCCAACAGGCGCGCGGCGTGGGCGCGCAGACGCTCCATCCAGCGCAGCTTGTAGGGATATTTCTCGCTGTCCACCGGATTGCCGTTGGGCAGATAGAGCGAGGCGACGCGCAGACCGGCGACCGTCGCCTCGACATAGCGGGCCTGACCATCGTCCGGATCGCCGGGCAGCGCGGTGATGACATCGGACACCGCCAGCCCCCGGCGCGCCAGCAACGCGACACCGTTATAGGCCTTCTGCCCGACCACCGCCCCCTCATAGCCGAGCGCCGCGAAGGCCTCGGCGGGAAAGGACGCAGTCTCGCATTTGAGTTCCTGAAGCAGCAGCACATCGGGCCGGGCGGACGCGATCCAGCCGGAAACAACCGGCAGCCGCGCCTTGACCGAATTGACGTTCCAGGTAGCGATCGTCAGTCCCATGGCTTCCACCACGTTGCGATGCGATAGGGCTTCAGGATACCGCCTGCTCCATCGCCGTGTTCAGCGCCCGCACCCCCGCGCCCGGCCCGTCGGGGTGAGCCCAGACCGCGGTGACCACGGCGATGAAATCGGCGCCGGCCCGAACCAGGGGCGCGCAATTCTCCGCCGTGATGCCGCCGATGGCCACGCAGGGGATTTCCATCAACTGGCTCCACCACTCCAGAATCTCCGGAGTCGGCTGGTAGCGCACCGGCTTGGTGTTGGTGTGGTAGAAGGCGCCGAAGGCGACGTAGTCCGCCCCCTGTTCGCCCGCGATCATGGCAGAATGACGGCTGTCGTGGCAGGTGACACCGACGATGGCGTCCTTACCGACCACTCTCCGCGCCTCGGCATAGGCGGCGTCCTTCTGGCCGATATGCACGCCGTCGCAGCCGGTTTCGGCGGCGATGTCGGGCCGGTCATTGACGATGAAGGCGACGCCGCGCTGCTGGGCGATCGGCCGCAGCACGTCGCAGGCCCGGCGGATGATGTCGGTCTCCGCCGTCTTATAGGCGTCGCCCGGCGCTTTCAGCCGCAACTGCACGCAGGCGACGTCTCCGGCGTCGAGAGCCTCGGCCATCTGCCCCGGAAAGGTCGCAAGGTCCAGCTCCGGCGGGGTGACGAGATAGAGACGGCAGGCGGGAGCTTTGGGGGAGCGCGAGCTATTTGGCAAGGGAGCCTGGAATGTTCGGGTTGAGCGGATTGACCTCGACCGGCCCGACATAGGGAACCAGAACGCGGCGGCCATCGGCGAGCGTCACGTCACGTCTTTCCAGTTCGGAAAGACCCAATTGAAGAACAACATGCCCGGGCAAACAGAGATGCAAGGCCCCGGTATCGACGAGCGCCAGAACACTGATCGACTCCAGCCCCTTATCGACCGGGTTTCGCAGTTCAAGTGCCGTCCGGATGATGCCCATGACGTGACCCCGGCGCAGCCCCTCTCTGCCCAGCGGCAGAGAGGGACGCGGATTTGCGCAGGCTTACTCTTGGTTCGTGTAGATCCGCACCAGCTTGTCGAGCAGCTTCAGGGCTTCGTCGCGCGGACGCTGGAAGCTGTTGCGGCCAATGATCGAGCCGTTGCCGCCGCCGTCGCGAATGTCGCGGGCGTCCTGATAAACGCTGTCCTCACCCTTGGCGGCGCCGCCCGAGAAGACCACGACCCGGCGGCCGTTGAACGACGACTGGATGACGTGCTTCACGCGCTCGGCCTGGGTGGTGACCGGAATCTGCTTCGACTCGTAGACCTTCTTGGCCTCGGCGTTCTCAAGATCGGCGCTGGACAGCTTGACCTTGATGATATGGGCGCCGAGCAAGGCTGCCATGTGAGCGGCGTAGGCGCCGATATCAACCGCGAGTTCGCCGGCCTTGGTGACGGCGCCGCCGCGCGGATAGGACCACAACACCGTCGCGAGGCCGACCGACTTGGCCTCGGCGGCCAACTCGCGGAACTCTTCCATCTGGTCGAACTGGGCGTCGGAGCCGGGATAAATGGTGAAGCCGATGGCCGAACAACCGAGGCGCAGGGCGTCGTCGACCGAGGAGGTCACCGCCTGATCGGCGCCTTCCTTGAAGCGCGACAGACTGTTGGACGAGTTCATCTTGAGAATGGTCGGAATCTGGCCGGTGGTGACCGAGGTCGCCGCTTCCAGCATGCCCAGCGGCGCCGCGTAGGCGCTCAGGCCGGCATCGATGGCCAGCTGCGGATGATAGTGCGGGTCGTAGCCCGGAGAATTGGGAGCGAAGCTACGGGCCGGGCCATGCTCAAAGCCCTGGTCAACCGGCAGAATGATCAGCTTGCCGGTGCCGCCGAGGCGGCCTTCCATCAGAATGCGGGCGAGGTTGCCTTTGGTGCCGGCGTTGTCGCTCTCATAGTTCGCCAGAATCTGTTTGACCTGCGGAGTGAGCTGCATCGTGCCAATTCCCCTTCAGCGGCGGTGGATTTAGGTGCAAGACATAGCCCTGCCAGGGCCGGTTGCAAAGGATTTTCCGCTATGCGGGAGAGTCCGTATCCGGCCGGTGAAGCCGCGCCCCGGATGGGGCATGAAGCCGCGCCCCGGCCGCCGCCGCCAGCGCTTCCAGACGGGCGGCGATTTCCGGCGGGCCGGAGAAGCGCAGATCGCCAACTCCGGCGCGAATGCCGGCCATCACCAGCCCCGGCTGGTCGTGACACTCGAGAATGGCAGTGACCGCCCCCCCCGGACACTGCCGCCGCGCCGCCTCGACCAGCGCGCGAAACCAACCGGCACCGCCGCTCGCCGCGTCCCCGACCAACGTCGCCGCCCTGCCCTCCCGAGCCGCTGCCGCCAGCGCGGCGCAGGCATCGGCAAGACTGGAAACGGTGGTCTCACTCCGCTGGTTCATCGGCAAGCCTTCCGATCTCCATGGCGCACCATGAGCCGATTGTTCTGTGCAACTGCGTGATGCCGGTCTGGCGTTGCACTGCGGTTGGTGCTATGTCCACGACTTACGAAATTATCCGTGAAGTTTTACGTTATCTCGAGGAGCGGCGATGCAGGAGATTTTGGCGAAGCTCGAAAACATGCGAGCGGGTGCGCGGCTGGGCGGCGGTCAGCGCCGTATCGACTCGCAGCACCAGAAGGGCAAGCTGATTGCCCGTGAGCGCATCGAGTTGCTGCTGGATGAGGGCTCGTTCGAAGAGTGGGACATGTTCGTCGAGCATCGTTGCACCGACTTCGGCATGGCCGGACAGAAGATTCCCGGCGACGGCGTGGTCACCGGCCACGGCACGATCAACGGCCGTCCGGTGTTCGTGTTCAGCCAGGATTTCACGGTGTTCGGCGGCTCGCTCTCCGAGTCCCACGCCGAGAAGATCTGCAAGATCATGGATCAGGCGATCAAGGTCGGCGCCCCGGTGATCGGGCTCAACGATTCGGGCGGCGCCCGCATTCAGGAAGGCGTGGCCTCGCTCGGCGGTTATGCCGACGTCTTCCTGCGCAATGTGCTGGCTTCCGGCTGCGTGCCGCAGATTTCGCTGATCATGGGGCCGTGCGCGGGCGGCGCCGTGTACTCCCCGGCCATGACCGATTTCATCTTCATGGTCCAGGACAGCTCGTACATGTTCGTGACCGGGCCGGACGTGCTGAAGACCGTGACCCACGAGATCGTCACCGCCGAGGAACTGGGTGGCGCGCTCACCCATTCCACCAAGTCGGGCGTCGCGGATCTCGCTTTCGACAATGATGTCGAGTCGCTGCTCCAGGTCCGCCGCTTCTTCGACTTCCTGCCGCTCAACGCCAGCGAGAAGCCGCCGGTGCGCACCTGCGTCGATCCGGTCAACCGCTACGACTACTCGCTCGACACCCTGATCCCGACCAATCCGAACAAGCCCTACGACATGAAGGAGCTGATCGCCAAGGTCGTGGACGAGGGCGATTTCTTCGAGCTGAAACCCAATCATGCCGGCAACATCATCACCGGCTTCGGCCGCCTGAACGGCTCGACCGTCGGCATCGTGGCCAACCAGCCGATGGTGCTGGCCGGTTGCCTCGACATCGACAGTTCGATCAAGGCGGCGCGTTTCGTCCGTTACTGCGACT
>CAIOBP010000161.1 GCA_903856295.1 uncultured Rhodospirillales bacterium | reverse complement strand
GGGCTCTGCCCTGGACCCGCCAAAGGCCGGCGGCCTTTGGAAACCGTCACACGGAGAGCGGCACGCCGCGCGCGCCCTTCAGGTTGGCCGAGGCCAGGGACGCGCCCTCGAGGTTGGCGCCCCGGAAATCGGCGAGCGCCAGATTGGCGCCGGAGAGGTCGGAGCGGTTCAGCTTGGCGCGCACCGCCATCGCCTCGGCGAAATTGGTGCGCACGAACTTGCAGTCCGTCAGCACGCCGCCATCGAGGATGGTCTTGCTGAGATTGGCGTCGGTGAAGTTGGTCCGCCACAGGCCCTTGTCCCGATGCACCGGGGTGACCGCCGAGAAATTCCCGTGCGTCAGGTCGGACCCCGACAGATCGCTCTTGGTAAAACGGGCGCCCCGGGCATCGACCCCGCGCAAATCGCTGTTGGTCAGCGAACAGCCGATAAACTCCGCCATGGCCAGATTGGCGTTCTTGAGCTGGGCATCCCGCAGGTCGACATTGCGGAATTCCGCCGCCGACAGATCGGCCCCCTCCAGCCGCAAGCCGTGGAGCGCGCAATCCTTGAGCGATAGCCGGACCCCCCGGTGGGACAGGCTCGACACCCACTCGCGGTGCAGCTCGAGGGCGTAGCGCAAGCGCTCGTCGATGGTCGACGGCAGCGGCGCCCGCCGGCCCCGGAACGGCTGATCGGCGTTGCACCCGACCAGCTCGGCGTCGGTGAAATCGGCCCGGCCGATGGCGGCACCCGAGAAATCGGCCCGGACCACCGAAGCGCGCACGAAGCTGGCTTCGGAGAGATTGGCCTTTTCAAAGCTGGACTCGACGATATCGGCCCGGCGGAAGCTGGCGCCGGCCAGATTGGTGCTGCAAAACCGCGAGCGCGCGACATTGGCGCCGTCGAAGCTGGTGGCGTTGCCGCTGCGCTTCGATCGGGCGGCAGCCCCCAGCACACCGGGATCGTGCTGGAACAGCGCCCCGTCCCGGCAGTCGGCACCGCTGAAGTTGGCCAAGGCCAGATCGGCATAGTCGAAGCAGGCGCCACGCAAATCGGCCCGCTCCAGGTTGCAGGACACCAGCACCGCTCCCGACAAATCGGCACAGAACAAATTCGCGCCGATCAGACTCGCTCTGGTCAGATCGCAATCGCTCAAATCGGCGCCGCGCAGTTCGCTATGGTCGAGATTGCAGCCGGCGAACGAAACCCCGGACAAGTTCTGCATGGACAAATCGAGTCGCTGCCCGTGCGAACGCCCCTTCAGAAAGCGCATGTGCTTGTCGAGCAGACGCTCGAGGTCACCCCGCGTAATCCCGGCCCTCAGCTTTTTCTCATCGAACAGCCCGGGCGGCGTGACGCTCGGACGCTGCTGGGCTTTCCAGATGGCCGGATTCGGGCTCATTGGCGTTCTCCGCACTAAACCCCGGTTCTCCGAGGTATCCTGAGCAGGTGGCATGCAAAGACCGGACCAGCGGCAGGGATATCCAGCCTCCCCCCGGCCACGGTCAAAAGGCGGCTGGTCTGCAAGGATTGCCGGGATACGCTCCGGTGAGGCGATGGCCGCGAACCCGGCGCCGGGCCCCGGCAAATATTTCCCACGCACCGCCTGCCCGGCAGTTCTTGCCGGGCGGATCTGGATAAAGTTGCCGGGCGGGCGCCCCAGGAGAGACGCAAAAAGGCCCAGCCCATTCGAGCCGAGCCTTTGAAAAATTGGTGGAGCCGATGAGGATCGAACTCACGACCTACGCATTGCGAACGCGTCGCTCTCCCAGCTGAGCTACGGCCCCACCTACCGCTGCGGCCTTGACCGCGTCGGGAACGGCCGGATAATGGCGGGCGCCTCGCCCTCTGTCAACCAGGGAATCGCACTGCGCGGCCCCAGGATGAAATCCCGCCCCCCATGCGGCTCCCGAGCCACGCTCGCGGGGACATCGGGCCGCCGCCATCCCTGTTACTGCATGGCCATATGCGCCCAGGGTTCCTCGCCGGCGGCCGCGACGTCTTCGTCTTCGGCCTCGTGGCAGCGCAGTAGCGCGCTGATCACCCGCCAGTGCGGCACACCGCCCGCCACGACGAGCATGCGCTCGGTCATCGCCCAGACCGCCAGGGTCATGGCGGTGTTTCCCGGAAAGTAGCCGTTGAGGGTGACGCAGGTCATCGCCGCGTCCTCGAGGATCGCCGCCGCCCGCGCCGCGCCCGCCCCCGGCTGCGGCAGCCCGACCGGCGCCGCGCCGAACGTCTCAAGGCTGCGCTCGAGCATCTGGTCATGAATGCTGTCATCGACGGCGCACGCGGCGCCATAACCGGACTGAAGCCCGACCACGGTGCGAATCCGCCGGAGTCCGGCCAGCAAACCGTGGACGAGATCGCCCTTGGTCGCGCCCATGGCGGCCCGCTCGATCGAAGCGGTGATGACGGTGCCGATCAGTGACTGGAGCTGGTTCATCATAATACCCTCCCCTGAAGCGACGTTCCCGCGAGCAACCACCATGCGGTTTGCGAACCACCGGATTGCCAGACGAGGTTGCCTTCTGCTGCGCTTCCGGCTTCTGCTGGGGCCACCCCAAGGCGGCATCCCGACGTGAGAGGTACGGCCTCACACCCCAACCCCACTCAAGAATCGGGCCATCGGGTGACCGGCCCCTCGAGCAATCGCAGGACGTTCCAACCGGTCCGCACCAGAACAGGCCCCCCGCCTCGACGACCCTGTGCGGACTGGATAACGCCTTCCGTGAGACGGGATATGGTGTTGAGGATACCGAGGACGGGTTTCATCGTGTCATCGCAACGGACAGCGCCACCAAACGCGGCCGGCTGAATGGCAAGGAGCTGCGGCGGCAAGGGCGGGACTCCACGGCCCATATCTACGTAAAACTACTGATACGTATAGTTCCGTATAAGACAACGACGCAACCGCGGCCCTCCGGTGGCGGCTTCTTGCTGCAATGCCACAGAACAGAAACGACGGAAAAGGCGGCCAGCTTGTTCTTGGACTAGCCGGCTCTGCGCAAATTATTCTCACGCCCTCCGATTAATGTTTGGAAAACCGCCATGACATACCAGGTAATCTGTAAAATTACCCAGAGTTATTGACTCTATGCGCATGACTATGTCAATAATATGGCGGATATGACAGGTCATAGACACACAACTATCCTGGACATGAGATCGTTTGAAAGCTCGGTTATTGTGACTCATTGTCGCGGCCACTAAAAATTAGGCTCTTCGCTGTTTCACGTGGGTAGCTTGAGTTCTAGCTTTCCGGCGACGAGGTAGATTATCGCGGCCAGGTTGCGGGTAGAGCGGTATCCCCGTGCCTTGGCCTTGGCTGCC
>CAIOBP010000160.1 GCA_903856295.1 uncultured Rhodospirillales bacterium | reverse complement strand
GGCGGGAATGTCTTCGGAGAAAAGTTCGACGAAAAGCTCGGGCATTGGACTGTCCTGCCAACCAGACCGGTTATTTGCCGCGCCGCGCGCGCAGCCGGTTCATTTCTTCCATGCGGCTGAGGTTTTCCATGGAGCGGTTGATTGCTTCCAGGGACATCTCGGCGGATCGTTTCATCACCATCAGAGCTTCCAGGCGATCGGCATGGTCCTGGAACTGGCTGCTGTCGTTTTGCCGGTAGTATTCCTCGGCCGCGGACGAGGTGGCCACGATCAGCTCCCACGAGAGATCGTCCAGAAACGCTGAAAGCTCGGCCCGCCGCTCGATGTACCAGTCGGCGAGGCGCTTGCGTTCGTCTTCGAGAGGCGGACGATCGGGGGTTGCGGGGGTCAGGAGCGGGTTCCTCCTCCAGCCAGCCAGCCCTCGCAGCACGCCTTGGCCAACCCGCGCACCCGGCCGATATAGGCCGCGCGCTCGACGACGCTGATCACGCCCCGGGCATCCAGGAGATTGAAGAGATGGCTGGCCTTGATGCACTGGTCATAGGCGGGCAGCGCCAGCTTGCGCTCGATCAGCTGCCGGCACTCGCCTTCGGCGTCCTTGAAGTGCTGGAGCAGCAGGTCGGTGTTGGCGTACTCGAAGTTGAAGGCCGAGTACTCCTTCTCCGCCCTGAGGAAGACGTCGCCGTACGTCACGCCCTCGCCGTTGAAGTCGAGGTTGTAGACGTTCTCGACGCCCTGGACGTACATGGCCAGGCGCTCCAGCCCATAGGTCAGCTCGACCGCCACCGGGTCGCACTCAATGCCGCCGACCTGCTGGAAATAGGTGAACTGGGTCACCTCCATGCCATCGCACCAGACTTCCCAGCCCAGGCCCCAGGCGCCCAGAGTCGGGCTCTCCCAGTCATCCTCGACGAAGCGGATGTCGTGGCGCTTGGGGTCGATGCCGAGCATGCGCAGGCTGTCCAGGTACAGCTCCTGGGCGTTGGCCGGCGAGGGCTTCAGGATCACCTGATACTGGTAATAATGCTGAAGCCGGTTGGGATTTTCGCCATAGCGGCCGTCCTTGGGCCGGCGCGAAGGCTGGACGTAGGCGGCCTTCCACGGCTCCGGCCCGAGCGCGCGCAGCGTCGTCGCCGGATGGAAGGTCCCGGCCCCGACTTCCATGTCGTAGGGCTGAAGAATGACACAGCCCTGCTCGGCCCAGAAATTCTGAAGCTTGAGGATCAGCGCTTGAAAGCTCAGCGCCTGCGTACGTCTGTTGGTCCCAGTCGGCGCCATGGCCGTTTCCATGACAGTTTTTTCGCGAGGGCGAACGATACAAGCCCGTCTCCGCGGAATCAAGCTTCGCCCGATCCCGTGGCGGCGGAGCCGGACGTTCAGCGGTGGAGCGACCAGCCAGCGGGCACCGCCGCCAGCGCCGTCGCCAGCGGCAGGCAGCAGGGAAAGGCCGGATTGAGGTGATGGGCGGCGCCGGGCACCACCATGTCGGCGGGGGCGTCGCTGTTCATGGCGCCGAACCCGTCGGCACCGCCCAGCACCTGGATCAGCTTGTCGTAGCCGGCCGGGAAGCCGACGGCGGCGCCGAGGGTCAGAATCTCGACCTCCGACAGCCGGGCCGCCTCCTCGGGCCGCTTCAGCAGCAGGCCGCGCAGGGCGTTGGCGATCAGCAGGCAGCCCCGGCTGTGTCCGACCAGGAAGCGAATCTTGTCGGGAAAGCGGCTGAGCAGGGCCAGCAGGCTGCTGGTTTCGTCGCCGGCGCTCCAAAAACCCTGGAAGATACCGCCGGAAGCCGCGGGACGGCCGGGGCCGCGGAAGCTCGGCAGGGTGCCGCTCATCCGGCGCCACAGGTCGAACACCTCACCGACCACATTCTCGGTGCGAAACAGGAACCAGCCGCCGAGAGCCTCGGAAATCAGGGTTTCCATGCCGCGTCCGGTGATCACGCCCAGCACCGGCGCGTCCAGCGCGTCGGCGAGCTGGCGGGCCAGCGCCGCCGTGCCCAGCGCCGAACTGCCGACTCCGGCGACGGTGATGCCGGCGAAATCGGCCCGATCCAGCTCCGCGAAGCCGCGCCGGGGAATGTAGCGGATCGCCTCGCCCCTGGCGGCGGGCGCGACCAGCAGCGCCGCGCCCTCGCGGTGGGGACAGGCGGCGACCTGCCGCTGTTCCTCGGCGCTGAGGGCGCCGACATCATAGAAGAAGTGGTCCAGCGCGGTGTTGCGCCAGTCCAGCGGCGAGAAAATGTCCATGACCAAGCCCCGGCTCAATCGGTTGAATGCCCGCCAATCTACAGCAACGCCCGGCCCGTCTCCAGTCGCTTTGTGATGTGTGGTTTTGTGATGTGTGGTTCGGGCAGGCTCTCAGCGCCGATAGGGGCAGTCGGCATAGCCGCAATCGTGGGCGCCCTTGGCGGGCACGTAAACGCCGCAGCTCCGGCACTTGACCATGGTTTCGGTGGGGATGCGCGGCTCGGCGGCGCGCGCGGCGTCGACCCGCGCCCGTTCGGCCCGCCTTTGCCACTGCCAGAGCATGTACACGGCG
Organism: uncultured Rhodospirillales bacterium; assembly: GCA_903856295.1. GTDB lineage: Bacteria > Pseudomonadota > Alphaproteobacteria > Azospirillales > Azospirillaceae > BOG-933. The sequence continues at coordinate 61,404 of CAIOBP010000160.1, read as the reverse complement.
CCGATCAGCAGCAGCAGGGTTATCAGCTTGCTCACCAGTGCCCTCCCAGGAACAGTGTTTCAAATCAGACGCGAAGAGCGGGGGCCGCAGCACCTGTGCTGGTGGCAAGCGCCTGCGCCGGTGGCAAGACGCCGCCGACCGGGGCGAGCCCGGCCACGACGACCCTTGCAGATAAACTACGTCCGATCCGCTGCCCTGGCAACAGCCCTTGGCCCCGGTGGTTATGCTCGCCTGACCTGGGAGATGAAGCGCTCGACCTCCCTGGCCAGGGTGTCGGCCTGGGAGCCGAGTTCGGTCGCCGCCGAGAGCGTTTCGGTGGCGGCGGTGCCGGTTTCGCTGGCCGCCTGGGACACGCAGACGATGTGGGTGGAGACTTCCTGGGTTCCCGTGGAGGCCTCGTTGATATTGCGGGCGATTTCGCGGGTTGCCGAGCCCTGCTCTTCCACGGCGGTGGCGATGGTCAGGGAAATGTCGCTCATGCGCCGGATGGTGCCGGTGATGGTCTTGATGGCGTCGACGGTGGTCCCGGTCACGGTCTGCATCTGGCCGACCTGGGCCTGAATGTCCTCGGTGGCCTTGGCGGTCTGGTTGGCCAGGTTCTTCACTTCGCCTGCGACCACCGCGAAGCCTTTTCCCGCCTCGCCGGCCCGTGCCGCCTCGATGGTGGCGTTGAGCGCCAGCAGATTGGTCTGGCTGGCGATGTCGTTGATCAGTTGCACCACCTCGCCGATGCGCTGGGCGGCTTCGGTCAGGCCGTTGACGGTGGCGTTGGCGCGGTTGGCCTCCTCGACCGCCAGGGCGCCGATCCGGCCCGACTCCGAGACCTGACGGGAAATTTCGCTGATCGAGCTGCTGAGTTCCTCGGTGGCTGAGGCCACGGTCTGGACATTGACCGAAGCCTGTTCCGCCGCCGCCGCCACCGCCGTGCACTGGCGGGTGGTGTCGTCGGCGTTGGAGGACATGGACTCGGCGTTGCTCTGCAACTGCCGCGCCGCCGAGGACACCGACGACACGACGTTGCGGACGCTGGCGTCGAAGGCGTCGGCCAGTTGGTTCATGGAGCGGCGCTTATCCAGCTCGGCCTGCCGGCGCTGCTGCTCCTGGGCCTCGCGCATCCGCTCGACCTCGAGGGCGTTGTCGCGGAAGATTTCCACCGCCGTGGCCATCTCGCCGATTTCGTCGAGCCGCCCGACTCCGGGAATCGGCGAGCCGGTGTCGCCCTGGGACAGGGTCGACATCCGGTGGCACATGCTCTTGATCGAGCGCACCAGTTTGCGCACGACCAGCAGGCAGACGCCGAGCAGCAGGGCCATGGCCAGCGCCATCGCGCCCAGAATGCTCAAACGGGCGCGGGCGGCCTCGGCGGCGCTCTCGGCGCGATGCTTCTCGGCGGCTTCGTTGACCACGCTGCGCCAGCCGAGCAATCCGGTGTGAAGATGGGTGAACTTCTCCTCGACATTGCCAACCATCGGAATGCCGATCATGCGGTCGATGGCGGCCATCTGGTTGAGTTCGTCGAGCGCGTCGCGATAGGCCTTGATCAGCCCGAGCACCGCCGGACCACGGTTGGCGCTACTCATCCAGTCGAGCTTGCCGGCTTCTTCCGAGAGCCGGCGGACCTGGGCGACGGCCTCGGTCAGGCCCTTTTCCGCGCGGACCTTGACCTCCTCCAGCTTGGAATCCTCGAAGCCCGAGCCGATCAGCGCCAGATAGAGCAAGCCCTCGCCGCGCGCCCGGTCGGCGATGACCTCGATGGTCGCCAGCGTTTCCCGGACATTGGCCTGCTCCTGCTCGGCCGCCAGCATGTCGGTGGCGCTCCGGCTCATCGCCGCGTCGAACAGCGCCATGGCGATGCCGGCGCCGAGCATGAGGGCGATCGGAATGAGGACGATTTCAGTGGCGATGCTGCGGAGAAACTTCATGGCCGGGAGCCGGCGCCCGCCTCGAATTGAGAGCGGGCGCCCCTTTCGTCGGTTACTGGTATTCGTTGGTTACTTGTAAACGCCGACATAAACAAAGACGTTCCGTTCCGGGACCATCTTGACGTACGACATCTTGGGCTCGATCTTGTTGCTGACCGGGTTGAGCCAGCGATATTCGACCCAGCCTTCGCCCTTGTCCTTGGCGGTGTTGACCAGATCCTGGACCAGCAGCTTGCCGTCGGCGTCCTTGACGTTGATCACCGACTTGCCTTCGCCTTCAGGCTTGACCGGGTAGACCAGCCAGGTGCCGGTCAGGTCCATGACGCTCACGTAAATGTCGTCATGTCTCCACTCCCCCTGGGCGTGAAAAATCGGTTTGACCACATCGACGCCCTGTTCCTTGACCAGGGCGGCGGCCTTGAGAGTCAGTGCCTTGGCCACTTCCGGGTCCGTCTTGACCTGGGCCATGGCCTGTCCGGTCAGGGCGGCGACCAGCGCGATGGCGGCGACGGCAACGAATTTGCGAATGAGAGACATGACTTTACCTTTCTTACGAAACTGGTGGGCGCAGAGTATGCTCACTCGTGCAAACTTTCAATACGGGGGCGGCGTCCATGCTGTCGCACCCGGAGGTCGCCTGCCGTCCGGAGGGGAGACCGAGCATTTTTTTGTTGCCCGGATCTGGGGCCGCCGTCATCCTCCGGATCGCCCGTCACGGGCCATCCCACAAGGCCGGCGCCATGCCCCCCAAGAAAAATCCGCTGAACCTCAACGCCCTGCAACTCAAGACCCTGACGCTGGCCCAGGCGCTGGCGCGGCTGCCCAACGTCGCCAGTCCCGACGAGCAGGAAGCGGGCGCGATCCGGATCGAGCACTTTCCGCATCCCCACGGCAATCACTTCCATCTCGGCAGCGCCGTGGTGGCGACCAAGGATGCCTCGGGGCTGTTCGTCGCCGGCGTGTGGGCGGCGCTGGAGCGCAAGGGCCTGACCCGGGGCGACGGCATCGGCGGTGTGGTGATTCGCCCCGCCGGTCTGGCCTACGATACCGGGCTGGCCGGCGAAATTCTCCACGGCTCGGATCACTGATGACCGGCGACCGGCCCGGCCCGGCCAAGGATGAGCGCGCGGCCCGGCAGGCGGCGGCGCTGCGCGACAATCTGCTCCGGCGCAAGGCTCAGCTCCGCGCCCGCCGGGAGGCGCCGGAGCCGGCGGTGGAGACGCCCCTTGCTCCCGACCCGCCGCCCGGCTAAAAGCTCGGTTCCGGTTCCCTTCTCGACAGCGCCAGGAAGCTCGCGGCCATGGATAAGATTCGCATTCGCGGCGGCAAGCCGCTGAACGGCCAGATCGCGATCAGCGGCGCCAAGAACGCCGCGCTGCCGCTGATGGCGGCCTGTCTGCTCACCGACGAGACCCTGACCCTGACCAACGCCCCCCGGCTGGTCGATATCGCGACCATGGGCAATCTGCTGGCCCAGCACGGCGCCGAAGTTCGGCGCGAGGACCCGCCCGAGGGCGGCGCCGTTCGGGGCGGCGAGTTGCACCTGACCGCCCGGACCATCACCAGCACCACCGCGCCCTACGATCTGGTGCGCAAGATGCGGGCGAGCGTGCTGGTGCTCGGGCCGTTGCTGGCGCGCGAGGGCAAGGCGCGGGTGTCGCTGCCCGGCGGCTGCGCCATCGGTACCCGCCCGGTCGATCTCCATATCAACGGCCTGACCCAGATGGGCGCGAAGATCGATCTGGTCGGCGGGTATATCGAGGCCGAGGCGCCGGGGGGGCTCCATGGCGCGTCGATCGTCTTTCCGATGGTCTCGGTCGGCGCCACCGAGAATTTGCTGATGGCCGCCGCCCTGGCCAAGGGCGACAGCGAGCTGATCAACGCCGCCCGCGAACCCGAGGTCTCCGATCTCGCCCACTGTCTGGTGGCCATGGGCGCCGAGATCGAGGGCATCGGCAGCGACCGTCTGCGCGTCCGGGGCCGGGACCGACTGTCCGGCACCCGCCACGCCATCGTCTCCGACCGCATCGAGGCCGGCACCTATGCCATGGCCGCCGCGATCACCGGCGGCAAGCTGGAGTTGCTGCACACCCGGCTCGACCTGATCCAGGCGGTGACCAAGGTTCTGGAGCGCGCCGGAGTCGAGTTCTCCGAGACCGCCGACGGGGTGATGGTGTCGCGGGCCAATGGCGAGTTGCTCGGGGTCGATGTCATGACCGAGCCGTTCCCCGGCTTTCCCACCGATCTTCAGGCCCAGATGATGGCGCTGATGTGCACGGCGCGCGGCGCGGCGATGATCACCGAGACCATCTTCGAGAACCGCTTCATGCATGTTCCCGAACTGGCGCGCATGGGTGCCAACATCACGGTTCACCAGTCCTCGGCGCTGGTGCGCGGGGTCGAGAAGCTGACCGGCGCGCCGGTGATGGCCACCGATCTCCGCGCCTCGGTGTCGCTGGTGCTGGCCGGGCTGGTCGCCGGGGGCGACACCGAACTCAACCGCGTCTACCATTTGGATCGTGGCTACGACCGTCTGGAGGCCAAGCTGGCCGCCTGCGGCGCCGAAATCGAGCGGCTCCGGGACGGAGACTGACCGGGGGCCGGGGCGGCGCCTCTTGGTCGCTTGAAGGCCGGCCCGGTCGCCGAAGGCAAGTCCGGTCGCCGAAGGCAAGTAATGAGGACAGAGGATGACCGAAGAGTTCTCCCCGATCCGCCTGCGCGCCGAGGATGCCGAAGACCTGAAGATCGTCTCGGCTTGCCTCCAGGACGCCATCGTGCCGATCACCGAGATCGGCTGGCTGCCTGAGTCTCAAAGTTTCGTGATGGTGGTCAACCGCTTCCGCTGGGAGGCCGCCGGCCCGGCCCTGACCCGCACCAACTGCGCGGTCACCGTGCGCGGCGTCACCGCCGTCAAACGCCGCGCCATCGATCTCGCCAACCGCGCCCTGCTGCTCGATTTGCTGGCCATCACCCCCGGCCCCGAGGGGATCGACCTGATCTTCGCCGGGGAGGGCGCGATTCACCTCACCGCCCCGCGCTGGCGTTGCCTGATCGAAGATATCGGCGAACCCTGGCCCGCCGAGGCCACCCCCCGGCACGAGACCGGCGCGGATTGAGGTGTGCGGTGGATATGATCCGGAAGATGCTGGTTGCGGCGGCCTGCTGCTCGGTGTTGTCAGGCTGCGGCGTCTACATGGCGGCGAATCAGCCGGACACCAAGGATGTGTCGCTGTTCAGGGTTGGTGTCTCCAGGTCGACACTGATCGCTGAATTTGGTGGGCCAATATCTCACGATGAGCGAGACGGTAAGAAGCACGAGCTTTTTAAATTTGTCAGGGGCTATAGTCACGGCGGAAAAATCGGCCGGGCGGTCATGCATGCCGTCTTCGATATTTTTACGCTGTGCTTGTGGGAGATCGTGGCGACCCCGATGGAAAGCGCGCTGGATGGCAAGGATATGGCCTACGAGGTTCGTTATGATAAAGACGATGTCGTTGATGCCGTGACCGTTCTCAAGGGCGAGGAGTAGGCGTCAAATTCCGGGCAGACGCCCGGGCCTATTCATCGGTTTTCTTGCGCCGGCCGGCCAACGGGTGGTGCTCGACGACCGCTTGTTTCAGGCGCTCGCTGGTGACGTGGGTGTAGATCTGGGTGGTCGCGATGTCGGAATGACCGAGCATCATCTGGACGCTGCGCAGATCCGCGCCATGGTCGAGCAGGTGGGTGGCGAAGGCGTGGCGCAGCACGTGGGGGCTGAGCTTGGCCGGGTCCAGGCCGGCGGCCAGCGCCACCTCCTTCAGCATCAGGCCGAAGCCCTGGCGGGTGAGGTGGCCGTCGGCGGCGTTGGGCGAGGGAAACAGGTAGCGCTCGGCCTTGCCGCCTCCCGGCGGCAGGAAGCCGCCCCGCAGCGGCAGCCATCGGGCCAGCGCCTCGCGGGCCGGCGGCGACAGCGGCACCATGCGCTCCTTGCCGCCCTTGCCGCGCACGATCAGGCAGCGGGTATCGCGGGACATCGCGGTCAGCGGCAGCCCGACCAGCTCCGAAACCCGCAGGCCGGTGGCGTACAGCACCTCCAGCAGCGTCACCAGCCGGACGCCCTCGGCGCCCTGGAGCCGGGTGGCGGCGGCGATCAGGGCGGAAACGCCGGGCTCGTCCACCAATTTGGGCAGGGGCCGCCCCTGGGCCGGACTGTCGAGCGCCGAGGCCGGATCGTCGGCGCGCCGGCCTTCGGAACACAGGAAGCGGTAAAACTGGCGCAAGGCCGACAGTCGCCGGGCCACCGTGCGCGGCGCGGCGCCGGCCTCGCCGAGGTGCCGGAGATAGCTCCTGAGTTCGTCGTCGTTGGCCTCGCTCAGCCCCGGCCCGTGCTCGCCGAGCCAGCGTCCGGCGTCTTCCAGGTCACGGCGGTAGGCGTCGCGGGTGTTGGCGGCGGCATTGCGCTCGGCGACCAGCATATCGAGAAACGCGTCGAGATCGGGCGGCAGCAAGACCCGTTTGCGCGCGGCCATCAGGCGCGCCAAGCCAGAAAACCGAACATCACCGCTTGTGCCCGGCCGGCGCCAACGGCCGTGTCCGCCAGTCCGGCACCGCCCGGACGAACCCGGTCAGCGCGGAAAGCGCTCATCGGGCAGAACCTTCTCCAGCGTTTTCAGCGGTGGCGACAGGTCGGTGGTGGCCAGAAACGCGATGCCGCCGCCCACCAGCAACACGATCAGCAGCGCCAGCGCCGAGGTCAGGCGCCGCGACGGCCGCATCGACGACGGAGCGCTCAGGGTACGACTTCTCACTCGAAACACGGGCTTACATCCGCTCTGGTTGCCTGGAGGCCCGATGCCTGGGAACGAGGCGCCGGATCCACCGTACGGGCCGGAGTTTATCCCTCTCACCGGGCCGTTGCAACCATGGCCCTCGGCGGAGCGCCGTCATTATCGGTAAACTGTTCCTGTGCGTGTTGTTTGCCATGCCATTCGAGAGTATACGGGAGGTTCGGCGTGGCGTGGCCGGATCGTGCCAGGTTACCGCGTGCCAGGGTACCGGATGGGGCATCGAGGCGCGGGTGACGCGGATACGGGGCAGGCGAAGCCTGTGCTGAAAACCGATGGGAACGGCTGCCATGGTTGTCTACACGTTCATTCCGATGGTCGCGGCGGTCCTGGGCGCCGTGATCGCGGTGTTTTACAGTCCCTCGCCGCGGGCGGTCAGCGCGTTTCAGCATTTGGCGGCGGGCGTCGTGTTTGCCGCGGCCGCGGGGGAGCTGCTTCCCGAACTGCTGGAGCAGGAACAGTCGCTGCCGATTCTGATCGGCGGCGTTTTGGGGATTGTCTTCACCTATCTCGTCAAGGTGCTGGACGACTATTACGGCGAGTCCTCCTCGTTCATCGTCTCGGTCGCCTGCGACACCCTGATCGACGGCATGATCATCGGTCTGGGGTTTGTCGCCGGCGCCGCCCAGGGATTTTTGCTGACCTTCGCGTTGTCCCTCGAAGTCCTGTTTCTCGGTCTGGCGCTGACCTCATCCTTGTCGCGCTTTTATTCAGGGGCCGCGATCATCGGCATCAGCGTCTTCATCGGCGCCATGCTGCCGATCGGGGCCTCGCTCGGCCTGATGGCGGCGGGGCTGCCCCATGCGGTGATCACCGCGGGTTATGCCTTCGGCTTGATCGCGCTGCTCTATCTGGTCACGGAGGAGTTGCTGATCGAGGCCCATGCCCATCCCCAGTATGATTCCCCGGCGATCACGGCGTTGTTCTTCATCGGGTTTCTGGGGGTCGTGCTGCTTGAACACCATATCCGCCATTGATCGAGCGGAGTTTTTGCCGTGAAGCCAGACGAGATCGATACCTATCGCTTCAGCCGGGTCAGCAGCGCCGCGGTTTTGGCGACGATCTTCTTATGCGGCATGTTTTCCCTGTCGGGATTGTCTTATTGGAATCAGTGGCAGGTCGAAGTCGCCAAGACCGACGACTTCGCCCGTGTGCTGGCGACCGCGGCGGCCGAGCAGATCGGCGGCAGTCTGCGGACCATCGATTTGCTGATTCAGCATGTCGGCCAATATGTCCTGGCCAATGACGGCGAAACCGGGCCGGAGGTGCTTGAAAGCCTGAACATCCAGTCGCGCAGCTTTCCCGAAATGGCCGAGCTGGTGGTGACCGACCGTCTCGGCCGGGCGCGCTCGATCGGACAGCCGGGGACGCGCGACGCCTCGCTCCGGGACTTCTTCCTGCTCCAGCGCGAGATGTTCCCCGACAACCACGTGGTGATCGACGGCCCCCTGCGCGATCCGGAAACTGGCGAATGGCAGATCACCCTGTCGCGGCCGTTGCGCGGCCCCGATGGCGGGTTTCGCGGCGTGGTCGCGGCGGTGCTGAAGTCCAATTTCTTCGCCGATCCGCTGCAATCCACCGGCATGCACGGCCGGGGCAATGTGCTGCTGATCAACGTCAACGGCATCGTCTTCGGCCGCTTTCCCTATGGCGACAAATGGATCGGCTCCTCGCTGAGCCCGGAGGCGCTGGCCGATATTTCGCCCGGCGGCGAGCGGAGCAAGTCGTTCAGAACCGGCGGCTCGCTCGATGGCGAGGACGAAATCAGCGTCTATCGCGAGGTGCCGTCCTATCCGCTGGCGGTGATTGCCGGCGTGCCGGTGTCGACGGTCAAGAAGACCTGGTGGAGCGGCATCGTCACCAGCGGCGCGGTGCTGCTGTTCGTCGGGCTGGTGACGGTCAATCTGGGCCTGCAATTCGACCGGCGCGAGCAGCAGCGCCGCCGCGCCACCGAGGCGCTGGCGCATCTCAACGAGCAGCTGGAAAACCGCGTCGACGAGCGGACCAAGGCGCTGGATCAGGCGCGGAAGGCCTACCAGAATTTGTTCGACGGCGCGATCGAGGGCATTCTGATCCATCGCGATTTCAAGCCGCTGCTGGTCAACCACGCCTTCGCGCGGCTGTTCGGGCTCGATGACGTTAGCGGGGTTCTGGCCTTGCCGAGTTTTCTCGATCTGGTCGGGGCGGAGTTCCGCGGCGCGGTGATCGAGGCGACCAGGGAGGTCGAGCGCAGCCGCCAACCCGCCAGCATAGAGTTCGCCAGCCGGGACTGCGACGGCGAACCGCTGTGGTGCCTGAACTCGATCCGGCCGGTCGAGTGGGATGGCAGTCCGGCGATTCAGGCGGCTTTCGTCAACATCACCGTCGGCAAGCTCTGGCAGAACCAGCTGGCCGAGGCCAAGGAAGCGGCGGAGTCGGCCAACGATCTGAAGTCCCGGTTCCTCGCCGTGGCCAGCCACGATTTGCGCCAGCCGGTGCAGGCCCTGGCGTTCTACGTCAATGTGCTGTCGAAACACATTCCCGAGGGCGAGCCCGAGGAGATCCTGCGGCGGGTGGTCGAGTGCACCACCTCGCTGTCGGCGCTGCTCGATTCGCTGATGGATGTTTCCCGGCTCGACGCCGGGGTGGTCAAGCCCGAGATCCGTCCGGTCCTGCTGGGCGATCTCCTGGAGCGGCTCTGGAGCCTCTACTGCCCGCTGGCCGAGCAGCAGGGGGTGTCGCTGACGGTGGTGCCCTGCCATCTGCATGTGCGGTCGGACCCGGTGCTGCTCGAGCGCGTGCTGAACAATCTGGTCACCAACGCCATCCGCTACACGCCCTCGGGCGGCAAGGTGCTGGTCGGCTGCCGGCGCGCCGGGGCGCGGGTGGTGCTTCAGGTCATCGATACCGGCGAGGGCATTTCGGAAAAGCTGCTGTCCCGGGTGTTCGACGAGTTCTTCCGGATCGGCCGCTCGGGCGGTTCCAGGGGCACGATTCCGGGGTTCGGGCTGGGGCTGTCCATCGTCCATCGCCTGTGCCGCCTGCTTGGCCATCCGCTGGCGGTCAGGAGCCGGGTCGACCATGGCTCGACCTTCGCGGTTGAGTTGGCCCGGGTCCGGGCCGAGGTGCCGCTGTCCGAGCCCGCGGGGGTGGCGGTGACCCAGGCGTCTTTCCCCAATTGCGTCGTGCTGGTCATCGACAATGACGACCGGGTGCGCGAAAGCCTGCGGCTGCAACTCCTCGACTGGGGACTCGAGGTCATGGCGGCCTCGCGCATCGAGCAGGCGGTGGAGTTGGCGGAGCGGCGGCGGCCGCGGCTGATCCTGTGCGACTATTGCCTGGACGATGGTGAAACCGGCGAGGCCGCGATCGCTGCGATCGCTGGCGCCATCGGCTTCTGGCCCCGGGTGATTCTGCTGACCGGCGAGACCGCGCCTCAGCCCGAGGGCGCGGGCTTCGCCTTCCGGGTTCTGCACAAGCCGGTTCGGCCCGATGCCCTGTGGGCGGTGCTGGCCGAGGAATTCAGGGACCCTGTGACCCGGCTGTGAGCGCCGCGTGGCGCGGCCGGTCCGAGGCGGCGGCCGGAGATCGGTGAACCGGTCCGGAGATCAGGGATGGGGGCGGTCGCAGAGCACGCCGGCCGAGCGGGCGGCCGCGACGGCCTGGGTGCGGTTGGTGGCGCCGAGGGTTTTCAGCACGGCGGCGACGTGCTGTTTGACCGTGCCTTCCGTCAATTGCAGCTTGTAGGCGATCAGCTTGTTGGAGCAGCCTTCGGCCATCAGTTCCAGCACTTCGCGCTGCCGGTGGGTGACCGGCGAGCCGGCGGCGGTGGTTTCCGGCACCGGAGTCGCGTGCTGGGTGAAGTTCGAGGGCACGCAGGTGCCGCCGCAGCAGACCAGTTGCAGCGCCGCCATCACCACTTCGGGCGGATCGCTTTTCGAGATGAAGCCATTGGCGCCCAGACGCAAGGCGTCGCGCACGTTGTTGTCGTCATCGTTGGCCGAGAGCACCACCAGCCTGGTCTCGGAAAAGGTGGCGCGCAGCTGCCCGATCGCCTCGCGCCAGGGCATTCCGGGCATGCCCAGGTCAACGATCACCATATCCGGGCGGTGCTCGGCCACGGCGGGCAGCAGTTTCTCGAAATTATCGACATCGACGATTTCGCCGCCGGCCTTGAACTGCTGCAACTGAAGCTTCAGTCCGCCCCGGAACAACGCATGGTCGTCGGCAATCAGAATCTTCATGGTGCTTTCCCCGATCAGCGAAACGGCGGTTCCGATGGCGAGCGGCTCCCGATGGAGCGGGCCGGAGTTTCAGTGGCTACGGTCCGGCTGAGTATCGGGAAAACCGGCCGGGCGCGCCAGTGATTTTCCTGAAAACCTTAGCTGGCGCTCTTTTGGATGCTGGTTGCGCGCGTCCCTCTGCGATCGGGGAAGGTATGTCTTTCGGCCTATAACCTAGGCATATGACCAAGAGCCTGATTGATCCGCAGGCAGAATGGTGAGACCTTCAGCTTGTCACGAAGTTCCGGGAGCCTCGGCAAGGTCGTTGAAAGACCAGGAGAGCCACAGCTCGGAGAACTCTCGAAGAAACCCTTATCAGATTTTGGAGATTTTCCATGCGTAAGCTTACCTTCCTGACCGCCGCCGCTCTGATCGCCGTTTCGGGCGCCGCTTTCGCCCAGTCGGCTGGCGGTGTCAGCATGCAGTCGAGCACCAACCCGAACGGCGTGCAGATTCAGGGCAACACCAGCATCAACGCCAATGCCAAGAACGTCAACACCACCGCGATCGGCACCGGCAACACCGCCGACACCATGATCGGCGGCATCGCCGGCGGCACCCAGATTCAGGGCAACACCAGCATCAACGCCAATGCCCATGACGTCAACACCACCGCGATCGGTCAGGGCAACAAGGCCAAGACCACTGTCGGCGGCATCGGCGGCGGCCATTGATCCACTGCGGCATACCGCAGCGTTTCTGAGGTTGTCTCTCCACCCCTGTTCCGTGAGGATACTGTCATGACCAAGACCATCAATCCTGGACTTCCGGTTGCCACTCCCGTTCGCGCTGGCAAGACCCGCTTCTAATGTTCGGGTCATGACGGCCCTTTATCGGGTCCCGGAGTGAAACAACGGCCCCGCCAGCACTGGCGGGGCCGTTGTCGTTTGGCGTGCGGCGGCAGGGAGCGGTGGGGTGGATATGCCTTTCGGCCTATAACCAGGACATACGACCAAGAGCTGGATTGAACGCGCGGCGAAAAAGTGAGACCTTCATGGTGTCACAAGGTTCCGGGAAAAGATGCCGATCTTTCCAGAGAGGAAAAGGGCAGTATTCCGGAGAGACCTTAGAGAAACAAACATCCAATTCGGAGATTTTCCATGCGTAAGCTCACCATCCTGACCGCCGCCGCTCTCATCGCCGTTTCGGGCGCCGCGTTCGCCCAGTCGGCCGGCGGCGTCAAGGTTCAGCAGAGCAGCAACCCGAACGGCGTGCAGATCCAGGGCAACACCAGCATCAACGCCAATGCCAAGAACGTCAACACCACCGCGATCGGCACCGGCAACACCGCCGACACCATGGTTGGCGGCATCGCCGGCGGCACCCAGATCCAGGGCAACACCAGCATCAATGCCAATGCCCATGACGTCAACACCACCGCGATCGGTCAGGGCAATGCGGCCAAGACCACCGTCGGCGGCATCGGCGGCGGCCATTGATCCTGGTCCGACTGTTGTGATGGATCGCCCGGCCCTCGCGGCCGGGCTGTCCAAACCGCAGGGGGGCGTACCATGTTGAAAGCGTCGCGTCTTCTGTCTGTCGCCTTGGCCCTGTGGGCCGGGCTTGCCGGGGGCGCCGCCCGGGCCGAGATCATCGTGAGCGCCAGCGAGGCCGCCCAGGTGCCGCTGATCGTTCATGGCGGTTACCTGAGTTCGGCCTCGGTCATGCTCCTCCTTCCCCCGGCGGACGCGATGTGGAGTTGGTCCGGCGGTTCCAGTCCGCTCACTCGGAGCAGCCTGCGATCCAGCCAGAGCAATGTCAGTTACTTGCTGGGACGCACCGAACAAATCAGGGGTTCGTACAGCGGCTTCTCCGGGAGCTTCGGTTCTCGCCCCGTCCTGGTGCTGTCGCGGTAGCGCGCGGCCTCAGGGTTTTTCCCCACTCCGATCCATGAGGATACTGTCATGACCAAGTCGATCTCCCCCGGTTTCCCGGTTTCCACCCCGGTTCGCGCCGGCAAGACCCGCTCCTGATGATCGGTCGATGACGGCGTTTCGTCCGTCATCCCCGTCAGGTCCAGCAGAGCCCCGCCGGTGACGGCGGGGCTTTTGCCGTTGCGGGCGGGCGGGAGTGCCCCGGAAATGCTGCATTGTGTCACGGAGGGGAATCGGCTACAGTCCGGGGCCGCCCGAACGCCGGAGAGAGATGATGGCTTTTGATCTTGCCAAACTGATTGCCGAGAATAAAGGCGAAAAGTTCACGCTGAACAGCAAGCACCTCAATAGTCAGTTTGTTAATGTCCTGTCGATTATCGGCTTTCGTAACAACTATTCCCACGCCGAGGGTTCCTATCTTTACGGAGAGGATGGCTCCCGCTATCTCGATCTTCTGAGTGGCTTTGGGGTTTTTGCTCTGGGTCGCAATCATCCGGTGATCGCCGACGCGCTTCGTCAGGCCCTGGATTTGCGCCTGCCCAATCTGGTGCAGATGGACGTGTCGCTGCTCGCCGGGGTGCTGGCCGAGCGCCTGCTGCCCCGGCTGCCCGGAATGGAGAAGATGTTTTTCTGCAATTCCGGCACCGAGGCGGTGGAGGCGGCGATTAAATTCGCCCGCAACGCCACCGGCCGGGACAAGATCGTCCATTGCTCGCACTCCTTCCATGGCCTGACCCTGGGCTCGCTGTCGCTCAATGGCGACGAAATCTTCCGCAAGGGCTTCGGTCCGCTGCTGCCCGACTGCGCGGCCGTGCCGTTCAACGATCTCGGCGCTCTGGAAGCGGCCCTGCGCGGCGGCACGGTTGCCGCCTTCATCGTCGAACCGATTCAGGGCAAGGGGGTCAACATCCCCGACGACGAGTATCTGCCCGAGGCGGCGCGGCTGTGCCGCAAGTATGGCACCCTGTTCGTCGCCGATGAAATCCAGACCGGCATCGGCCGCACCGGCCGGTTCCTGGCGCTCGAGCACTGGGGCGTCGAGCCCGACATGGTGCTGCTGGCCAAGGCGCTGTCCGGCGGCTATGTGCCGGTGGGCGCCGTGGCCTGCCGCAAGTGGGTGTTCGACAAGGTCTTCGACCGCATGGACCGCTCGGTCGTCCACGGCTCGACCTTCGGCAAGAACGATCTCGCGATGGTCGCCGGGCTGGCCACCCTCGCGGTGCTCGATGAGGAAAAGCTGGTCGAGCGCGCCGCCACCGTGGGCGCGCAGATTCTGTCCGATCTCCAGCACTTCGTCGGCCGCTACGAGTTCGTGAAAGAGGTTCGCGGCAAGGGGCTGATGATCGGGGTGGAGTTCGGCCAAGCCAAGAGCTTTACCCTGCGCACCGCCTGGTCGCTGCTGGAGGCCGCCAACAAGGGGCTGTTCTGCCAGATGATCACGATTCCGCTCTATCAGCGCCATCGCATCATCTGTCAGGTCGCGGGCCACGGGCTTCACGTCGTCAAGCTGATCCCGCCGCTCTGCCTCGGAGAGGAGGACCGGGTGTGGATCCGCGCCGCCTTCGAGGATGTGATCGCCGATTGCCACAAGGTGCCGGGCTCGGTGTGGGAACTCGCCAAATCCCTGGCCGGCTCCGCCCTCAAGACCAAGGCCGGCGGCTAGGGCAGGGGCTCCGCCGTCGCCGTCGCCGTGCCTCCGCTGCTACTCGCCGAGCACCAGACGGTTCCGGCCATTTTTCTTGGCGGCATACAGTTGCTTGTCGGCGGCGATGACGATGTCGGTCGGGGTCATGCCGTCGGTGGGGATGATCGACACCCCGCCGATGCTCACGGTCACGATCTTGGCCGCCACCGAATGGGCGTGGGGGACGGCTTTGGTGCGCAGTTCTTCAAGAATGGCGTTGCCGACACTGGCCACGCCTTCGATGCCGGTGTCCGGAAACAGGCAGACGATTTCCTCGCCGCCGTAGCGGGCGGCGAGATCCGGCAAGCGTCTGACATTGTGCTTGATCACCTGAGCGACGAGCCGGAGGCAATCGTCACCAGCGGAATGGCCATAATTGTCATTGTATAGTTTAAAGCAGTCGATATCGATCAACAGCAGGCCAAGATGTGACTTGGTTCTCAAGGCCCGGGCAAAGTCGAGACCCAGTCTCTCATCGAAACAGCGTCGATTGGCAATGCCGGTCAGGCCATCGGCCCTCGACAGCGCCAGCACTTCGGCATGGGCCGCCGCCAGTTTTCGTTCGGTTTCGACGAATTGCGTCACGATTTCCTTGAGCAGACCTTGATTGACATCATGATCCGTCATCGCCGCCCGGTATTCCAGCGCCTCGGAAATCAGGGAGGCGACAGTGAACTCTCCATCGATGAAACTGGGGATGTTCCGGCCGGTCATCGTGAGATCACACTCAAAGGGTAAGCGCGGAGCGGCTCATCAAGCTGTCGATGCCGACGTCAAGGGCGCCGAGCCGCCGGATTGCCTCGGCGATGTCGCGCGGACTGCGCAGGATGGAGCCGTGCTGAGGGGCGATCATCCGCGGCGCGATCTTTTCGATGACCGTCAGGGCGTGGCGCAGCGCCGTGTTGCAGGGCATGACCTCGCGATGGAAATTGTACAGCAGCGTCCAGGGGCAGGGGACGCCGACCGGGCCGCACTCGGCCTCAAGGTCATCGGGCGGGGTGCTATCGCAGGCGCAGCACAGCTCGTCCAGATCGGCGAACAGCCGCCAACTCGACTGGGCGCCGGTCGCGCCAAACAAATCGCTGGAAAACAGCACGCCGGTTGCTTCGTCGAAGGTCACAAAGCTGCCGGCGGCGTGGGAATAGGGGGTCGGGAAGAAGCGCAGCGTCCGGCCCGAGCGCATGGTCAGTGTGCGGCCGAGATCGTCGATACATAAAATTGGAGATTGTACGGAATAGTGGTGGATGAAATGGTTGTTTTCATGTTTCGACAAGACTTTTAGGGTAGGGCTGTCGATCAGTGCTTCAATATTCGGGATCGATCCACAAAGATCGGGGTCATAGTGTTGGTAAATCAGGTGGCTGATCTGGTGCGGCTTGGTCCCGGTTTGCAGTACTTTCCGCATGATCGTACTGAAATCCGGCCGGCTGCCGCCATCAATCAGGATGGCCTCGTCGCCATCAACAATTAAATAAGGATTGCACTGCAGGCGGCCCCGGAGATCGGCAAACCCGACCCAATAAATCCCTTTGGCGATTTCCAGGGGCTGGTCAAGGCCATCATCCGAATTGGGTAAGTTAGACACTTTCTAAGCTCCGACCGTCGAACAGCTCCTTGGTATCTGAAATTCACTAAGCTGTCATCTGCCTTATTGTTATATGGGGCGGTTTTCGTGACAGCACCTCGTGCGGCAAGATGTCGCCGAGAGGCAATCCTTTCAGGTCTGCGGCCTCATGGCTTGCCCCTGCTTTTGCGGCCGCCGATGCTGCGGCTGGAGGGGCGGGGCGGGGTGGCGGCGGTTGTGCGGCCGGTTCCCGCCGGCTGCCAGCCGGGGACCAGCTGGTGCTTGCCCGGGCCGATCAGGTCGGCGCGGCCCATGGCCTTCAGGGCCTCGCGCAGGGTCGGCCAGTTTTCGGCGTCGTGGTAACGCAGAAAGGCTTTATGCAGGCGCCGTTGCTTCAGCCCTCTGGCGGTGACGATGGTGTCCGGGTCGGCCCGGCGGACCGGACGCAGCGGGTTGCGGCCGCTGTGATACATGGTGGTGGCCAAAGCCATGGGGGAGGGCAGGAAGGTCTGAACCTGATCGAGGCGGAACTGGTTGCGCTTCAGCCAGAGCGCGAGGTTGAGCATGTCGGTGTCGCTGGTGCCGGGGTGGGCGGCGATGAAATAGGGAATCAGGTAGAATTCCTTGCCGGCTTCCTTCACCGCGCGGTCGAAGAGGGCCTTGAAGCGGTCATAGCTGCCGATTCCCGGCTTCATCATCAAAGAGAGCGGGCCGGGCTCGGTGTGCTCGGGGGCGATCTTGAGGTAGCCGCCGACATGGTGGCTGACCAGCTCCTTGATATAGGCCGGGCTGCGCACCGCCAGATCGTAGCGCACCCCCGAGCCGATCAGCACCTTCTTGATCCCCGGCACGGCGCGGGCCTTGCGGTACAGCTCGATCAGCGGCCCGTGGTCGGTGCCGAGATTCTTGCAGATCTCCGGAAAGACGCAAGAGAGGCGCCGGCACAGCCGCTCGGCGCGCGGGTCGGTGCAGGCCAGCCGGTACATGTTGGCGGTGGCGCCGCCGATGTCGGAGATGATGCCGGTGAAGCCGGCGGTCTTGTCGCGCACCGCCTCGATTTCCGCCAGAATCGAGGCTTCCGAACGGTTCTGGATGATCCGCCCCTCATGCTCGGTGATCGAGCAGAACGAGCAGCCGCCGAAGCAGCCGCGCAGGATGGTCACCGAATGGCGGATCATCTCCCAGGCCGGAATTCGCGCCCCCTGATAGGCCGGGTGCGGCGCGCGGGCGAAGGGCAGGCCGTAGACGCCGTCCATCTCGGGCGTGGTCAGGGGCAGCGGCGGCGGGTTGAGCCACAGCTCCTTGTCGCCATGGCGCTGGATCAGCGGCCTTGCGTTGCCGGGGTTGCTCTCCAGGTGGCTGAGCCGCGAGGCGTGGGCATAGAGCACCGGATCGCCCAGCACCTGTTCGAAGGAAGGCAGCCGCACCGCCTGACGGTCGGCCTTGCTCGGCTTCGGCGTCGCCTCGGGGTCGCGGTGGTCGAGAATCTCCCAGCCCTCGGGCGCGGCGTCGAGCAACAGCGCGGTGCCGCGAATATCGGCCATGGCGGCCGGGGCCTCGCGGCGGGCGGCGCGGTGGGCAATCTCGATGATGGCGCGTTCGGCGTTGCCGTAAACCAGGATGTCGGCCCGGCTGTCGATCAGCACCGAGCGGCGCACCTTGTCCGACCAGTAATCATAATGGGCGATCCGGCGCAGCGACGCCTCGATACCGCCGATCACGATCGGGGTGTCCTTATAGGCCTCGCGGCAGCGCTGGCTGTAGACGATCACCGCCCGGTCGGGGCGCTTGCCGCCCTCGTCGTTGGGGGTGTAGCTGTCGTTGCTGCGCAGCCGGCGGTCGGCGGTGTAGCGGTTGACCATCGAATCCATGTTGCCGCCGGTGACGCCGAAAAACAGGTTCGGCTGACCCAGCACCGTGAAGGGCTGCGAGTCGCTCCACCCCGGCTGGGCGATGATCCCGACCCGGAAGCCCTGGGCCTCGAGCAGGCGCCCGATAATGGCCATGCCGAAGCTCGGGTGGTCGATATAGGCATCGCCGGTGACCAGGATGATGTCGCAACTGTCCCAGCCGCGTTCCTCCATCTCGGCCCGGCTCATGGGCAGGAAAGGCGCGGTGCCGAAGCGCTGCGCCCAGAATTTGCGATAGGAAAAAAGCGGCTTGGCGTCGGGCACGGGGCAGGGTCCGGGGCTGGCAAGAGCAATGGCAAACATGGTCGGTGCCGCACCGACTGTCAACGCGGGCGCCGGGGTAATCGGGTGAGCGGAGGACGGTGCCGATGTCGGGGGCAGCCGCCCCCGAGCCCCTGCCCGGGGAACCCGAAGGGCTCCCCGGACCCCACAGGTTTTTTTCTGTCCCCCCATCCCCAGAGATGCCGCTGGCGCGGTCGGGCTGGGGGGACAGAAAAAAGTCTCAGGGTCCAGGGACCTGCGGTCCCTGGCAAGGGGGCGCGGGGGAGCGGCGCTCCCCCGCTACCGGCCTCGCCCCCACTCACCCGATTACCCCGGCGCCCGCGATAATCGCTTTTCTCCGGGCGCGGCTCGCGCTAAGTATCGCGACTTATTTTTTCCCCGAGCTGCGAGGACGCCATGCGTGCGGAGATCGAGGCGGCGGCCAGCGAGATCAGAGACTCGCTGACCCTGCTGAGGAGGCATCTTTGACTGGGATAACGCCCTGCGCCGCTTCGAAGAGGTAAACGCCCTCTCCGAAGACCCCAAGCTGTGGGACGATTCCGCCCGCGCCCAGACGGTGATGCGCGAGCGCACCCACCTGGAAACCGCGATCACCGGCTACCGCGCCCTTGAGCGCGAGTTGGCCGACAGTCTCGACCTGATCGAGATGGGCGAGGAGGAGGGCGACGCCAGCGTGGTCGCCGATGCCGAGAAGACCCTCTATTCGCTCAAGGCCCGCGCCGCCAAGCTGGAGCTGGAGAGCCTGCTCTCGGGCGAGGCCGACGGCAACGACTGCTATCTCGAAGTCAACGCCGGCGCCGGCGGCACCGAGGCCCAGGACTGGGCCGAGATGCTGCTGCGCATGTATCTGCGCTGGGCCGAGCAGCATGGCTGCAAGACCGAGTGGCTGGAAGAATCCGGCGGCGAAGAGGCCGGGCTGAAATCGGCGACGGTGCAGATCAAGGGCACCAATGCTTACGGTTGGCTGAAGACCGAGGCCGGGGTGCACCGGCTGGTGCGCATCAGTCCGTTCGACAGCCAGGCGCGGCGCCACACCAGTTTCGCCAGCGTTTCGGTCAGTCCGGTGATCGACGACAAGATCGTGGTCGAGATCAACGAGAAGGACTGCCGGATCGACACCTACCGCGCCTCGGGTGCCGGCGGTCAGCACATCAACAAGACCGACAGCGCGGTGCGCATCACCCATTTGCCGACCAACATCGTCGTGCAGTGCCAGCAGGAGCGTTCTCAGCACAAGAACCGCTCCAAGGCCTGGGACATGCTGCGCGCCCGCTTGTATGAAGCCGAACTCAAGAAGCGCGAGGAGGCCTCGGCGGCGCTGGAGGCGACCAAGACCGATATCGGCTGGGGCCACCAGATTCGCAGTTACGTGCTCCAGCCCTATCAGATGGTGAAAGATCTGCGTACCGGGGTCGAAACCTCCCAGTCGGGCGCCGTGCTCGACGGCGATATCGACCGCTTTCTCGAAGCCGCCCTGGCCTCGCGCATCAAGGGGCAGGCGGAAAATATGGAAGGTTGATCCGGGGCGCTACTTAGAGCACGATGCAATCATGTGGGGCGGCATCATGCTCTGACCTGATGTTTCTGGAGCGGGCTCACGCTTCGGGGTGGGCCCGCCCCTGCGTGACTCGCTCTGGCCGCTGGCCAAGCGGCGGCTGTGACGGCACAGTGGCATCCGAGGAAGCCGGGAGGTATCGCCCATGTTGAACCCTGAGAACGTGTCTCCGGCCGCTCCGGCCGACGGCGGCCCGACCCGTCTCGAGCTGCTGTGCCAGGAGAAGGGGTTGAAGATGACCGAGCAGCGGCGGGTGATCACCCGCGTGCTCTCGGAGGCCTGCGATCATCCCGACGTCGAGCAGGTGTTTCGCCGCGCCGTCGAAATCGACCCGCACATCAGCATCGCCACCGTTTACCGCACCATGCGCCTGTTCGAGGATGCCAACGTCATCGCCAAGCTCGATTTCGGCGACGGCCGGGCGCGCTTCGAGGAGAAGCGCGATTCGCATCATCATCACCTGATCGATTTGCAGTCCGGCGAGGTCATCGAGTTCCAAAGCCCGGAGATGGAAGTCCTCAAGGAGAAGATCGCGCGGGAAATGGGCTACGAGCTGATCGGCCACCGTCTGGAGCTTTATGGCGTGCGTGTCCGCCGGGCCTGAGCCCGGGGGCCGGCCGCAAGCCTGATCGCGATTCGCCGTCGCCGCCGCGCCTTTGGCTGGCCCGTGCCCGTCGTGGCTGATAAAGCCGCATCTCAGCATATTCAGATACTGCTCTGTTATTAAACGATATTGCCCGCAATGCCCCTGGTCGGGCCGTGCGCTGGCGCGCGACTGTGTCTCTGTGGTGCCACACTCAGCCCGTACATTAAGACCGACCTGCAAACTATTGAGAAATCACGTTTACATCCGTTTGGGCTGGCGTATTGTTCTATCACCTGAACGGTACGGCCAAGGGCGGCTTCCATGAGCGACAAAACCTCTCTCCTCACAGACCAGATTCACGAACTCACCGAATTGGTGGTCAACCGCTTCTCGATGCTCGATCAGCGCCTGCGCGGGCTCGAGGACGACGCCTCGGAACTCCGGGGCCTGCTGAAAGCGGTGGTCACCGGCATCGAGCGATTGAACTCGCGGATGCCCAACGACTATGATGACCCGATCTACGATACGGAGGATGCGGAGGACGGCTTTTTAACGCCGCCGCCGGGACAGTTCCTCCACTGACATGCTGCGCCGCCCTCCGCGGGCTTTGTCAGGAGAAACCTGAGACTTGGCCGCGACACCGTTTGATACCGCCGCTCCGGCGAGCCAAAATCAGGGCTCGACCGGGGCGATTTTGCTCATGCTGACCGCGATGGCGGTCTTCTCGGTGATGGATGGCGTGTCCAAGGGGCTGACGCAGCACCTCCATCCCGTCGAAGTCAGTTGGGCGCGCTACCTCTTCAATCTGCTGTTCATGCTGCCGTTGCTGCTGAGGCAGGGCGGGTCGCGCCTGCTGGTCACCCGCCGGGCGCTGCCCCAGCTCGTGCGCGGCGCCTTGCTGTTCGCCTCGGGTGTGCTCTTCATCACCGCGCTGCGCCGCCTGCCCCTGGCCGATGCCTCGGCGATCGGATTCGTGGCGCCGCTGATCGTCACGGCGCTGTCGATTCCGCTGCTGGGCGAGCGCGTCGAGTCGGGGCGCTGGCTGGCGGTGCTGACCGGTTTCGCCGGGGTGCTGCTGGTGGTGCGTCCGGGCGGGGCCGGCTTCGAGGCGGTGTCGCTGCTGCCGGTGGCCTCGGCCGGCTGCTGGGCGCTGTCCCTGATCGTCACCCGGCGTCTGGCCGACACCGAATTGCCGCTGACCACGCTGTTCTACACCTGCCTGTCGGGCCTGGTCCTGTCGTCGCTGACGGTGCCGGCGCTCTGGCATGCCCCCGATTCGGCGGACTGGCTGCTGCTGGCGGCGGCCGGTGTGCTGTATGCCCTCGGCCAGTATTTGCTGCTCAAGGCGTTTCTTCGCACCCACGCCTCGGTGCTGGCGCCGTTTCAGTACAGCCAGATCGTGTGGTCGACGGCGATCGGGCTGGTCTGGTTCGGGACCCTGCCCGACATGCAGACCGTGGGCGGCGGCGCGGTGATCATCGTCAGCGGCCTTTATGTCTGGCGGCGGGAAAGCCGGATCGCGCGGGGGGCGTGAAGCGCGTGGCGCGCCGGCCTCAGTGCTCGGCCGCGTTCTCCCCGAGATAGCGGCCCAGTTGGCGGTCGGCGCTGAGAATGTGGCCGCTCAGCCATTTGGCCAGGAAGCTCAACAGAAACGCGCTGAGATCGCCGCCATTCATGTAGTGCTTGGAGACATCCTCGACCTGCCGGATGAAAGTCTCGTGCATTCTCTTGTGGCGCCCATAGTCTGGGAAGTCGCACTCCTGCATGATCAGCTCTTCGCGGGCGAAATGATAGTGGGTGTAGTCCGTCAATTCATCCAGGACTTCCCGAATCACAACCGGACCTTTTCCGCTATTGACCGCCTGGGAGAACTCGTTGAACAGCACGAGCAGCCTCTGGTGGTCGCTATCGATCCCGGTATGACCGGTTTCGTAGTCGCGGCTCCAGGTCACCACATCCCAATGGGCATCCAGGTCGGGCAGAGTATCCACGACTGGTCCCTGGTTTTGCATCGCCATCTCTCCTTCCGGTCGAAGTCCCCGGGCCCGGCGCCCTCTCCTGGTCACGGCAGGGCGTCTCTCCGCAGAGCGACGCCATCCTGGACTATAGTGTCCGGCAGGCTTTCGGCAACAACGCCCGCCGTCAAAGCGACGAAATGTCTCAGCATCTGGCGGCAGGCCCCGGCTTGATGGTTTGGCGGCCCGGCTTGGCGTTTTGGGAGCCCGGCTTGATGTTTTGGGAGCAATGTCGTCCGGTGACGCCAGCCATGGCGGTGGCGACGATTTTCGTCATGTTCGACGCTGGACGCACCATTCGCGCGATGTCATAGTGCAGGCCAACCGGCAACCTGGCGGGGTCAATCCCCTTACCTTGAGAGTGGTCATGTTCGAAATCGGTTCTCTTCTCACGATGTTCGATACGATCCAGATCCGCGTTTTCACGTGGCGGAAGGGCGTGTTCGTGGGCGCCGATGCCCATGGCAACCGTTACTACAAGTCGCGCAAGATTCAGCGCGGCCGTAAGGAGCGGCGCTGGGTGATCTACAAGGGCGCGTTCGAGCCCAGCAAGGTGCCGCCCGAGTGGTTCGGCTGGCTGCATTATACCACCAACGAGGTTTTGCCGGCCGACAGCGCCTTCCACAAGCCGTGGATCAAGCCCCATCATCCGAACCTGACCGGGACCGCCGCCGCCTACCGTCAGCCGGGACACCCGCTCGCGGGCGGGCAGCGCCCCGCGGTCAGCGCCGATTACGAGCCCTGGCAGCCGGTCTGAGAGTCGAGAGAGTGAAACCGGCGAGACCTTCGGAGTCGTCCAAAAGCCATGCGTAGAAATGTGATCGAGACCGTGCTCGGCGCCGTCGTTCTGTTGGTGGCCGGCTTCTTCCTCGCCTTCGCCTACAAAAGCGCGGATCTGCGCAAGGTCGAGGGATATGCCCTGACCGCCCGTTTCAACAGCATCGGTGGCTTGCAGAACGGCGCCGACGTCCGCATCAGCGGCGTCAAGGTCGGCAGCGTCGCGGGCTTGTCGCTTGATCCGGCGACGTATCTCGCCGAGGTGCATCTCTCGATCGATCACTCGATCAAGCTGCCGCGCGACACCATCGCGCTGGTGGCGAGCGAAAGCCTGCTCGGCGGCAAGTACCTGTCGCTGGAACCGGGCGGCGACGTCGATATGCTCAAGCCTGGCGCGCGCATCGAATATACCCAGTCGACGCCGGGATTCGAGCAATTGCTCGGGCAGGTGATCTTCAGCCTCCAGAACGTCGGCAAGCAGCAGAACGGCCAGGATACCCCGCCGGCGCCCGCTCCGGCCCCCGCCGCCGCGGCCACGCACACCAGCCCGGCCGCGCCCAAGATGTAAGGCGACGCTCAGAAATAACCGCGCCATTTGACTTGTCTTTTTGGCCCTCCGCTGCGTTGCGGAAAGGGTTGCCTACGCTGGGTAGGCGCCCCTTTCCGCGCCTTGCGGAGAACCAAAAATCCGGCGTCATCTGACGCGGTTATTTTTGAGCGTCGCCTAAGGCGGCCGTCGCCGAAGCGCCGGGGTCAGGTCTTCGGCGGCAGGGTGTAGCTCGAGATGTAGGCGGTGACCCAGCCGAGGATGCTTTTGCCGGCGACGTAGACCGGGACCGGCTGCGCGCCTTCCTGCAACGGCGCCAGCCAGAGTTCGATCGGCGGGCGCTCTTCTCCCGGCTTGTCGGTCTGCCAGAAGCGTGAGCGTTCACCATCGCGATAGCCGCCGGCCAGGGACTTGAAGCGCAACTGGCAGACCACCGCCGAGCCGGCGTAGGCGCTGTAATAGGCTGGTTCCAGGGTGGCGTCGGGCTGGCGCTCGGCGTGGATGTCGAAGCGGCGCCGGCTGTCGAACACCGGAACCGACGGCGCGCATCCCGCCCGCCCGGGGCGCGCGGGCTCCAGCATGGCCATGACCGCGCTGACCGGATCAAGGATGGCCTTGAGCAACTCCGGGGGCACCGGCTCCCGGCCTTCTTCCGGTTTGAGCGGCTCGGGCGGGGTCTTCAGCGTGCCGTCGGCGGCGAAGTCCAGGCTGGTCTCGCGCTTGCGCGTGCCCCAGGTGCCCTCGGAATGGTAGTGTTCGGGAGTGACCGCGCCGTCGGCGGCCAACCGGCCGCTGGCTTCGGAGACGGCGATCCAGGGCAGTGCCCAGGAAATCCAGGCCTGCGGTTCGACCCGCGCCTGGACCCGGTAGCGGCCGTCACCGGTCTCGATGCTGGTGGTGACGTCGAGGGCCGGCACATAGCCGAAATAAACGACGTAGGATAACTCGGTCGTCGCCGCCGCCGCCGGAACCGTCAGCGACAGTCCGAGCAAGCCGGCGGCGAGCCCCGTACGAACCGGCATCATCCTCTGGATGCCGCAGAGACTCTGCATGAATGACCCTTCACCTTGATCTTGGAGCAGGCCAGGGTCGCCATCCGCTCATCCCTGAAGCCGGTCAGCATCGCCTGGAAGGCCTTGTGGTGGCGGTTGCCGACCTTTTGCAGGCGGGTGGAGAAGTGACCGACCCCGGCGGGCAGATGACGGCTGGCCTTGTCGAGGGCGGCGCGGGCCTTGGTCTGGTTCGGGAAGCGGCCGAGCTGCACCATCCAGGTGCCGCCGTGCGCTGCCCGGGCGGTCGCCGCCCGGCTCTGCGCGGCGGGCTTCTGCGGCTTGGCCTTCGCCTGTTCCGGTTCGTCGTCCTGGTCGCCGGCCGCCTCGCTGGCCAGCTTGCCGATCTCGCTCTTGGCGTCGGCATCGGCGTCGGCGGTGTCCTCGCTGGCGGGCGGGCTGTTGCGGACCATCGCCGCCGGCTCCTCCTTGCCGGACGCGACGCGCTGGAAGGCGGCGTCGAGCAGCGAGGCCATGTAGGTGTCGCGGGCGCGGAACGAGGGGCCGCCCATGACCACGCCGACCAAGCGGTGACCATTGCGCACCGCCGAGGCGACGAGATTGAAGCCCGACTTGTTGATGAAGCCGGTCTTGATGCCGTCCATGCCCGGATAGCGGGACATCAGGTGATTGTGGTTGGCCATGGTCTGGCCGTTATAGGTGAACGAGGTCCGGCTGAAATAATGATAATATTGCGGCCAGTCGTTGATCAGCGCCAGCCCGAGCAGGGCGAGGTCGCGCGGGGTGCTGACCTGATGGTCGTCGGGCAGGCCGGAGGCGTTGCGGAAGGTGGTCCGGCTCATGCCCAGGCTGCGCGCTTTCTGGGTCATCTGGGCGGCGAAGGCGCTTTCGCTGCCGGCCAGCGCCTCGGCCAGCACCACCGCCATGTCATTGGCCGACTTGGTGGCCACCGACAGAATCGCGTGCTCGACCTTGATGGTCTCGCCGACGCCAAGGCCGAGCTTGGACGGGCGCTGCTTTTCGGCGTGAGCGGAGACGGTCAGTTCCTGGTCCAGCCGCAGACGCTTGGCATCCAGCGCCTCGAAGGTCAGGTAGAGCGTCATCATCTTGGTCAGGGACGCCGGGTAGTTGCGGGCGTCGGCGCGGTCCGCTTCCAGCACCCTGCCGCTATCGGCATCGATCACGATCGAGCTGTACTGGAGGGCCGTGGCCGGCGTGGCGGCAAGGGTCAGGCCCGCGAACGCCACGGCGAGCATGAGCCGGCCAGCCGGTTTCCGACCAGACAGTTTTGAGGCGCCAGACAGTTTTGAGGCGATGGAGATCGACGGTGACACGATTTTGGCACTCCCTGCTCGGGCCAGACGGCCCCCCGACTAGCGATTCGAATCCTAAACACAAACGGAATCAGTGTCTAGGGGGGAGGTGTTTAGTCGGAGGATTTTATCGCACCGGATGGGGGTGGCGGTGGTTGGATTCCCAGATTTTGTGCCATTCTGATTGTGGCGATATGTCGCACGGGAAACGGATGCCGAGCCGGCCGAACCGGTTGACAGCTGCGGCGATCCCTCAAGATCGGGCTTTGGGTGGTCGTCATCCCTCGTCAAGCCCGCGAAAACGTGCCATATCATCGCCGATGATGGCGTGGTGGCAAACTCGGTTGCGGCGGAACGCGATGATCCGCGCGCTTGGCCTCGGGCTGGCGCTGTGGCTGGGCGGCTGTGCCCAGATTCATGGGGTGATCCACGGCTCGAGTGAGTCCGGCGAGGCCAGCCGCACTGCGGCGTGGCTCGGCTTTCTCGGCGGCGAGGATTTGCGCCTGCAGTGCGGCGCCACCGTTTCCGATGCCTTCCGGCTGGTCTGGCGGCGCGCCGATGGCGAGTTCCGGGTCTTGGAGGTGATCGGCAACGAGGCCGGTGGCGCCCTGATGCTTCACCGTTCCTTCAGTCCGGCCGAGATGGCCGACGGCGCGCCGCCGACCACGCTGCCCGAAGCGCGCCAGCGCCATCCGCTTTCGCCCGACGGCTTTGCCGGGCTGGTCTACTGGTTCGGCCGGCTTGGGATGTTCGCGCCGGTGCCGGGCACGCCCGGCGAACCGGGTGCCGGGCTGGAGTGGCTGATCGCCAGTTGCCTGGATGGCACCTGGAGTCTCGGCGTGCACCTTCCCGCTGCCGGCGGCAAGGATGGCGAGCCGCGGGTCAGTTTCCGCCGCTTCCCTGGAGCGCTGGCGGGACGAGGCGCGTGACCCACGGCGAATCGGGCAGGCCCTGAAGCAGGGTCGTGATGTTGCGGTTCCACCACTGCCGCTGTTCGACCAGATCGTCATAGTCGAAGGTGGTCAGCCGCCATTGACGCTCGGCATTGGTGTAGGTCGTGAGGTCGAAGGGATAGCCGACATCCGAGGTGCTGAAGCGAGTCGAGTCGAATGAGAGATAGGCGATCTTCAGCGCCGTCTGCATCGAGGTGTCGAAGCGCAAGCCGCGGTCCAGGATCGGCTTGCCGTAACCGGTGGCGCCGATGCTCAGATAGGGGGTGCGTTCGTCGACCTCGATCCAGTTGCCCTCGGGGTAAACCAGATACATGTAAGGCTCGGAGTCGCCCGGCAGTTGGCCGCCGATGATGGCGTGCAGGTTGAAGGTCAGCTTCGAGGCTTCCAGAGCCTCGCGGTCCTCCTTGGCCACCTGGCGCAGGCGCTGGGAAAAGCAGGTCACCGCCTCCAGCATGGTCGGAAAGCCCTCCGCCCGCTCCTGGGTGAGGGTGCGGCGCAGGTAGGCCAGCGTCTTGTCGCGGACGCTGCGTAGCCCCGAGGTCATGATGAAGAAGCGCCGGCCCTGGCTTTCCATCATGATCAGCTTCTGGGCCGCCGAAAGCTGGGTGCCGCTGGTGATCCGGCCATCGGCGAGCGCGATCAGCCCGTCCTTGATCTTGATACCCAAACAATAGGTCATGCGTGCGGCTCCCCAGGCTCGAAAGGCGGCCACTGTGCCGTTCCGGCCGTTCCAGCGCAAGCCTTCCCGACGCCTTTCCGGCGGCGTTGCGTTCGTTCCGGTCATCAATGACGGTTGGCGCGGTCAATCGTGAATCATGGAAGGGTTGCTGTCGCCGTGTCGGCGAATGCGCTGGTTGGTCAATGGGATGTTCACGTGGTGTCGTGTGGTGGCGCGAAATATTTAATCTGGATACTTTGGGCTATTTTCGGTCTGATACTTTAGTGTGTGGCCGGAAATCTTGTGTGCACAGTGGGCGTAATACGTTTGTGCGGTTGTCTTGGAAATCTGCTCTTGTATAGTCAATCTCGTTGCGGTGCGATACCCGTCCGTGCCGCCCCCTCACCACACAGCCCTTCTTCCCACACCGCATGGAGCGCCCGCTATGACCAACTCCAAGTCGACCTCCCCGTCCAACGCCTCGATCTCCCCGTCCAGCACCATCGAACCCTTCGCCAGTCAGGCCACCGAGGCCGTGTTTTCCCTGCTGCGCGCCGGTCATGAGTTGGCGATCGAACAGTCCGATCGCACGGTGGCCCTGAATGCCGAGATGAGCGAAGCGACCGCCCGGATGATGACCGCGACCTTCGACGCCTTGACCGGACTCGGACGCGCCAACCTCGACAGCGCGCTCACCTTCAATCAGGTGATGATCACGGGCGCGGTCGCCTATTGGCGCGAGATGGCCGGGTTCGGTCAGACCGCGCTCGACAAGGGACTCGAAAGCGGCTTGCGGTTGCTGGAGATACGGAGTCCCGAAGAGTTGATCGCGATTCAAACCGGGTTCTTCAAAGCCACCCTCGGCGACAGCC
This sequence comes from uncultured Rhodospirillales bacterium, assembly GCA_903856295.1. Classification (GTDB taxonomy): domain Bacteria; phylum Pseudomonadota; class Alphaproteobacteria; order Azospirillales; family Azospirillaceae; genus BOG-933. The sequence continues at coordinate 32,797 of CAIOBP010000160.1, read as the reverse complement.
CGGCCAACATGGCGACGCCGCCGAAGCGGGCGATGGCCGCTTGAGCGCAGTTGCCCAGGCCGACAATTGCCCAGACCACCGGGAGGCGCCGTCTCCCGGTGGTCTGGGTGCTATCTTTACGCGATTTTTTGTTTGATAAAATCAACCTGGAAGTTTTGTGCGGCGCAGCAAAAAACTGTTGACAGTTTCTTAAGGGCGGCTATAGTGAGGCCATGTTGCAGTGCAGCAAAGCAAGCAAGAGATCAACCGAAGGAGCCCGTCATGACCGACCAGTTCGCCGCCGCCACCAAGATCGTTGAAGATGTCGTCGCCCGCAGCCAAAAGGCGCTTGAAGACATCGTGAAGGCCAGCAAGGATCAGGCCGAAAAGGCGAGCCAGACCATGCAGGCGAATATGACGGAAGCCAGCGACGTCAGCCGCAAGAACGTCGAAGCGGTGATCGAGGCCACCCGCCTGTTCGCCCGGGGCATCGAAGAAGCCAGCAAGGCCGTCGCCAGCTATTCCCAGAAGAGCGCGGAAGCGTCGCTCGCCTCTCTGCGCAAGCTGTCCACCGCCAAGACCGTTGCCGAGGCCGCCGAGATTCAGCAGGCCTATGCCAAGGAGAGCGTCAGCGCCCTGGTCGCCGAGACCGAGCGTCTGCAGGGGCTGGTGTCCGGCACCGCCCGCGCCGCCCTGGCGCCGCTCAATGAGCGCGTCAACGCCGCTGTCGAGATCATGTCGCGCCCGAAGGCCGCCTGATCCCACTGGGTCGTCGGAGGGCCGCCATCCCGGCCCGTACCGCTGAGAACCGCCCGGCTCCCGTTTATCATGGGGCCGGGCGGTTTCGTTTTGGGCGTCGTCTCAGATCAGGGGCTTTGCCCTTGTGCCCGACCAAAGGCCGGGGGCCTTTGGCAACCGGCTCGTTCAGTCCGCGAGGATGGCGGTCAGGTGTGCCAGTTCTTCCGGGGTGTTGACGTTGTGGAACGGGTCCTGGGGGTGGGCGCTCCACTCGACGGCGACCAGCCGGTAACCCGCGGTCCAGCGGTCGACTCTGCGCACCCCGTCTTCGAGCACGGCGCGGCGCAGCGCGTCGGTCAGGGAAAGCGGCCAGAGCGCGAACACCGGGTGATGCCGGCCCCCGGATCGTGCGCAGGCGAGGTCGTAGCCGCCTTCCTCGGCCGCCGCTGTCAACCGGGTCACTAAATCCCCGGGAAACAACGGGGCGTCCACCGGCACCGAAACCAGCCAGCGGCATGCGGGCGCGCTTTCGCGCAGCCATTCGAGGGCGGCGAGGATGCCGGCCAGCGGCCCGGCGCAATCGGGCAACGGGTCGGCGACCGCGGGCAACGCCGCCGCCGCCCGGCGAATCGCCTCGCTGCCGCTGCTGAGCACCAGCGGCCCGACCTGGGGACGCAGCGCCGCGATGGTCCGTGCCAGCAGCGTCTGGCCGCCGGCCTGGAGCAAGGCCTTGTCGCCGCCGCCCATGCGGCGCGAGCGGCCGCCGGCCAGCACGACTCCGGCGATGTCGGTGCGGCGGGCGGTCATGCCGGCTGCACAGCCCCGGCTTCGTCGAGCGCCCGGCCGAAGCGCTCCAGCATCTCGTCGATTTCCGACTCGGTGATGATCAAGGGCGGCGAAAAGGCCAGGGTGTCACCCATGGCGCGGATGATCAGCCCGTGCTTTTGCGCCAACCCGGCCAGTCGCGCGCCCATGGCCAGGGCGGGGGCGAACGGCGTCTTGGTGACTTTGTCGGCCACCAGCTCGACGCCCGCGACCAAGCCGACGCCGCGGACCTCGCCGACCAGCGGATGATCGGCGCAGCGGCGCAGCCCCTCCTGGAAGCGCGGCGCCACCCGGCGGACATGACCGAGCAGATCGCGCTCCTGGTAGATGCTCAAGGCTTCGAGGGCGACGGCGGCGGCGACCGGGTGGGCGGAATAGGTGAAGCCGTGACCGAAGACACCGATCTTCTCCGACTGGGCGACGCAACTCTGCCAGATCGTCTCGGAAATCAGGGTGGCGCTGATCGGTGCCGCCCCCGAAGACAGCGCCTTGGCGCAGGTCAGGATGTCGGGCTCAAGGCCGTAAGTCTCGCTGCCCCAGAGATTGCCGGTGCGGCCGAAACCGCAAATCACCTCGTCGGCGACCAGCAGCACATCATGACGGCGCAGCACGGCCTGGATTTTCTCGAAATAGCCGGCCGGCGGCACCACCACGCCTCCGGCGCCCATCACCGGCTCGGCGAAGAACGCCGCCACCGTTTCCGGTCCCTCGGCCAGAATCAGTGCCTCCAGGCTGTCGGCGAGCCGAGTCGAATAGGCGTCCTCACTCTCGCCGGTCTTGGCGCCCCGGTAGGAATGAGGGCAGTCGGTGTGCAGGATGCCGGCCATCGGCAGATCGAAATCCCGGTGGTTGCTGGGCAGGCCGGTCAGGCTGGCGGTGGCGATGGTGACGCCGTGATAGGCGCGCTGGCGCGCGATGATCTTCTTCTTGGCTGGGCGGCCAAGGGCGTTGTTGTGATAACGGATCAGCTTGAGCGCGGTGTCGTTGGCCTCGGAGCCGGAATTGGCGAACAGCACCCGGCTCAGCGGCGGCTTGGCGCGGTTTTTCGGTGCCAGCGCCACCAGCCGCTCGGCGAGATCGATCGCCGGCGGGTGCGACTTGGAGCCGAACACATGGTAGAATGACAGCGTGTTCATCTGCCGCGCCGCCGCCGCCGCCAGCCGGGGCTCGCTGAAGCCGAGCGCCGCGCACCACAGCCCGGCCATGCCCTCGAGATAGTCCCGGCCCGCTTCGTCGAACACCCGCACCCCCTGGCCGCGCACGATCACCAGCGGTCCGTCGACCTGATGGCGGGCAAGATTGGTGTAGGGGTGGAACAGGCAGGCCTGATCGCGGCGGGCGGTTTCGGTGGTCATGGCTCGGGTCCTGGAGCGGCGGAAGCGCCATGGTACACGGGGGCGCGCCGGGTGCCAATCGGCGGTGGCGGTGTCGGCAGAGACAGTTCGGCGCCGCGGGACCGTCAGTGGTTATGATCGATGCCGAAGAGTTCAGCCAAGGAGCCGCCGTCGAAGAGGCGATCGCTCCAGTCATCCAATTGGTCGGTGTCGGCGGCCCGGACGCGATCCTCGACACCTGCCGGCAGCGTCTTCTCGCGCCGACGCAGCAGACGGAGCAAGGTCTCTGCCTTGCCTTTTGCCTTGCCCTTTGCCTCGCCCTTCGCCTCGCCCATCCGTGCGGCCTCTCGGGCTTTCTCTTCAGCTTTCTCTTCGGCCTTTTGCACAGCCTCCTGCGCTTTCTCCTCTGCCTCCTGCGCTTTCTCCTCTGCCTCCTGCGCTTTCTCCTCTGCCTCCTGCGCTTTCTCCTCGGCCTTTCGCGCTTTTTGCTCGGCTTTCCGCGCCAGTTCGAGAATATGGCGCTGTTCGCCGACCCACATTTCGCGCTTTTCCAGTTCGTCCAGTTCCGCCTCGGTCCAGCCGGCGCGGTTGGCGATCTCGAAGGCGTGGACGATCGCCGGCTCGAGGGCCAGCGACTCCGGAATGGCGGTCAGGTCGCGGGCGGTCTTGAGGAAATAGAGCCAGCGATCGAGGGTGGTGGTCAGCTCGGCTTCGGCGCGGGTGAATTTTGGCAGTTCGGCGAAGACCAGTTCCAGATCGCGGTGGCAGATCAGCGGATTCTCGTCGGCGCGCAGGCGGAAGCGGCTGATCACGCGGGTGAGATCGGGAAACATGGTGAAATCGGTGATGGTCACGGCCACCACCTCGGTCAGGATGTGATAGGGATCGCCCCTGCCGAGCTGATTCACATAAGTTTTGCAGGCATTGTACAGAATACGCTTTTCGAAGCCCTCGACGTTCAGCACCTGCATTTCGACGATGTAGGAGCGTTCGCGTTGGTCTTTGACCCGGACATCGAGATAGGTGTCCTTCATACCCTCGATCTTGGGCGCCAGACGAGGATCCAGGACGGCGACATCAATGATCACGTCCGCGCCGCTGAGGTCGAGGATGGCATTGAGGAAGCTGATCAGAATGTCCCGGCTGGTCTCGGAGCCGAAAATCTTTCTGAAGGCGTAGTCGGTCTTGGGATTGAGAAAGCGCATGGAAAACCTGCCGTGTCGCCGGCCGAGAATGGCTCACGGCGTGCGGGGAGTCCAGCCGTCATTCGGTGCGGCTATCCGGGGCCGTGCCGTTCGAGATAGCCGCCCACCTGCCGGTCCAACTCATCCATGTGGTGCTCGAAGAAGTGATCGGCGCCGTCGAGCCGATGGTAGCTGACGGCGGGGCCATGGGTGTGGGCGAGGCGGGCGACCATCGCCTCGGGCACCAGATCGTCCCGGCCGCCCTGGAGAATCAGGCCGGGGGCCGGACAGGGGGCGAGAAAGCTGAAATCGAACAGATTGACCGGCGGCGCCACCGCCACGAAGCGATCGATGTCCGGACGCTCCATCAGGGCGCGGAGGGCGATCCAGGCACCGAAGGAAAATCCGGCGATCCAGCAGCGTTTCGATGCCGGATGGCCGGCGCGCAGCCAGTCGAGGGCGGCCAGCGCATCCCCGGTTTCGCCCTCGCCGTCATCGTGGCCGCCCTGGCTGCGGCCGACGCCCCGGAAATTGATGCGCAGGGTGGCGAAGCCGTGGCGATGGAAGGTCCGGTGCAGGGCGAACACCACCTTGTTGGTCATGGTGCCGCCATAAAGCGGGTGGGGGTGGAGGATCAGCGCCAGCGGCGCCTCGAACAGCGCGGCCCGGCAGAATTTGGCCTCCAGCCGGCCGGCCGGGCCCTCGATCATGGTTTCAGACACCGTACCCGGCTCTCCGCTTTAAAGTTGGGTCAGGTTTAAAGTTGATTCGGGAGCCTGATCTCCCGGGAACTTCATTGACCGTTCCACTGGGGCAATTATATATGCTTCCAGGCGCTGGGCAACCCATCGTCCCTTGATTGGCTAGCGGAGCGGGGCTCCGGTGTTCAGGCGCCTGATCGACGACATCGACGGTATCATCGCCCGGGATCCGGCCGCCCGGTCCCGGCTGGAGGTGCTGGTTTGCTATCCCGGCCTGCACGCGCTGTTGCTGCACCGGTTGGCCCATTGCGCCTGGCGGCGGCGGTTGTGGCTGCTGGCGCGGGTGATCTCGCAATTTGGCCGGTTTCTGACCGGCATCGAGATTCATCCGGGGGCGGTGATCGGCCGGCGGGTGTTTTTCGATCACGGCATGGGGGTGGTGGTCGGCGAGACCGCCGAGATCGGCGACGACGTGCTGATTTATCATGGCGTCACCCTGGGCGGGACGTCGCTGGCGCGGGGCAAGCGCCATCCGACGGTGCGCGACCGGGTGATCATCGGCGCCGGCGCCAAGGTGCTGGGGGCGATCGAGATCGGCGAGGGCGCGCGGGTCGGCGCCAATGCCGTGGTGGTGTCGGCGGTCGCGCCGGGAGCGACCGTGCTCGGGAGTCCGGCCAAGCCGGTGGGCGGGCGCGAGGGGGCGGGGGCGCCGCGGTTTCTCGCCTATGGCACGCCGTGCGATGGCAGCCCGGACCCGGTGAGCTGCGCCATCGCCGAGCTGAACAAAAAGGTTGCAGAGTTGAACCGTCGGATCGGGGAGGGGCAGAAATGAGGCTGAGCACCAAGGGGCGCTATGCCGTGATGGCCATGATCGATCTGGCGGCCAACAGCGCCGGCCAGCCGGTGTCGCTCGCCGACATCGCCGACCGGCAGGATATTTCGCTGTCGTACCTTGAGCAGTTGTTCGCGCGGTTGCGCAAGGGCGGGCTGGTCAAGAGCGTGCGCGGGCCGGGCGGCGGTTATCTGCTGGCCTTTCCCGCCGAGGGCACCCGGATCGCCGACATCATTCTTTCGGTCGACGAGCCGATCCGCACCACCCGCTGTTTTCTGGGCACGCCCGCCGGGTGTCATGCCAACAAGAGCCGCTGCGAGACCCATGATCTTTGGGAGGGGCTGGGCAATCAGATTTACGGCTATCTGAGCGCGGTGACGGTGGCCGATGTGATCAACCGGCGGGTGCCGGGCGCCGGGCCGCCGGTCTTCGTCTCGCCGGCCGATCTGGAGGACGAACCCGGCCTTGACGGCGAATAGCCTTCCGCCCTGCTATCTCGATCACGCCGCTTCGGCGCCCCTGTGTGCCGAGGCGCGGGCGGCGATGCTCGGGGCGATGGCGCTGACCGGCAATCCCTCTTCGGTGCATCGCTTCGGCCGCGCCGCGCGGGCGCTGCTCGAAGCGTCCCGGCGGCAGGTCGCGGCGCTGGCCGGGGCGAGCCCGGCCGGAGTGGTCTTCACCAGCGGTGGCAGCGAGGCCAACAGCCTCGCCCTGACCGGTCTGGCCGTCGCCGCGCGGATCGTCTCGGCGGTCGAGCATGAGTCGGTGTCGGCGGCGGCGCCCACGGCGGCGCGGCTGCCGGTGGATGGCTCCGGCGTTGCCGATCTCGTGGCCCTTGAGGCGTTGCTGGCCGGACTGCCGGCCCCGGCGCTGCTGTCGCTGATGCTGGTCAACAATGAGACCGGGGTGATTCAGCCGGTGGCCGAGGCGGCGGCGCTGGTTCACCGGGCCGGCGGTTTGCTCCATTGCGACGCGGTTCAGGCCGCCGGCCGCCTGCCTCTCGACCGGGCGGCGCTGGGCGCCGATCTGCTGACGCTGTCGGCCCACAAGCTTGGTGGACCGATGGGGGTGGGCGCCCTGGTGCTCGATGAGCGCCTGACCCTCGCGCCGCTGATCGCCGGCGGCGGCCAAGAGCGCCGGCGCCGGGGCGGGACCGAGAACCTGATCGGCATCGCCGGCTTCGGGGCCGCCGCCGCGCTGGCCGGTGGGGAGATCGCCGATGCCCCCCGGCTCGCGGCGTTGCGCGCTGATCTCGAACGCGGGGCGCGGGCGCTGGCTCCCGAACTGCGCATTCCCGGTGCCGCCGCCGCCCGAGTTGCCGGCATCTCCTGCCTGATTCTGCCCGGCAAGGCCGCGGAAACCCAGGTCATGGCCCTGGATCTGGCCGGGATCGCGGTCAGTGCCGGCGCCGCCTGTTCCAGCGGCAAGGCCCGCGCCTCGGCCACGCTCAGCGCCATGGGCATCGCCGCCGATCTGGCCGCTTGCGCCATTCGCGTCAGTCTCGGCCGGGGCAGCGGCCGGGGCGAGGTCGAGCGGTTTCTGGCGGTTTGGGGGGAGCACTGCCGGCGCCCGGCGGTATCGGCCGCGGCCTGCGGCGACATAAGGGTATAAGTGCCTCCTGTCTTTCGGTATTCTCAGGAAAGGTCGTTTGAGTTATTATGATCCCAGGCTTGCCGTTCTCTGGTATTCATCAGGGACATCGGGTCGATGCCACGGCACTGTCCTGGTAAAGATGGGGGATACCATGAGCAAGGAAGCTCCGGTCAAGGCAGAAGCCGAGTCAAGAACGGTGTACGAGACAAAATTAGCGAAAATTGTCGCAAACGTCGAGCCGTGGGGTTTGATGGTCGTATTCTTTGGTAATTTCGAGGTGGTTGCGGCCAAGACGGCTCATGATATCATCAACTGGTTTTGCGGAATTGATCAAAAATATGTCGCATTCGATCTCAGGAATACTCTGTCGATTGATGATGGCGCTCTGGGGCTTATTTTGCTGATCAAGGGTATCTCTGTCGAGAAACAGGTGACGATTGCGGTTGTTTGCGCGGAGAATCAGGCTAACAAGATCACCGCCGCCTGCAAGCGGGCCAGCCTCGACGGGACGCTGAAGGTGTACCACTCGCCGCATACCTTCGCGCTTGCCGCCGCCGCCGGCATAAAACAGGCCGCCGCCGCCGCTGCCGCCACCGGCGCCACCGCCGCTGCGGCCCCCAAACACGGATGAGGGGTTCGGGGTTTCCCGTGCGCCGAAGCGTGGTTTGAGCCGCTGCACGTCCAGGCAGCCGTGGTGCCGAGTCTCGCTGTCCGTCCGGCGCCGGCCTTGACACACCCCGGTTCGCATGGCCGGCGTCGGCGGGCGCCGGTGCGTTCCTGTCCTCTCGAACCTTTTAAGACGACGCTGCGCCGAAACGCGCGTTGCCGAAGGATGTTTCCTGAAGAAGCATGATCATGGCGCCAACTCGGCAAATGCGGGATTTAAAATTTCTTCTTGTCAAATGTTGATGTCAGATTTGCGATGGCTGGGCTGCCGCCCAGGTCTTTTTGCAGTCGCGAACGCGGCTGCGGAGACTTGGTCAAGACCAAAACTCTCGCAGTGCAACAGATCAATCAGGATTTGCAATTGGGGATGGTTTTGTCGCACACTTTCGGTTCGCGGCTCAAAGGTCCGTGGCCCGTTAACAAAATTGCTCCGGGGAGCTCAAGAAGGATACAACATGACCAGTCTTTACGAACAGATGTTCTCGCAGTCCGTCAACGATCCGGAAGCCTTCTGGGGTGAAGCTGCCAAAGCCATCGATTGGGTCAAGACCCCGACGCAGGTGCTCGATAGCAGCAATCCGCCGTTTTATCGCTGGTTCCGGGGTGGCGTGCTCAATACCTGCTATAATGCCGTGGATCGTCACGTCGAGCGCGGCCGGGCCGATCAGGCGGCGATTATTTATGACAGCCCGGTTACCGGCGTTGTCCGTACGATTACTTACCGTGAACTTCAGGGGCAGGTGGCGCAGTTCGGCGGCCTGCTGCGCAAGCTCGGAGTCGGCAAGGGTGACCGGGTCATCATTTATATGCCGATGATTCCGGAAGCCGTGATCGCGATGCTGTCCTGCGCCCGCATCGGCGCGGTCCACTCGGTGGTGTTCGGCGGTTTCGCCCCCAGCGAGTTGTCGACCCGCATCAACGACGCCAAGCCCAAGGTCATCGTCTCGGCCTCCTGCGGCATCGAAGGCAAGAAGGTGCTGCCCTACAAGCCGATGCTCGACCAGGCGATCGATCTTTCGATTCACAAGCCGGGTCACACCGTCATTTATCAGCGTCCCCAGGCCGAGGCGAGCATGGTCGCCGGCCGCGACGTCGATTGGGTCGAGGGTGCCGCCGCCGCCGCTCCGGCCGAGTGCGTGCCGGTCGATGCCACCGATCCGCTGTACATCCTCTACACTTCGGGCACCACCGGTCAGCCCAAGGGCATCGTCCGCGACAATGGCGGTCATGCCGTGGCCCTGACCTGGACCATGAAGTACATGTACAACATGCAGCCGGGTGAGCGCTTCTGGGCGGCGTCCGACGTGGGTTGGGTGGTCGGCCACTCCTACATCTGCTACGGGCCGCTGCTCTACGGCTGCACCACCGTGATGTTTGAAGGCAAGCCGGTGGGCACGCCGGACCCGGGCGCGTTCTGGCGCATGATCAGCCAGCACAAGATCGCGACCCTGTTCACCGCGCCGACCGCCTTCCGCGCCATCAAGCGCGAGGACCCGGACGGCGAGTTCCTCAAGAAGTACGATCTTGGCGGCTTCCGCGCCCTGTTCCTGGCCGGCGAGCGCTCGGACCCCGATACCCTGATGTGGGCCGAGACCAAGCTCAACGTGCCGGTGATCGATCACTGGTGGCAGACCGAGACCGGCTGGGCGATTTCCGGCAATCCGCTGGGCATCTGCAAGTTCAAGGTCAAGTACGGCTCGGCGACCAAGCCGCTGCCGGGCTGGGACGTGCGTGTGCTCAACGCCGAGCAGCAGCAGGTGCCGGACGGCGACATCGGCGCCATCGTGGTCAAGCTGCCGATGCCCCCGGGCTCGCTGCCGACCCTGTGGAACGCCGACGACCGCTTCCTCAAGTCGTACATGGCCGACTATCCGGGCTATTATCAGACCGGCGACGCCGGCTTCATTGATGAAGACGGCTACATCTCGATCATGGCCCGCACCGACGACATCATCAATGTCGCCGGCCATCGCCTCTCCACCGGCGGCATGGAAGAAGTGCTGTCGGGTCACCAGAGCGTCGCCGAGTGCGCCGTGATCGGCGTCGCCGATCAGCTCAAGGGCCAAGTGCCGCTCGGCTTCCTGGTGCTCAAGGCCGGCGTCAAGAAGTCCCATGACGAAATCGTCAAGGAAGTGGTGGCGCTGGTGCGTGAAAAGATCGGCCCGGTCGCCGACTTCAAGCGCGCCGTGGTCGTCGAGCGTCTGCCCAAGACCCGCTCGGGCAAAATCCTGCGCGGAACCATGCAGAAGATCGCCGACAGCGTTGAATACAAGTGTCCGGCGACCATCGACGATCCGGCGATTCTGCCGGAAATCGCCGAGGCCCTGAAGAGCCTGGGCTACGCCAAGTCGGCGTAAGCTGGGTGCGTTACCGCCGGCCGGAAGAGGTTGCCGCCTCTTCCGGCCGGCCGCTTTCTAGTTTTCTTTGAATTGATTTGCTTGTATAAGCCGGTCCGGCTCTTCATGGCGGCTGTTTTTCCGCCTTCTGGATGTGGTCTGCTGATCGATGCGGATTCTGGTGGTTGACGATACCCAGTTGATGCGCTCGATTCTGGTCGAGTGGCTCACGGCGTTCGGGCATCAAATCGTGCTGGCCTGCGATGGCGCTGAGGGGCTGGAGGTGGTCAACACCCAGTCCCAGCCGTTCGATATGGTGATCGCGGATTGGGAAATGCCCAAGGTCACCGGTCCGGAATTGTGCTGGGCGATCCGCGCGCGGGGCGACAGCCACTATCCCTACATTCTGGTCATCACGGCCAGTGAGCAGGTCGAGAAATACACCGAGGCACTGGATTCCGGGGCCGACGATTTGCTGCGCAAGCCATTGTCCCGCGCCATGTTGTGGGCGCGGTTGCGGGCCGGCGAGCGGTTTCTCGGCATGCAGCGCGAACTCGTGCGGCTGGCCACCACCGATGGTCTGACCGGGACGCTGAACCGTCGTCATTTTCTCTGCCTGGCCGCCGAGGCGGTGGCGCGATCCGGCAGTCATGATATGCCGCTGACCGTGCTCATGCTGGACATCGACAAATTCAAACGGATCAACGACAGCCATGGCCACGACGTCGGCGACCGCGCGCTTGTCGCATTCGTGTCCGCATGCCGTGGCGTCGTCGGTGAGGTTGGGGTTCTGGGCCGGTTGGGCGGTGAGGAGTTTGCCGTTTTGCTGCCGGGAGTTTTTCCGGGCGCGGCTTTGACGCTGGCGGAAAAGGTGCGGCGCGCCGTGGCGGCCTTGTCCTTGCCACTCCGGGACGATGAGGCTCTCGGCTTCACCGTCAGTATCGGCATCGGCGCCCTGGCGCAGGGGGAGGGCGACATCGCGCCCGCTCTCAAGCGTGCCGACATCGGTCTCTATCGGGCCAAGCAGGCCGGCCGCAACCGCATTCGCTACGAGAGGGCGTGATCGGATCGGCCGGGCCACGAACCGGTTCCGTTTCCTGTTCATATGCTCTAGGGTGCGCACGCCAGACGGCCGGATGGTCGCCTTTCGCGGTGCGAGCCGTGGGGGGAGGAAAGTCCGGGCTCCACGGAAACACGGTGCCGGCTAACGGCCGGCGGGGGCGACCCCAGGGATAGTGCCACAGAAAGCAAACCGCCCGCTGGTCCGGCCGATAAAGATCGATGGCCGGCCACGGGTAAGGGTGAAAGGGTGCGGTAAGAGCGCACCGCGTCTCCGGTAACGGCGACGGCACGGTAAACCCCACCGGGAGCAAGATCGAATAGGGGCGGCACGGCTCCGGCTTCGGCCGGACCAGCGGGTTTCCGCGTCGTCGCCCGGGTAGGTCGCGCGAGGCGTCCGGTAACGGGCGTCCCAGATGAATGATCATCCCCCGTGACTTGGCGGGGACAGAACCCGGCTTACAGGCTGTCTGGCACTTTTCCTTTCGACGAAGCGGTCGCCGCCACCGCTTTCCGGCGCCGTCTCCGACGGCCTGGCTCCGCCCGCACGCGCGGAGTGGCGGCGGTCGCCGCCGCTCCCAAATCCCGATGCGATCGCCTGGATCAGGATTCGGTCTTCGAACAACAACGCGCCATTACGAGCGGTTCCGAGCGGCAATTCCCGGCCGTTCCGAGTGATGCCGAAGATCTGGTGTGCTGCCCATCTCATCCCATGAATGATGCCCGAAACAGCGCCAAAAAAAGCGGTTAAAACTTTATAAACCGAGTCGCGGATCAGGGCGATTCCGGGGCTGTGCTGCGCTGCATTCAGGGGTCGGAACAGAGAAAGAACCTGTCCAAATCTCGAGCTTCGACTCGGTGGAGAGCATATATCTAGTATTGGCCACCACTACATTTTGGTGATGCTCGCCTGGGGGTGGGGCTGGTTTGAGACAGTGTCCAGCAAACCTTCCACAATTTCACAAAATTTGCCTGTGGTGGTTGACGACCCATAAAATCCCATGATAGTCCATCCGGACCCAACCGATACGGGGGTGTTTCCCATCTCGACCGGATGCCGGGGCGGGGGCGCAAGTTCAAGATCAGCGTGGTCGTGCACCACCAGCCCTGAGGACAACGGCACCAATGGCTGTCTACCTGTCGACATACGTCAACAAGGTTGACAAGAAGGGGCGGGTCTCGGTTCCGGCCGAGTTTCGCAAGGTGCTGTCTGGCCAGTCGTACCAGGGTGTGGTGGTCTTCAAGTCGCTCCAGTATCCCGCTCTCGAGGCGTGCAGCGCCGAGCACATGGAGCAGCTGAGCGACAGCCTGGAAGCGCTGGATCTGTCCAACGAGGATTACGAGCTGTACGAAACGACGATCTTTGGCGGGTCGGTGCAGGTGCCGTTCGACGGCGAAGGCCGGATCGTGCTGCCCGAACATCTGGCGCGTTTCGCCAATATCGCCGAGGAAGCGGCGTTTGTCGGCCGGCGCAAGACCTTCCAGATTTGGGAGCCCCAGGCGCTGGCCGCCCATGAGGACGCCATGCGCGACAAGGCGCGCTCGCGCGACGTCTCGCTCAGCAAGATCATCGCCAAGGCCTCCCAGCTGCGCGGGGGGCAGTCATGACCGCCGCCGCCGCGCTCACCGCAGAGGATGCCGCGCCGTGCCGCCGCCCCGCCGCCGGGGGCCATATCCCGGTGATGCGCGATGAGGTGGTGCAGGCGCTGGCGCTGCGCGACGGCGGTGTGTATGTCGACTGCACCTTCGGCGAGGGTGGTTATACCGAGGCGCTGCTGGCCGCCGCCGGCTGCCGGGTGTTCGCGGTGGACCGCGACCCCCGCGCCATCGCGCTCGCCCAGGCCCTGGCCGCCCGCAGCGACGGCCGGCTCACGGTGCTTGAGGGCTGCTTCGGCGATCTTGAGGCTTTGCTGGCCGCGCACGGTGTCGGCGCGGTCGATGGCGTGGTGTTCGATCTCGGCGTCTCCTCGGCCCATCTCGACGAGGCCGAGCGCGGCTTCTCGTTCCGCTTCGACGGGCCGCTCGACATGCGCATGGGGTCCGGCGGCACCACTGCTGCCGATCTGGTCAACAGCCTGCCCGAGCACGAGCTGGCGCGCATCATCTTCGAATATGGCGACGAGCGGCGCGCCCGCCGGGTGGCCACGTTCATCGCCGAGGCGCGCACGGTCGAGCCGATCACGCGCACCGGCCGGTTGGCTTCGATCGTGCGCCGGGCGGTGCCGATGAGTCGGGACGGCATCGATCCCGCCACCCGGACCTTCCAGGCGCTGCGGATGGCGGTCAATGACGAACCGGGCGAACTGGCACGCGGCCTCGCGGCTTCAGAGCGCCTGCTGGCGCCGGGCGGACGCCTCGGCATCGTTGCATTTCACTCTTTCGAGGACCGGGTGGTCAAGGACTTTTTGCGCCAGCGCGCGGGAGTTCTCCCTGGTCCTTCCCGTCATCAGCCGCTGGCGATCACCGGAGCGGAGCGGCGCGAGCCGAGCTTCCGCTTGATTGAGCGCCGTCCTCTGATTCCGTCGGCCGCCGAGGTAGCGGCCAATCCGCGTTCGCGCTCCGCCCGGTTGCGGGTGGCCGAGCGAACCGGTTCGCCCGTTATCTGCCCGTCATCTGATTGACTCTGAGCGCTCCGAGGAGGCCCCCTATGCTCCACAAGTCTGATTTTCTCTGGCTCGGTCTTGCCGCGTTTGCTGGTGTTTCGCTGTTTTCCACCAGCTACCGTGTCCAGAGCTTGAAGGACGAGAAGATCGCCCTGGAGCGTCAGATCGTCACCGAGCATGACGGCATTCAGGTGCTGAAGGCCGAGTGGAGCTTTCTCAACGATCCGGCGCGGCTGGAGCAGCTGGCGTCCAATTATCTGGCGCTGAAGCCGATCGTCGCGACGCAGATCGCGGGGTTCGATGTGCTGCCGCCTCGGCCGGTCACGGTGCCCGCCAGCCTGAACGACACGCTGGCGCCGCGCGATCCGGCGCCGGCCCAGCCATCCAGGATCGAGGGCAAGGGGCAGCCGATGGGGCAGCGTCAGGCGCCGATCGCGACGCTGGCGGCGGCGCAGGCGCCGGTCCAGTTGCTGCCTCAGCATCAGGGTCAGTCCCAGCAGCGCCGGCCGATCCGGACCGTGCGTTCGGCCTCGGCGCCGGGGCCGGCCTTCGCGGTGGCTCATGTGTCGACCCGGGCGATCCCGGCGCGGGCCTCGGCGCGGGATGACATCGGCGCTCTCCTGACCCGGATGGGGCGTGTCCAATGAATACAGAGCAGGGTTCCCCCCGGGACGATGGCGGCGAGGCGCGATATTCGGCGGAAAGTCGCTTTCATGCCCGCGCCATCATCGGCGCCAACAAAGCCCTCGAACGGGGGCGCGACCGCCTGGTGGTCACCGGACTGCTGATCGTGCTCGCCTTTACCGCGGTTTCGGTGCGGCTGGTCGGGGCGACCTGCTTCACCGACCGGGAGGAGGTGCATATCGGGCACGCCGCCGAGCCCGATGCCCTGCTGACCCGGGCCGATATTCTCGATCGCAACGGCCAGCAGCTGGCCACCTCGCTGGCCACCGCCTCGCTCTACGCCGATCCGAAGCTGGTGCTCGACGCCCACGAAGCCGCCGCCAAGCTGGCCGAGGCGCTGCCGGGGCTCGATTATAAAGAGACCTACGCCAAGCTCTCCAGCAACAAGCGTTTCGTCTGGCTGAAGCGCAACCTGACGCCGCGCCAGCATCAGGCGGTTCACGTGTTGGGCCTGCCGGGCATTCTGTTCGAGCGCGAGGAGCGCCGGTTTTATCCGCCGGCCAGCCTGACCGCCCATGTCGTCGGCTACACCGGCGTCGATAATGTCGGTCTCGCCGGCCTTGAGCGCTCCTTCGACAAGCCGCTGAAGGCCGAGGCGCTGAAGCCGTTGCAGACCTCGCTGGATTTGCGGCTTCAGCATATCCTGCGCCGCGAGATCGCGGCCGGGGTCGAGGAATTCAAGGCGATCGGCGGCAACGGCATCATCATGGATGTCCGGACCGGCGAGGTGCTGGCCATGACCTCGCTGCCCGACTTCGATCCCCACGAGCCGGGCGAAATCGAAGACGAGCAGAAGTTCGACCGCAACACCCTCGGCGTCTACGAGATGGGGTCGACCTTCAAAATCTTCAATTCAGCGATGTCGCTGGACAGCGGCAAGGTGCGCTTCAACGACAGCTTCGACGCCATCAATCCGATTCATATCGGACGCTTCACGATCAGCGACTATCACGGCAAGCACCGGATGCTGAGCGTCTCGGAAATCTTCGAGTATTCGTCCAATCTCGGTTCGGTGCACATGGACCTGACCGCCGGCGTGCCGACTCAGCAGGCCTTCATGAGCAAGATCGGCTTCACGAAAGCGGTGCCGATCGAATTGCCGGAACTGGGGCGGCCGCTGATTCCCCATCCGTGGCGCGAGATCAACGCCATGACCATCGCCTTCGGTCACGGCATGTCGGTCAGTCCGCTGCATGTGGTGATGGGGGCGTCGGCGGTGATCAATGGCGGCATCCTGCACAAGCCGACCCTGCTGAAGGTTCAGCCGGGCCAGGAGGTGAAGGGCGAGCGTCTGGTTTCCGAGCGGACCTCCCAGGAAATGCGCAAGCTGTTCCGGATCGTGGTCGCGGAAGGAACGGCGAAGCTCGCCGACGTGCCCGGCTATCTGGTCGGCGGCAAGACCGGCACCGCCGACAAGCAGCGCGGTCGTCATTACGCCACCAACGCCAACCTGACCTCATTCATCGGCGTCTTCCCGATCAACGACCCGAAATATCTGGTGATGGTGATGTTCGACGAGCCGCGGCCGTCGGCGTCGACCCATGGCTTCGCCACCGCCGGCTGGACCGCGGCTCCGGCGGTCGGACGGGTGATCAAGCAGATCGGGCCGCTACTTGGTGTGCAGCCGGTCGACGAAACCCGGCCGGAAATTCGGGATGCTCTCGATATCGGTACCAGCGCGAAAGGCACCAACCTTGCGGCTTACTCGCCTGATGACGACCATTAGCGCCGGCCAGACCACCGTGGCCGGGCTCGACGGCGCCGATCTCGAGATCGCCGGCCTGACCGCCGACTCGCGGGCGGTGCGGCCGGGCTTTCTCTTCGCGGCGCTGCCGGGCAGCCGCAGCGATGGCCGGGCCTTTATCGCCGATGCGGTGGCGAAGGGGGCGGTGGCCATTCTGGCGCCTCCCGGCACCCGGATCGAGGCGCCCGGCATCCGCCTGATCGAGGACCCGGCCCCGCGCCGGGCTTTTGCGTTGTTGGCGGCGGCGTTCTACGGCCGTCAGCCCGAAACCGTGGTCGCGGTCACCGGCACCAACGGCAAGACTTCGACCGTGCAGTTCGTCCGCCAGATCTGGGAGCGGCTGGGCCGGCGGGCGGCCTGCCTGGGCACGCTCGGCCTGTCGGCGCCCGCCGGGGTCGAATGGGCCGGGCCGGGCATGACCACGCCGGACCCGGTGGCGCTCCATGCCGGACTGGCGGCGCTGGCCGGGGCCGGGGTCGATCATCTGGCCATGGAAGCCTCCAGCCACGGGCTCGACCAGTTCCGGCTCGATGGCGTGCGGCTGAAGGCGGCGGGCTTCACCAACCTGACCCGCGATCATCTCGATTATCACGGCGATATGACCAGTTATCTGGCGGCCAAGGGCGCGCTGTTCGCGCGGGTGCTGGCCGATCAGGGCATGGCGGTGCTTAATGCCGACGCGCCGGAGTTTCCCGAACTGGCGCTGCTCTGCCAGATTCGCGGCATCCGGGTGCTGGGCTACGGTCATGCCGGCCGGGAGATCAAGGTGCGGGGCGTGACGCCGCTGCCCCATGGCCAGCGGCTGGCCCTGGAGTTTCTCGGCCGGCCGGTGGAGATCGAGTTGGGTTTGATCGGCCGCTTTCAGGCCTGGAACGCCCTGTGCGCCCTCGGGCTGGTGCTGGCCGCCAACCCGGCCGGCGAGGTTGGGCCGGCGGTCGAGGCGCTGGAAAGTCTCGAAGGCGTGCCGGGGCGGCTGCAACGGGTGGCCCATCATCCGGCCGGGGCGCCGGTGATCGTCGATTACGCCCACACCCCCGACGCGCTGGAAACCGTGCTCACCGCGTTGCGTCCCCATGCGGACCGGCGGCTGGTGGTGGTGTTCGGCTGCGGCGGCGACCGCGACCGGGGCAAGCGGCCGGTGATGGGCGAGATCGCGGTTCGCCTCGCCGACCGGGTGATCGTCACCGACGACAACCCGCGCAGCGAGGTTGCGGCGGCGATCCGGGCGGAAATATTGGCCGCCGCGCCCGGCGCGGTGGAAATCGGCGACCGGCACGCGGCGATCCGGGCGGCGGTGAAGGATTTGGCGGCGGGCGACCTGCTGGTGATCGCCGGCAAGGGCCATGAACAGGGGAAGATCGTGGGCGCGGAAACCATAACCTTCGACGATGCGACGGAAGCGCGGGCGGCGGTGGCGGAGCTGGGAGCATGAGCGTCGGCGCCTCTCCCCTCTGGCGTTCGGAAGACGCGGCGGCCGCAACCGGCGGGACCGGTGCCGTCGCGTGGCGGGCGAGCGGGGTGTCGATCGACAGCCGCACCGTGGCGCCGGGTGATGTGTTCGTCGCGCTCAAAGGGCCGAATTTCGATGGCCACGGCTTCGTGGCCAAGGCGCTGGCGGCCGGGGCGGCGGCGGCGCTGGTCAGCGAGCGGCCGGAGGGCGTGGCGGCGGACGCGCCGCTGCTGGTGTGCGCCGATACCTTCACCGCTCTCGAACAGCTCGGCCGGGCCGGGCGGGTGCGGGCGGCGGCGAAGATCATCGCGGTCACTGGCTCGGTCGGCAAGACCGGGACCAAGGAGGCGCTGATCCGCTGCCTGGCCGATCAGGCGCCGAGCTACGCCACCCAGGGCAGCCTCAACAATCACTGGGGGGTGCCGCTCAGTCTGGCGCGGCTGCCCGCCGATTGCCGGTTCGGGGTGTTCGAGCTGGGCATGAACCATGCCGGCGAGATCGGGCCGCTGTCGCGGATGGTCCGGCCCGATGTCGGGCTGATCACCACCATCGCCCCGGCGCATCTGGAATTCTTCGCCTCGGTCGACGCCATCGCCGACGCCAAGGCCGAGCTGTTCGAGGGCATGACGGCGGGCGGGGTGGCCATTCTCAATCGCGACAACGGCCAGTACGGGCGGCTGGCGGCGGCGGCGCGGGCAGCTGGGCTTGAAAACGTTCAGAGTTTTGGCGAGGCCGCCGGGGTTGACGCCCGGTTGATCAGCTGCGCCTGCCGCGACGACGCCAGTGAGGTCGAGGTCGAGATCGGCGGTGTACGTCTCACGTACACTCTGTCGCTGCCCGGCCGGCATCTGGTGATGAACAGTCTCGGCGTGCTGCTGGCGGTTCGGGCCGCCGGGGCGGATCTCGCGGCGGCGGCGCGGACGCTGGGCACCTTGCCCCCGGTCAAGGGCCGGGGGGTGCGGCGGCGCATCGCCCTCAAGGATGGCGGCGCCTTCACCCTGATCGATGAAAGCTACAACGCCAGCCCGGCGGCGATGGAGGCGTCGTTCCAGGTCGCGGGCACGGTCGAGCCCGGCGCCGGTGGCCGGCGGATCGCGGTGCTCGGCGACATGCGCGAACTGGGCGCGGCCTCCGAGGCTCTCCATGCCGGGTTGGCCGGGCCGCTGGTCGGCGCCGGTTTCGACCTCGCCTTCTGCTGCTGTCCGCACATGAAGGCGCTGTACGCGGAGCTGCCGGCCGGTGTACGTGGCGCGTACGCTGCCGATGCCGAGGCGCTGGCGCCGTCGGTGGCGTGGGCGGTGCGGGACGGCGACGTCGTGCTGGTCAAGGGCTCGGCGGGCAGCCGGATGAACGGAGTGGTGGCGTCGCTGGTGGCGCTGGATGTTTCTCAGCCGGCGGCGGCGGCCGCGGCGATTTCGTAAGCGGACGAGGGCTATAGACCATGCTGTATCATTTGCTCTTTCCGCTGGCGGCCGAATTCGGTCCGTTCAACCTGTTCCGCTACATCACCTTCCGTACCGGCGGCGCGGTGCTGACGGCGCTGGTGATCAGCTTCGTGATCGGGCCGGCGCTGATCCGCTGGCTGAAGAAGAAGCAGGGCGAGGGCCAGCCGATCCGCGCCGACGGACCGGAAACCCATCTCAAGAAAAAGGGCACGCCGACCATGGGCGGCCTGATGATCCTGATCGCGGTGATCGTCAGCACCCTGCTGTGGGTCGACCTGTCCAACGCCTATACCTGGATCGTGCTGCTGGTCACGGTCGGCTTCGGTCTGGTCGGCTTCGGCGACGATTATCTCAAGCTGACCAAGCGCAACCCCAAGGGGTTGCCGGGCAAGCTGAAGCTGATCGCCCAGGTCGGGGTGTCGCTGGTCGCCTCGGTGCTGATCGTGATGGTAACGCCCGAGCCGCTGGCCCAGGGGCTGTCGATTCCGTTCTTCAAGGAAGTGCTGGTGCAGTTGGGCTGGTTCTTCATCGTCCTCTCGGTGTTCGTGACGGTTGGCGCCTCCAACGCGGTCAATCTCACCGACGGCCTCGACGGTCTGGCCATCGTGCCGGTGATGATCGCCGCCGGCTGTTTCGGGCTGATCGCCTATCTGGTCGGCAACTCGATCTTCGCCAACTACCTGCAACTCCATTACGTGCCGCGCGCGGGTGAACTCACGGTGTTCTGCGGTGCCCTGGTCGGGGCCAGCCTGGGCTTTTTGTGGTTCAACGCGCCGCCGGCCATGGTGTTCATGGGCGACACCGGCTCGCTCTCGGTGGGCGGGGCGCTGGGCGCGATCAGCGTCGTGACCAAGCACGAGATCGTGCTGGCCATCATCGGCGGTTTGTTCGTGCTGGAAACGGTGTCGGTGATCGTCCAGGTCGCGTCGTTCAAGCTCACGGGCAAGCGGGTGTTCCGGATGGCGCCGCTGCATCATCATTTCGAGAAAAAGGGCTGGGCCGAGCCCACGGTGGTGATCCGCTTCTGGATCATCGCCACCATCCTGGCCCTGATCGGACTTTCAACTCTGAAGCTGAGGTGACGTGCGCATGATCGACCTCTTCTTCTTTAAGGGCTACCCGGTGGCGGTGATGGGGCTCGCCCGCTCGGGTCTGGCCAGCGCGGTGGCGCTCAAGGCCAGCGGCGCCACGGTTTGGGCCTGGGACGACAGCCCGGTGCGCCGGGCCGAGGCCGAAGCGGCGGGGGTGCCGCTGGTCGATCTGTACCAGGCGGACCTGGCCGGCGCGGCGGCGCTGGTGCTGGCCCCGGGCATTCCCCACAGCTTTCCCGAGGCCAATCCGGTGGCGGCGCGGGCGCGGGCGGCGGGGACCGAGATCATCGGCGACATCGAATTGCTGGCGCGCTCCGAGCACGACGCCACCTGGATCGGCATCACCGGCACCAACGGCAAGTCGACCACCACCTCGCTGATCGGCCACATCCTGAAGCTGACCGGGCGGCCGGTGGCGGTCGGGGGCAATCTCGGCACGCCGGTCCTGAGCCTGCCGCCGATGGGCGCCAGCGGCACCTATGTCCTCGAGCTGTCGTCCTATCAGTTGGAACTGACCTTCGCGGCGCCGTTCTCGGTGGCGGTGATGCTCAACATCACCCCCGATCATCTCGACCGCCATGGCGGTCTCGATGGCTACATCCGCGCCAAGACCCTGATGTTCGAACAGAAGCCGGTGGCGGCGTCCGACCGCGTGCCGACCGCGGTGATCGGTGTCGACGACGAGCCGAGCCGGGAAATCTTCCGGGCGCTGGAACGGCGCGACGATCTGACCGTCATCCCGATCGCAGTCGAGCACCGGGTGGCCGGCGGCGTCTACACCCGCCACGGCGTGCTGATCGACGACACCGAAAGCAAGTCGGTGGAAATCCTCGATTTGCGCACTCTGCCGGCGCTGCCCGGCCGCCACAACTGGCAAAACGCCTGCGCGTCCTATGCCACGGCGCGGGCGGTGGGGGTGCATCCCGACCTGATCGCGCGGTCGATCACCAGTTTTCCCGGCCTCGCGCACCGGCAGCAGCGGGTCGGGCAACTCGAGGGCGTAATCTTCATCAATGACAGCAAAGCGACCAACGCCGACGCCGCGGGCAAGGCTCTGGACTGCTACCACGATATCTATTGGATCCTCGGTGGCAAGGCAAAAGATGGCGGTTTGTCAGGGTTGGAGCCCTTGATGGGGCACGTTCGCCACGCATTTTTGATCGGGGCCGCTTCCGAGTCGTTTGCCGCTTGGCTTGAGGGCCAAGTTCAGTATACAACATGTGGTACGCTCGATGTCGCGGTACGCAAAGCTGCCGAGATGGCGCTGGCGGAACGCCGGCCCGGGGCTTGCGTTCTGCTTTCACCGGCATGCGCATCGTTCGATCAGTTCACGGATTTCGAGGCGCGCGGCGCCGCTTTCGCCGCCCATGTCGCGGAGTTTGTCGGGACCTATTCTGGTTAATGCTCGGGTAAATGGGGAGACTCGGCCATGATGGCCTTCGACCGCACCGACCAGTCGATCTTGGGCAGATGGTGGTGGACCGTCGACCGCTGGATGCTGGCGGCGCTGGCGGTGTTGGTCGGGTATGGCACGATCCTGATCATGGCGGCCAGTCCGGCGGTGGCGGCGCGCATCGGGCTCGACTCCTACCATTTCGTCGAGCATCACGTGGTGATGCTGATCCCGGCGCTGCTGCTGATGATCGCGATTTCACTGCTGTCACCGCGCGGTGTCCGGCGGGCGGCGCTGATCGTGTTCGGCATCGCGGTGGCGCTGACGGCGGCGACCATGGTGGTCGGGGTGGAAATCAAGGGCGCGCGGCGCTGGATCCACTTTCCCGGCATCTCGATCCAGCCCTCGGAGTTCCTCAAGCCGGCCTTCGCGGTGGTGGCGGCGTGGTTGTTTTCGCTTCAGCGCACCAGCCCCGGTTTTCCCGGCAACTTCGTCTCGATCCTGGCTTATCTGGTGGTGGTGGCGCTGCTGCTCAAGCAGCCGGACCTGGGCATGGCCTTCGTGGTCTCGGTGGTGTGGTTCTGCCAGTTCTTCCTGGCCGGCCTCAATATCTGGTTCGTGGTCATTCTGGGGGCGCTGGGTTGTGGCGGGCTGGTCGGGGCCTATTATCTGCTGCCCCACGTTCATAGCCGCATCGACCGCTTTCTCGATCCCGCCGCCGGCGATCAGTATCAGGTGACGCGCTCCCTTGAGGCCTTCGGCAATGGCGGGCTGCTCGGCACCGGGCCGGGGCAGGGCACGGTCAAGATGCAACTGCCCGACGCCCACGCCGACTTCATCTTCGCGGTGGCGGGGGAGGAGTTGGGGCTGCTGTGGACGCTGGCGCTGGTCGCGCTGTTCGGTTTCATCGTGCTGCGCGGCTTCTCGCGGCTGCTGAAGGATTCCAACCTCTTTGTGCTGCTGGCCGCGGCCGGGCTGCTGGTGCAGTTCGGCATGCAGGCCTTCATCAACATGGCCTCGTCGCTGCACATGATGCCGACCAAGGGCATGACCCTGCCGTTCGTCAGCTATGGCGGCTCGTCGCTGATCGCGCTCGGCTTCGGCATGGGCATGGTGCTGGCGCTGACCCGCCGTCATTTCGGCCTGGGAGACCGGCCATGACCGCGCCGGTTCTGCTCACCGCTGGCGGCACCGGCGGTCATATGTTTCCGGCCGAGGCGCTGGCCCGTGAATTGCTGGCGCGCGGCCAGTCGGTGGCGCTGGTCACCGACATTCGGGGCAAGGCGTTCGGCGACACCCTGCCGGCGGTGCCGGTCTACCGGGTTCACGCCGCGACCCTGTTTCCGGGGCTCATCGGCAAGCTGCGCACCCTGGGGCTGATCGTCCTCGGCACCATCGAGGCGCGGCGGGTGATCCGCGAGGTCAAGCCGCTGGCGGTGGTCGGCTTCGGCGGCTATCCGTCGCTGCCGGCGGTGATCGCGGCGCGGCTGGCCGGGGTGCCGCTGGTGCTGCACGAACAGAACGCCGTGCTCGGCCGGGCCAACCGGCTGATGGTGCGCGGCGCGGCCAAGCTGGCGGTGTCGTTTCCGGCGGTGTCGGGGGTGCCCGAAGGCTGCCGGGACAATGTGGTGCAGACCGGCAATCCGGTGCGCTCCGGGGTGGCGGCGGCACGCGATGCCTTTTACACCGCGCCCAACGGCTCGGGGCCGATCCGGCTGCTGGTGATGGGCGGCAGCCAGGGCGCGCGGGTGTTCAGCGAGGTGGTTCCGGCCGCGCTGGCCCAGGTGTCCGCGCCGCTGCGGGAGCGGCTGGTGATCGCCCAGCAATGCCGGCCCGAGGATCTCGACGGCGTGCGCGCCGCTTACGAGGGGCTGGGGGTTGGCGGCGTCGAGTTGTCGAGTTTCTTCACCGATGTGCCGGCGCGTCTGGCCGCCGCCCATCTGGTGATCTGCCGGGCCGGCGCTTCGACCATGGCCGAACTGACGGCGGTGGGGCGGCCGGGGATTCTGGTGCCCTATCCCTTCGCCACCGACGATCATCAGACCGCCAACGCCCGCTCGCTGGCCCAGGCCGGCGGCGCGTGGCTGATGGCCCAGCCCGATTTCACTCCCGCCGCTCTGGCCGCGCGTTTGGAAGCGCTGCTGGCGCAGCCGGGTGATCTGTCACTGGCGGCGGCGGTGTCGCGCGGCTGGTGCGTGGTCGATGCCGCGGCGCGGCTGGCCGAAACCGTGATCGAGGTCGCTCACGCCTGCTCCGGCGGTTGCGCCTGCGCTCACCCCCTAAATGCTCTGGAGGCTGCGGAATGAGGGCGTTGCCGCTCAATATCGGGTTGATTCACTTCGTCGGCATCGGCGGCATCGGCATGAGCGGAATTGCCGAGGTGTTGAAGAATCTCGGCTACCGGGTGCAGGGCTCGGACATTTCCGAGAACGCCAACGTCAAGCGCCTGCGCGCCCAGGGCATCGAGGTTTTTATCGGCCACCGCGCCGAGAACATAGGCTCCTCCAGGGTTGTCGTCATATCATCGGCGGTCAAGCGTGACAATCCCGAAGTGGTGGCGGCGCGCATGGCCCAGCTGCCGGTGGTCCGCCGCGCCGAGATGCTGGCCGAGCTGATGCGGCTGAAATGGTCGGTTGCTATCGGTGGTACCCATGGCAAGACGACGACCACATCCCTGGTAGCGGCGATTTTGGAGGCGGCGGGCAAGGATCCGACCGTGATCAACGGCGGCATCATCAACGCCTACGGCACCAACTCCCGGCTCGGCGCCGGCGAGTGGATGGTGGTCGAAGCCGACGAATCGGACGGTACCTTCGTCAAGCTGCCGGCGACCATCGCCGTGGTCACCAACATCGATCCCGAGCATCTCGACCATTACGGCACCTTCGACAAGGTCAAGGACGGTTTCGAGAGCTTCATCCAGAACGTGCCGTTCTACGGCTTCGCGGTGCTGTGCCTCGATCATCCCGAGGTTCAGGCGATGATCCCGCGCGTCTCGGACCGCCGGATCGTCACCTATGGTTTCAGCCCCCAGGCCCATGTCCAGGCGCGCAATGTCGAACTCAGCCCCGAGGGCGCCAAGTTCGACGTCGTGCTCAACGACCGCCAGGGCGGCACCTCCTTCACCATGGAGGGCGTGACCCTGCCGATGTTCGGCAAGCACAATGTGCAAAACGCCCTGGCCGCCATCGCGGTCGCCCACGAGATGGAACTGTCGCCGGCGGTGATGCGCCGGGCGCTGGCCGGCTTCTCGGGGGTCAAGCGTCGCTTCACCCGCACCGGGGTCGGTGGCGGCGTCACGGTGATCGACGATTACGCCCATCATCCGGTGGAGATCGGCGCCGTGCTCAAGGCCGCGCGCACTGCCAGCCGGGGCAAGGTGGTGGCGGTGGTCCAGCCCCACCGCTACAGCCGGCTTCAGAGCCTGTTCGAGGAATTCTGCACCTGCTTCAATGATGCCGACACCGTGGTGGTCGCCGATGTCTACCCGGCCGGCGAGGCGCCGATCGAGGGTGTCGACCGCGATCATATGATCGAGGGGCTGCGCCTGCGCGGTCACCGCAACGTCGTGGCGCTGGAAAACGCCGAGGCCCTGGCCGTGACCATTGCCGGCATCGCCCATCCCGGCGATCTGGTGGTCTGTCTGGGGGCGGGGACGATCAGCGGCTGGGCCAATGCCCTGCCGGCCGAGCTGGAGCGGGTCTTTGCCCAGAGTGCCGGAGGCGCGGCGGCATGAGCGGGAAGGCGGCGATGGTCCACGAGTCCCTTGGCGATGGCCACCTGATCGACCGTTTGCCGTCGGTGCGCGGCCGGCTGTCCGTGGGCGCGCCGCTGGCCGGGGTCACCTGGTTTCGGGTCGGTGGTCCGGCCGAAGTGCTGTTCCGTCCCGCCGACGCTTACGATCTGGCCGAGTTCCTGACCGGTTGCCCCGAAGACGTGCCGATCACCGTGGTCGGCGTCGCCTCCAACCTGCTGATCCGCGACGGCGGCGTTCCCGGGGTGGTGATCCGGCTCGGCGGCGCCTTCGCCTCGCTGCGCATCGAGGGCTGCACGGTCACGGTCGGGGCCGGGGCGCTGGATCTCAACATCGCGCTGGCGGCGCGGATGGCCGGGGTCGCCGGGCTGGAGTTTCTCTCGGGCATTCCCGGCACCATCGGCGGCGCCTTGCGCATGAATGCCGGCGCCTTCGGTCGCGAGGTGTCCGACGTGCTGGTGTCGGCCGAGGTGGTCGATCGCTCGGGTCGGACCTTCACGGTGCCGGCGGTCGACTTGGGGCTCGGCTATCGCCGTTGCGCCGCGCCGGCCGACTGGATTTTCGTTGGCGCCACCCTTGAGGGCGAGCCGGGCGAACCGGCCGAGATCACCGCCCGCATCGACGATATCGCCCGCAAGCGCGCCGAGACCCAGCCGGTGCGGGCGCGGACCGGCGGTTCGACCTTCGCCAACCCGCCCGGCCACAAGGCCTGGGAGCTGATCGACCGCGCCGGCTGCCGGGGCCTGACCATCGGCGGCGCGCAAATGTCGGAAAAGCATTGCAACTTCATGCTCAATCTCGGCACCGCCACGGCGGCGGAGCTGGAGGCGCTGGGCGAGGAGGTGCGGCGGCGGGTGCTGGCAAGCTCCGGCGTCGAATTGAGCTGGGAAATCAAGCGGATCGGCGTCGCGGCCGGGGAGATGAGCAGATGAGCCGGCATGTGGCGGTGTTGATGGGGGGCTGGTCGGCCGAGCGCGAGGTGTCGCTGAAGAGCGGCGCCGGGGTGGCGGCGGCGCTGGAGGAGGCGGGCTACCGCGTCACCCGCATCGATGTGCCGCGCGATCTCGAGGCCTTCCTCAAGCTGCTGACGCCGCGTCCCGACGTGGTGTTCAACGCCCTGCACGGGCGCGGCGGCGAGGATGGCATCGTCCAGGGCGTGCTGGAGTTCCTGGGCATTCCCTACACCCATTCCGGGGTGATGGCCTCGGCGGTGGCCATGGACAAGGACATGACCAAGCGCGTGCTCAGCACCGCCGGGGTGCGTTCGCCCAAGGGCATCGTCATCGAGCGCGGCAGCTTCACGGGTGGTCATCCGATGGCGCCGCCCTACGTCATGAAGCCGGTGGACGAAGGCTCGACGGTGGGCCTGACCTTCGTGCGGGTCGGCGATCCGCCGCCGGGCGAAGAGATCTGGGCGGCCGGCAACCGGCTGCTGGTCGAGGAGTACATTCCCGGCCGCGAACTCACCGCCGGCGTCATGGGCGACAAGCCGTTGGCGGTGACCGAGATCACCTTCAGTGGCGAGATTTTCGACTTTACCGCCAAGTACGTCGCCGGGCACGCCAAGCACGTGATTCCGGCCGATCTGCCGCCGGAGGTGTACGCCGAGGCGCTGCGTCTGGCGCTGGTGGTGCATCAGACCTTGGGGTGCCGGGGCGCCACCCGCTCCGACTTCCGTTATGATTCCTCCAAGCCGGGCACCGAGGGCCTGTACTTCCTGGAGGTCAACAATCAGCCGGGTATGACGCCGCTGTCTCTGGTTCCCGAGCAGGCGGCGTACACCGGCATCTCCTATCGCGACTTCGTTTCGTGGATGGTGGAGACCGCGTCATGGCAAAGCTGAGTCAGGTCATAGCCCAGCAGAGTGAGTCGGCCGCGCGCCGGCAATTCTATCGGGATGCCGAGCGTGCCAACCGTCGCCGTGCCTGGCCGCGCTGGATTCAGCCCGCCCTGCGCGTCGCCATGGTGCTGGCGCTGGTCGGCGGCGTGTGCGGCGGCGGGGTTTTCCTGTGGCGGCTGGGCGCAGTCCAGCACTTCACCGAGGGCTTCACCGGCGTGCTGGTGCGGGCGACGGTGCTGGCCGGCTTCCGGGTCGACGAGGTGCTGGTGGTCGGGCGCAACGGCGCCGAAAAGCAGGACCTGCTCAACGCCATCAAGTTGCAGCGCGGCGACCCGATCCTCGGCTTCAGCATCAGCCAGGCCCAGGCCGAATTGCAGCGCCTGCCCTGGATCGCCTCGGCCACCGTCGAGCGGCGCCTGCCCAATCTGGTCTTCATCAAGGTCACCGAGCGGGTGCCGATGGCGCTCTGGCAGTACGACCGCAAGCTGGTGCTGATCGACAAGGCCGGCACCATCCTGGCCGACCAGGGCGTCGAGCGTTTCGTCAAGCTGCCGATCATCGTCGGCAAGGGCGCGCCCGAGCACGCGCCGGAACTGCTGTCGCGCTTGGCCGGCGAGCCGATCCTGTCGCCGCATCTGGCGGCGGCGGTGTGGGTGGGCAGCCGGCGCTGGGACCTTCGGCTCGACAACGGCATCAACGTCCGGTTGCCGGAATACGACTATGCCGGCGCCTTGCGGCGGCTGAGCGATCTGGTGTCGCGGGAGTCCCTGTTCGATCGCGACATCGTGGCCATCGATCTGCGCTTGCCGGACCGCTTGATCGTTCAGACCGCCGAGAGCGGCATTCCCCACAAGAAGGCGTCGGGGGAAAAGATATGATGGCTCCGGAGTTGGGTGCGCCACCGAAACGAGTCGGCACGCCGATCCAAATCTTGATGGTTCTTGACGGGAACGCACACATCATGTTGTTATCGCGCACACCCTATAAGAGCGCGCTACGGTTGGTACTGAGCAGCGGGTTTGAGTCATGACCTATATTCCTGGAAAAAAACCGAAAAAAGGATCACATGGCGGTGTGATCGCCGCGCTGGACATCGGCTCGAGTAAGATTTGCTGCCTGATCGCCCGTGCCGAGGACCCGGCGGCGATCAAGGTGATCGGGTTCGGCCACACCAGTTCCCAGGGCGTGCGCGCCGGCACCATCGTCAATATGGAAGACGCCGAGGCGGCGATCGCCAACGCCGTTCACGCCGCCGAGCAGATGGCGGGCGTCACCGCGCACGATGTCTTCGTCAATGTTTCGGGCGGGCGTCCGACCTCGCTGACGCTCGGGGTGGAAGTCGCGATTCTCGACCAGGAAGTCACCGATGTCGATCTGCGGCGGGCGCTGGCCCAGGGCCGCGCCCAGTACCGTATTCCCGAGAACGAGGTGATTCACGCCATTCCGGTCAGCTATTCGCTCGATGGCAACCGGGGGATCCGCGATCCGCGCGGCATGTTCGGCGACCGGCTGGGCGTGCAACTGCACATGGTCACCGCCGGCTCCGGCTCGCTGCGCAATCTCGCCACCTGCATCGGCCGCTGCCATCTCGACATCGAGGGCTCGGCGGTCAGCCCCTATGCCTCCGGCTTGGCCAGTCTGGTCGAGGATGAGCTGGATCTGGGGTGCACCTGCATCGATCTCGGCGGCGGCACCACCTCGCTGGCGGTGTTCTCGGAAGGCAATCTGGTGTTCACCGATTGCGTGCCGGTCGGCGGCTCCCATGTCACCAGCGACATCGCGCGCGGTCTGGCCACCCCGCTCGGCCACGCCGAACGGATGAAGATTCTCCATGGCAACGCCATGTCGAGCAGTGCCGACGATCGCGAGATGATCACCGTGCCGCTGGTCGGCGAGGACGAGCGCACTCAGACCAATCTGGTGCCGAAGTCGCAACTGGTCCGGATCATCCGGCCCCGGCTCGAGGAGATTTTCGAGCTGGTCCGCTCCCGCCTCGAAGAGTCCGGAGCCGATGCCCTGTCGGGGCGGCGGGTGGTGCTGACCGGTGGCGGCGCCCAGCTTCCGGGCATTCGCGAGCTGGCGCAGCAGGTGCTCGACAAGCAGGTCAGAATCGGCCGGCCGTCGCGGGTTTCGGGGTTGCCCGACGCCGCCAGCGGCCCGGCCTTCGCCACCGTCGCCGGCCTGCTGACCCAGGCGACGCGGCAGCACACCGAGCTGACGATCAGCAGTCCGTCGGTGGCGGTTCCGGGCAGCCTGATGGGCCGGGTCGGGATGTGGTTGAGAGAGCATTTGTAGGGTTTGAGGGCCGGCGGGCATTAATCGCGAGAGCACCCGTCCCGTGCGGACGGCAATGACCAGCCGGGTAATCCGGCGGCCAATCCCGGAAATCCGGGGCGGCAATGACGCGGAAAACGGGTAACGGGATTGACGGAAAGGATTTGGAGGGCGCGATGATCAACTTGAGCATGCCGGGTATCGATACCGAATTGAAGCCGCGCATCACTGTCTTTGGCGTCGGGGGCGCCGGGGGCAATGCGGTCAATAATATGATCAAGTCCAATCTGGAAGGCGTTGAGTTCGTCGTCGGCAATACCGACGCGCAGGCGCTGAAGGGCAGTTTGGCCCAGCGGCGCATCCAGCTCGGCACCACCATCACGCGCGGCCTGGGCGCCGGCTCGCGGCCGGATGTCGGTCGGGCGGCGGCCGAGGAGCAACTCGACGAGATCGCCTCGCACCTCGATGGCACCAACATGGTGTTCATCACCGGCGGCATGGGCGGCGGCACCGGTACCGGCGCGGCGCCGGTCATCGCGCGCATTGCCCGGGAACGCGGCATCCTCACCGTCGGCGTCGTGACCAAGCCCTTCCATTTCGAGGGCGCGCACCGCATGCGGCTGGCGGAGTCGGGCATCGCCGAGCTTCAGCAGTATGTTGACACGCTGATCATCATTCCGAACCAGAACCTGTTCCGCATCGCCAACGAGAAGACCACCTTCGCCGACGCCTTCAAAATGGCCGACGACGTGCTTCATTCGGGCGTGCGCGGCGTTACCGACCTGATGGTCATGCCCGGCCTGATCAACCTCGATTTCGCCGATATCCGCTCGGTGATGACCGAGATGGGCAAGGCGATGATGGGCACCGGCGAGGCGACCGGCGAGCGCCGGTCGATCAACGCCTCCGAGGCCGCGATCTCCAACCCGCTGCTCGACGATGTTTCCATGAAGGGCGCGCGCGGGGTGTTGATCAACATCACCGGCGGTTACGACATGACCCTGTTCGAGGTCGACGAGGCGGCGAATCGCATTCGCGACGAAGTCGACCCCGACGCCAACATCATCTTCGGCTCGACCTTCGACCCGTCGATGGAAGGGGTGATGCGGGTTTCCGTGGTCGCCACCGGCATCGACGCCGCTTCCATGGCCATTTCGGCCGGGCGCGGCCAGCATGTCGCGCCTCCGGCGGCGGCGGCCCAGGCGCCGAATCCGGCCCCGGCCTTCGGTCTGCCCGGCATCAAGCGCCCGGCGGCGCCGGCCAATTCCGGGGCCTCCCGGCCGGTCGGCTATCACGGTACTCTGGTGGAAGCGCCGATCGCGCCGCAGCCGCTGGCGGCGGTTGCCTCCGGCGCCGGTGCGGCGACCGCAGCCATGATCAATCAACCGGTGACCAGCACCGCGACCGCCCGCGCCTATGCTCCGGAGCCGGAGATGGTGGCGGAGCCGGCGCCGGCCGATCCCAAGGCGGCGGCCAATGCCGCGGCGGCGGTTCGGGCGGCGCTCGGGGGCGGTGCCGAGCAGCCTCAGGCGCGCACGGGTGGTCCGTTGCGCGGCGAACGCCGCGACGGTTCGTTCATCGCGCCCCGCCCGGTCGATCCGGGTCCGCGTCAGCCGACGCAGGTTCCCGAGGCGGTGGGCGGCGACCGGCCGCGCAAGCGCAGCATGTCGCTGTTCGAGCGGGTCACCGGTCTGGGCTGGCGTGGCCGCGACGATGTCGAAGGCGAGGTCGAGGAGGCGCCGGCGGCGCAGAATCGGGCTCAGCCGACCCTGCAGGCGCCGCTGAAGCCGGTTCCCGGCGGCCGGCAGCCCGAAGGTGTCGAGCGCGGCAAGTCGAATCGTAGCGAGGAGGATGTGCTCGACATTCCGGCTTTCTTGCGCCGTCAGGCCAACTGAGTCGGTATTTGACGGCCGGTGGGACGGTCTTCGGATCGTCCGTCGCGCCCGGCTGATCGCTTCCGTCTTCCGTTTTTCCAAAATTATTGGCCTTCCGGCAGCTTTCGAGCAGTCGGAGGGCCTTTTTTTGGAATAAATTCGCCGTCGGGACGTTCAAGGTGTTACCCGGGAGCAACGTAACAATCGGAAACAAAGTTTGATTTGGTTCTGTCGCGGCGGGGCGCTAAGCCAGTGAGGTCGAAACTGAAGCCGCACTTCAACTCTTGGGTCTGACCTGACCGGCACAACGTTAATCATCTGTTAACTTTGGTCCGATTCTGGGGCAACCCGAGCAAGACGGAATAAGACCTTGACCCACAGCGACGAAATCAGCACTGGATTGAATCAGCGGACGCTGAAGAGGTCCATTCACTGCACCGGCGTCGGGCTTCATTCCGGCGCCAAGGTGTCGATGAAAATCAAGCCCGCCGATCCGGACAGCGGTATCGTCTTCGTGCGGACCGATCCGCGCGGCGGCCAGGCTGAAATTCCGGCGCTCTGGGATCGGGTGATCGATACCCGGATGTGCACGGTGATCGGCAATGGTCGCGGCGTCAATGTCGGCACCGTCGAGCATCTGCTCGCCGGTCTCGCGGGCGCCGGGGTCGATAACGCCGTGATCGAGATCGACGGTCCGGAAGTGCCGATCATGGACGGCAGCGCCGCTCCCTTCGTTTTCCTCGCCGAGTGCGCGGGCCTTGAAGAGCAGAGCGTGCTGCGCAAGGTGCTGCGGGTGCGCAAGCAGATCGCGGTCGGTGATGCCCAGCGGCGCGCCACCCTGACCCCGGGCTTCGGGTCGAGCTACAGCTTCGAGATCGCCTTCGATCATCCGATGATGAAGCACAACACCGGCAGCCTGGAGATGGACGGCGACGCCTTCAAAACCGAGATTTCCCGTGCCCGCACCTTCGGCTTCCTCCACGAGGTTGAAGAACTGCGCAAGCTGGGTCTGGCCCGGGGCGGCTCGCTCGAGAACGCCGTCGTGATCAGCGGCGACACCATCCTCAACGAGGAAGGCTTGCGCTACGAGGACGAGTTCGTCCGGCACAAGATTCTCGACAGCGTCGGCGACCTGTTCCTCGCCGGTCACCGGATCATCGGCCACTTCCACGGCTGGCGTTCGGGGCACATGCTGAACAACAAGCTGCTGCACGCCATGTTCGCCGACACCTCGTCGTTCGAACTCGGCGAGATCACTGAAGACGACATCGAGCCCGAGAGCTGGAACTTCCAGCCGCGCCTGGTCGCCAACGCTTAAGTCACGGTTTCCAAAGGCCCACGGCCTTCGGCGGGGTCCAGGGGCAGCGCCCCTGGCCTTCGGCGAGGGGGGGGGGGCGC
>CAIOBP010000159.1 GCA_903856295.1 uncultured Rhodospirillales bacterium | reverse complement strand
GTACGAAGCGCTTAAGCTGCTGATTACGCGACACTATGACCTGATCTTTCTTGATAATCTGATGCCGGTGATGTCCGGCCTGGAGTTTCTGCGCCGTTGCAAGTCCGGCGCCATCCTGGACTGGACGACGGTGATGATGGTGACGGCCGCCGCCGACAGCGACACCGTGACTGCGATCCGGGATGAAGCCTTGAAGGTCGACGAGTTCGTCATCAAGCCCCTCGACTTCAAGGTGATCTCGTCCAAGATCGACCGCCTGCTCCGCAGCGACCGCAACAGTCCAGTGCAGCGGCTGATCCAGATCGACAGTCTGTCGGACACAGCTCAGAAAGGATCGTTCCTGTCGATCAGCACCAAGAAGCACGACGACACGGTAACAATTCAGATGTTTGGCTTCTTTCTCAATGACGACCGGAAACTTGTCAAAGACCTTCCGGATGTCATCACCAGCATGACCGAAACGTCCATCTCTATCGACCTCAGAAATGTCTTGATGATCGATGAGTTCGGCCTCGGCATGCTGCTCTTGATGAACGGCGTCGCCACCATGGCCGGAAAGCAGTTTGAGATGATGCTGGACGAAAAAACCGTTGGCACTCGACTGACCGGTTTGGGTCTCCCTCTGGTCATTCCGGTTAGGACCACTCCGGACATTGAGTAGGAATTCCAGTCAGCCCCTTGCAACATCCCACAAAAACGGGTCGTACAGAACTCCGAGCACCATTCGTCGCCCCAAAGATTGTCCATCAGAAAGATGGCTGGCTTCGGCACCATGACCGTTGGTTTCCAGCGACTGACGGGGTAGGCAGTTGCGCCGCCGCCTGCATATGCGATCCTGTCGCGATGGTCAGCGGCATGAACCACTTTCTGCTGCCCGACGTTCCCGAAGGCATAGACGCCCTGATCGCGGACATCGTCAGCCACGGCGGCAGCCGCGACCGGCTTGAGGTCAAGGTGTTCGGAGGGAGCCAGGATGATCAACGCGCGACTCGATGTCGGCGCTCTCAATGCCGCCTCCATCCCGTCCTACCTCCGGCGCAATGGGCTGACCCGGCGGCCAGGACCAGGGAGTATCCGTGGCATGCCGGATCTGGTCTTTTATTGTCCCACCACCGGCCGGGTCATGCTCCGTGTCGTGCGGCTCAAGGCATTCTCGGATACCATCGCCCAGGAACTAAATTTCCAGCCGGTCTTCAATTCGATTATGGGTGTACAAAGCGATTGCCTGGAGGCTGGTTTCGAGCAGGACGAAAAATGAGCGCGTTTCAGAGTTTCCCTGGTTTCGGGTTTCTCCGGAAACATGTCCGGATGTTTCTGCCCTGGGCGATCCTGTTGGCCGGCAGCCTCGTGACTTCGCTGCTCACGAACAATGAATGGGTTCAGGAGAAGCGTCAGGCGCAGCTCGCCTTCGCGCACGAAGCGAGTCTGGTCGAATATGGCCTGCGCGACCGGCTGAAACTTTACGATCAGTTGCTGAGGGCGGGACGCGGGATGCTGTCGCATCCCCATCGCGTCACGATGGACATGTGGCGGCGTTTCACGTCGTCGATCGACCTTGCGGCAAGCTATCCCGGCATCGGCGGCCTCGGGATCGTGACCCCGGTCGAAGCGTCGCAGCGTGCGGCGTTCGAAGCCGGCCAGCGGCTGGACAATCCCGACTTCACGATTCGTCCGACCGGCGAGCGCGGCGACTATCTGGTTTATGCTTAGATCGAGCCAGTTCCGGAAAACCGCGACGCCGTCGGTTTCGATGTCGGGACCAGCCCGGAACTCAGGAAAATTCTCGAGCAGGCCCGAGACAGTGGCGAGACCGGGTTATCACCCCGGCTACAGCTTGAAGCCACCCGGGGCCATCCCGTGTTCGGCCAGGTCTTCGTCTTGTGCCTCGCCTATTATCAGGGAGGAAGCGTTCCCCCGGACGCCGTCGACCGGCGCCGCGACCTCACCGGCTGGGTCCTGGCATCCTTCGACCTCGACGGCTTCATGGACGAGATCGCGAAACGCCATCCGGTCATCGACATCGAACTGTTCGACGGCGCGGCGGCCGAAAACGCCCCGCTGCTGTTCGACAGCGATCACAGCCATGAACCCGAGAACGGCAGCCAGCGCGAAGGGCTGTTCAATCGAACCTCGACCTTGTCCATCGGGGGCCGGAACTGGACTTTGTTGCTTCGCTCGACCCCTGAGTTCGAACGGGAGGCCGTCGGCGATCGTGGCCCCCTGATCATGCTCGGAGCCGGCATGGCGATCTGCTGCTTGCTGGCCCGGTTGGTGGCGGTCCTGATCCGGCGGCGCGAGCGCGCCCACGAACTCGCCATGACCATGACCGCCGCGCTCCACGACAGCGAGGCACGCTACCGTAATCTGGTCCAGGCTCAGCCCGATCTGGTGGTCCGGATGGACCTGTCCGGCCGCTTCACCTTCGTCAACGATACCACCTGTGCCCGGTTCGGGCGGTCGCGGGAGGCGCTGGTCGGCAGCGCCTGGCAGGACTTCGTCCATCCCGAAAACATCGCGGCCGGTGTCGAGGGCCTGCAGCGGGTGCTGAGCGGTTCGGAGCACCGGGCGACCATCGAATGCCGCCTGCTGACAGCGGCTGGTGTGCGCTGGCACGAGTGCGAGGCGTTCGCCATTTTCGACGCCAACGGTGCGGTCCGCGAAATCCAGGGCACCGGCCACGATGTCACGGCCAGACGAACGCTGGAAGTGGAACGGCAGGATCAGGTGCTCTTTTTGAAAACACTGATCGCGGCGATCCCGGCGGCCGTGTTCTACAAGAATGAACAGGGCACCTACCTTGGGTTCAATCGGCTGTTTGAGGATTTCCTTGGTCTGCCCGCCGACAAAATTCTGGGCCGGACCGTCTACGATATCGCCCCCCAGGACATGGCCGACATCTATCACCAATCCGATGCCCGGCTGCTGTGCACCCGCCAGCCCCATACCTACGAATTTCAGCGGATGACAGCGGATGGTTCCGTCCACCATATGAGAACCCATAAGGCGACGTTTGACCGCACCGACGGTTCACTCGGAGGTGTCATCGGCATCATCCTGGACATCAGCACCGATATCCGCCGGGAAGCCGAAGTCCAGGCGGCCCGCAAAGCCGCCGAGGAGGCCAACCGGGCAAAGTCACGCTTCCTCGTCACCATGAGCCACGAGTTCCGAACGCCGCTCAATTCAATCATCGGCTTCTCCGAGTTGCTCCAGGATCAGGCTTTTTGTCCGGCACGCGATTCCCGCTGTGTCGAATATGCCCAATACGTTCTGCAGGCGGGCCACCACCTGCTCGACATCGTGAAGGACGTGATCGACGTTTCGAAGATTGATGCCGGAAGAATGGGCTATGATCCGATCCGCTTGCCGGTCTCTTCGGTCTGCCACAGCGTCGTACGCTGTTTGCGTCACGAAATTGAGAAGTCCGGCGTTCTCCTCACCGTCGAGATTCCGGCGGATGTTTCCGATCTGTGGGCGGATGAGCGGGAAACCAACCAGATTCTGGCCAATCTGCTCTCGAACGCCATCAAGTTTTCATCCGTGGGAGGAAAAGTTCTGCTCTCTGCCCAACCATCACCCGGCGGCGTCGATCTTGTGATCGCCGACAACGGCATCGGCATGCCACCGGACAAGCTCGATCGGATTTTGAAACCGTTCGAGCAACTCGACGACTGCTACACCCGCACCTATAGCGGCACCGGCCTGGGCCTGGCCCTGGTCAAGGGCTTGGTGGCCTTGAACCAGGGACGATTGTCGGTCGAGAGCGAACTCGGCCGGGGCAGCACCTTCACGGTCACCTTGCCGGCTACACACCAGACGGATTGAAAATGGCTGTTCGCCATGGCCGTGGCCTGATATACTTGCCGTACCTTGTAGCAAGCTCGCCATGTCTCGATGACCGATTCGGATTCACTATACCACAGGCTGTTTTCTCACCCGCTCATGGTCGAAGGGCTGGTCCGAGAATTCGTGCCCGAAGCGATGGCCGCTGGCATCGATTTTAGCCGCATGGAGATGGTGCCCGCCAAGTTCCATGCCCGACGAGGGAAGCGACGGGACGGTGACGTCATCTGGCGCCTGCCGACCCGTGACGGCCCGGACATCTATCTGTACATCCTCCTTGAGTTTCAATCCAAGATTGACAGGTGGATGTCTGTGCGCATGCAGGTCTATGTCGGCTTGCTGTGGCAGCAGATCATCAGAGAACTCAAGCTCAAGGGCCAGGACACCCTGCCGCCCGTTCTGCCGATCGTCCTCTACAACGGTGATCGGTCCTGGAACGCGCCCACCGAGCTTGCCGATCTGATCACATTGCCGGCGGACTCGGCGCTCTGGCATTGGCAACCAAGAGTCCGCTATTATCTCCTGGACGAGAGTGCCTTTCCCAGGGATGAGTTGGCTCGACGGGAAAGCTTGGCGGCGCTGCTGTTCCGTCTGGAACATTGCCATGAACCGGACGAGTTGATCGGTCTGATCGACGAGGCCGTCAATTGGTTCCGGCAGCATCCGGACTACGACACGCTGCAACACCTTTTTACCGAGGTTGTGCAGCAAGCGGCACGGGGTTTGAAGGATCAAGGAGCGGCGGTCGCCATTCCCGAGGGTATGCAGGAGGTAAGGACCATGTTGGCAACACGGGTACAGGAATGGACACGGAAATGGAAGGACGAGGGCAAAGCCGACACGCTACTCCGCCAGCTTCTTAGGCGTGACAAGGCACTTCCTGCCGGCCTGGAGGATCGAATCCGTGCTGCCAGCAGCGATGAACTGGACGTGTGGACCGATCGCCTCGTCGACGGGAAGTCGTTGACAGAAATCTTCGGCCCTGACCACACGCACTGATCCAATTGAGTCAGATGATCTTTACCGAAACTTCCGGCACTGATCCCGGATTGATAGTTTCGACCGCTACCCTGATGCCTGAAAACAGCAAATAGTTCGAGCCTGATACCGCATAGCAGTGCCATTCAGAATTTTTCACGTCAGTACGAAGCTAAAACTGAAAACAAGCGAAAATCACAACGCTCTGATTTATCGCAATAATTTCAGATATTCGCATTCCCTTCGCCCACCACTTTGCCTTCGAACTTTTGATAGGGCCTTTACCTAAGTTTTGCTAAAATTCTTCCTAACGGGTTGCGAAACGTCCCGTTCCCTCCGCCAGTAACCCTGTAGAATAAAGTCTCAGGGTTTAAATGGACAAGAAAAAGTCCCAATAATACCAAGCGTTGTCAGGCAAACCTGCGCAGTGTTTTGACCATCCCACGCCCCATTCCGGGCCGCTTTTTCTCTCTCTTTGCCAGTTTTCTCTGATACCTGCGCAGTGCCGCAATTCACTGCGCAGGCTGCGCACTATAAATAGATCAAAGACTTAGCCCACTGCGCAGCCTGCGCACTTTTGAAAGCTGAATTGGCAGGCGAAGGCGGCTCATTTCGAATCGGTCGTTAAAATTATCTCGTGAGATCAAACCATTGGTAAAACATGCCGGCATTTTATGTTGCAGTTTTCGCAGTCCCGGTAAAATCAGGTGTCGGCATCTTCGGATCGACACCGGCGGCCGAATCCGGCGATTCCGAAAAAGCCCCGGCACCATACGCTATGATGCCGGGGGACTCGTTGGCTCCCGGAGCTATCACTCCGAGCGCACCTACGGCGAAGTGGCGGCGCCTGACCTTCCCAGCCCCGGCGCCTCACGCAAGGTCGCCTCGCAGTCCCCGCGACTTGTCAAAACGGAGTTGCGGGAAACGACCGAACACGCGTGGAAACGCCCCCCGGCCGCTTGCCTTCCGTGACACTGCGCACAAAGGCGCGGGAGGAAGCTGCGCACCGGGGTTTGGTCGTGGTATCGTTCATGTCGGCCAAGATCGGACTCTTTAACGCGGTTGGTCCTGGTTTGCCGGGTCGGGAAAGGCGCTCCCGACCCGGCTTGCGTTACCGTGCCGACAGCCCCTGAGGGCGTCAAGGCGAATTGCACTATCTTAGCGAGAATATTTCATGGCGGCAAAACCAAGAGGCGGCCCATTGCAAATAGCGCACGCTGAGACGACGCCGATTTACCGAAAATAGCCCTGTGCCTCCAGGCTCTCACCCAGTTCCCGAGCCCCCCGGATGGCAAGGCCTTCCAGCTGTTCCAGATCATCCCAGGCAAGGGCCATTGTATCTGCCATCAGATCCCACGCTTTTCCAAAAACAGATTCAGAGCCTACTTGGACGACATCACGTTCAACCAGTGAGCGCGTCCAATAGGCGACAATTAAATACTGAACGCCGAGCTGCAGCGAAAAGTATGGTTTCATTGCTGCCTCGGTCACCCGCATCGTGCGTCGGATGATCTTGGAGGCTTTGTCGGAGGGCAAGCCCAATAGAGTCTCCCTCAT
>CAIOBP010000158.1 GCA_903856295.1 uncultured Rhodospirillales bacterium | reverse complement strand
GCCCCTGGACCCCGCTGGGGCCTTGAGGCCCCAGACCCCGGGACGTTTTTTGGGGAGACTGCCGGATCATGACTGCCGCAGCTGAAATCCGGATCGAGGCGCCTGCCAAGATCAACCTTTATCTTCATGTCGTCGGTCGCCGCGACACTGGCTATCACGACCTCGACAGTCTGGTGATGTTCGCCACCGAGGGCGACACGCTGACGGTGTCCGCCCTGCCCTCGGGCGATGCCCCGGTGCTGCGCATCGACGGCCCGTTCGCCGGCGCCCTGGCCGCCGAACCGCCGGCCGGCAATCTGGTGGTCAAGGCGGCGCTGGCCCTGGCCGCGCAACTCGGCCGCTCGCCGGCCCTGGCCATCACCCTGACCAAGCGGCTGCCGATCGCCTCCGGCATTGGCGGCGGCTCGGCCGATGCCGCCGCCTGCCTGCGCGCGCTCTGCCGGTTGTGGGGGCGGTCCGCGACCGATCCGGCGCTGTTCGCCCTCGCGGCCGGGCTTGGCGCCGACGTGCCGGTCTGCCTCGATGGCCGCGCCGCCTATTTCGGTGGCATCGGCGATATACTCGCCCCGGCGCCGATCCTGCCCGACTGTCCGGCGCTGCTGGTCAATCCCGGCGTGCCGGTGCCGACCCCGGCGGTGTTCCGCAACCGTGCGCCGGCCTACACCCCTCCGGCCCGGCTTGAGGGCTCACCCGCCGACGTCGCGGCGCTGGCCGAGGCGCTCTCCCGGCGCCGCAACGATCTCACCGATGCCGCGATCAGCGTCGCGCCGGAGATCGCCACCGTGCTGGGCGAACTGGAAAAAACCGACGACTGCCTGCTCGCCCGGCTTTCCGGCAGCGGCGCCACCTGTTTCGCCCTGTTCCCCGATGATGCCGCCGCCGCCGCCGCCGCCCGCGCGCTTGCCGCCATCCATCCCGGCTGGTGGGTTCGCCCCTGCCGGCTGGTTTCCCATTCTCAGGCCGCCTGACCCGGCGCCGCTTCCGAGAGGCCCCCCCGATGACCGCCCCCACCCTGCCCGCGACCATGACCGCCATCGAAATCGCCGAGCCCGGCGGTCCCGAGCAACTGCGCGCCACCACCCGGCCGCTGCCGGTGCCCGGTCCCGGCGAGGTGCTGCTCGAGGTGGCCGCCGCCGGGGTCAACCGGCCCGATATCATTCAGCGCCAGGGCCACTACGCGCCGCCGCCCGGCGCCTCCGACATTCCGGGGCTGGAAGTTTCGGGACGGGTGGTCGCGCTCGGCCCCGATGTCACCGGGTTGGCGGTCGGCGATGCGGTGTGCGCGCTGCTGGCCGGCGGCGGCTATGCCGAATATTGCGCCGTGCCGGCCAGCCTGTGCCTGCCGGTGCCCGCCGGGCTAAGCATGGTCCAGGCGGCGGCGGTGCCCGAGACCTTCTTCACGGTCTGGCACAATGTTTTTGAGCGCGGCGCCTTGATCTCCGGCGAGTCGCTGCTGGTTCACGGCGGCTCCAGCGGCATCGGCACCACGGCGATCCAACTCGGCCGGGCCTTCGGCGCCAAGGTCTTCACCACGGCGGGCAACGCCGAGAAGTGCCGGGTCTGCGAGGAACTGGGCGCCTTCCGGGCCATCGATTACAGCCGCGAGGATTTTGTGGCCGTGATCAAGGAGATCAACGGCAAGAAGGGCGTCGACGTCATCCTCGACATGGTTGGCGGCGAGTATCTGGCGCGCAACCTGGAAATCCTGGCCGCCGACGGCCGCCACGTCAGCATCGCCTTCCTCAAGGGCGCCAAGGCGACGCTCAACCTGATGCCGCTGATGCTGAAACGCCAAACCCTGACCGGCTCGACCCTGCGTCCGCGTCCGGTGGCGGAAAAAGCCCGGATCGCCCAAGCCCTGCGCGAAAAGGCGTGGCCGCTGCTGGAAAGCGGCACCGTGAAACTGGTGCTCCACCAGACCTTCCCGCTCGCCGCAGCCGCCGAAGCCCACCGCCTGATGGAATCCAGCGCCCATATCGGCAAGATCGTGCTGACGGTGCGCTGATCCGGGAAACGGCGCTATAATCGCTCCGGGCGAGGGAGGAACCGATGACCGCTGTGCCGTTGCTCGAACAACGGATGATTATCAAGCTCGGAGGGCTCGTCGTCGTCGCCACCGGCACCATCCTGACCGCGATCGAATACGTCGGGCATTGACCCCGAGGGAAACACCGACCGGGGCCAACCGCCCCGGCCCTCGGGCTCCCTTGCCGTCTCCTACGAAATCTTGGTCGGCTTGCCGCGCGGCGGGAAGCGGGTGGAGACCGCGTGGGTGCCGCGGGTATAGCTCGGGCCGCCATCGCCCATGGATTCGTCGGCGGCGGCGCGGGCCTGGGCCTCGCGCTTCTTGTTTGCCTCGGCTTCGGCGATGGTGCCTTCAAGTTCCTTGATGCGTTCCTTGAGGGTCGTGACCACCGGGCCGGAGGGCTTGCGGGCGGTGAACTGTTCGAGGTCGTGCTGCAAACGGGCCAGCTGGTTCTTCATGCCCGCGATGTTGGGCTTGGTTCGGCCGACGTTGTAGGCTCTTTCCTCGTATTTACTCACGGCATCTCTCCTGTACAGTCACACCGCACATAGCGTGCGCTGAAATCCAACTTTGTCAAGCCGCCGATCACGCATCCCCGGTAATAAAGCCGCGCAGCAACCCAAGGAAGCGGTCGCGGTCGGCCAGATGAGGCGAGTGATCAGCTCCATCGAACACGTGAAGAGCGGCACCGGAAATTCGCGACGCGACATAAGCCGCCGTCTCCGGGCCATAATAGTTGCTGGCGCCACCATACACCAGCATCACCGGCACCGTAAGTGACGGCAGGAGCGGACGGTAATCGGCGGCGGTCAGGCTGCGCCAGCAGGTGATATGAGGCTCGGGCTCGCGGCCGCGCAGCATCTCGCGCATGCGCTGAATGCCCCGGCTGTTCAGCTGATAATGATGGCGCGCCGCCGCGTTGTGGCCCAGCGAGATCAGGCGCAGCACGGTCTCGGCGAAGTCGGCGCGCAAGTCATCGACGAAGGCTTGATCGCGCTCGCGACTCCAATCGCCATAGATGCCAAGCCGCCAGCCCTCGTCGGTGACCAGCCTGGGAGTCTGATCGATCAGGCACAACCGGCCGATGGCTTCGAGACCATGGTCGGCGGCCATCTGCCAGGCGACCATCGCCCCCATGGAATGCCCGACCAGGGTCGGCCGCTCCAGCTTGAAATGGGCGATCACCGCCGCCAGGTCGCTGGCCATGCGCGCCACCACAGGCGGTTCCGAGCCGCCGCCGGCATGGGGGCGCGGCACGCCGTGGCCGCGCGCGGTCCAGGCATACACCGTGTGATCGTGGGTCAAGTGCTCGGTCAGCCGCGACCAGATGGCCAAATCGGCGGCCCAGCCATGGAGCAGCACCAGCGGCGGACCGTGACCGCGCACCAGCACCTCGAGGGTCTCGCCATCCTCAACGGTCACGCGCTTCATTCATCGCCCTCATCGAGGCCGGTCGATACCACCGGCCCGCCGCTCACCGCGGCCTGTATCACGTCCTCGGCCTTGAACGCCGCCCAGGGGTCCAACTCCTCGTAGACCACGCTCGGCGGCGGTCCCGGCGGTTCGCCCTCGGGCGGGCCGAAGCCGCCGCCGCCGGGGGTCTGGATCACGAAGACATCACCGGTCACGACATCGGTGCAGTCGGTGGAACGCAACCACGAGCGCCCGCCCCCGGCGCGCTTGATCCAGGCCGCGCCCGGCTTGCCGGCATAGCCGCCATTCAGCCCGAACGGCGGCACCCGGTGGCGGTTGGCCAGCAGCGCCACGGTCATCGGCTCCAGAAAGCGCAGCCGGCGCACCACGCCGTCGCCGCCGTGAAACCGCCCGAGCCCGCCCGAGCCGGTGCGGATGCGGAAAGCCTCGACCAGCACCGGATAGCGCCACTCCAGCACTTCCGGATCGGTCAGGCGCGAGTTGGTCATGTGGGTGTGCACGGCGCTGGTGCCGTCGAAGGTATAGCCGGCGCCCGAGCCGCCGCACACCGTCTCGTAATACTG
>CAIOBP010000157.1 GCA_903856295.1 uncultured Rhodospirillales bacterium | reverse complement strand
GGCGTGGTGCGGGTGGCGGCGTCTGATTTGGGTAAGTTGCAGTATGTGGCCAGCAGTGGTGCTGGCGGCAGCGAGGCTCTGAGTGTTGCCGCGTTCGATGGCATCAGCTGGAGCAACACCGCCAGCGTGTCGATGGTCAGCGCCGGCAATCACGCGCCGTCGGTGGCGGTGACCAGCCAGGGGGCGACGGTGGCGGCGGAGGCGAG
This sequence comes from uncultured Rhodospirillales bacterium, assembly GCA_903856295.1. Lineage (GTDB taxonomy): Bacteria > Pseudomonadota > Alphaproteobacteria > Azospirillales > Azospirillaceae > BOG-933. The sequence continues at coordinate 30,232 of CAIOBP010000157.1, read as the reverse complement.
CGTCAGCCTGAGTTCTTTGGTCTCGGCCGGTGATCCCGACGCCGGCGACGCCATAACCCAGATCAAGGTGGTCGATGCCTCCAATTCCGGGGCTCTGGTCCTGACCTCCGGCACCAATGCTTCCAGTACTGCCGGAACCTTCCTGGTCTCTTTGAGCGATTTTGCCAATCTGGTCTACAAAGGTGTCAAGGGGCTTTTGAGTGCGACCAGTCGAACCCTGAGAATTTCGGCCAGTGACGGTCAGGTGTGGAGTTCCGCCACCGATCTAATCATCGTCAATGGCGCGACCGCGCGGGAGCCATCCCAGACTCCGACGGTGACCTCGCAGGACGCTTCGTCCAATCCGTCGCCGGGCGGCAGCGATCTCCAGGTTCAGGCGCTGAGCGCGTCGAAGATCACCAAGCTGAGCCTCGATCAGGTGGCCTCGCTGTCCTACGACCAGCTGGGCACGCTGGCGCCGACCCAGGTCAAGGCGCTGTCGGCGACCCAGATTCAGGCGATGAGCGCCGGACAGATCGCCAATTTGAGCATGGACCAAACCAAGGCGCTCAACCTGAAGGCGCTGACCAATGATCAGGTTTCGGGCATGACCACCGCGCAAATCCAGGCCATTCCCGTCACCTCGCTCAGCAGCACTCAGATCCAGGCGCTTGGCGGTGCGCAGATTCAGGCGCTGTCCACTGCCCAGGTCAAGGCGCTAAGCCTCAAGACCCTGACCGGCGACCAGGTGCAATATCTGACCAATGACCAGATAGCGGCAATCCCGGCGTCGTCGCTGACCCCGACGCACATGGCGGCGCTGACCGCCGATCAGGTCAGCGGCATGGCGTCGGCGCAGATTTCGGCCCTGAACGCGACGCAGCTGGGCAGCCTGAACCTCAACACGCTGGGCAGCAACATCGTCGGCGTCAAGGTGGCCAACCTGACGGCGGCGCAAATCAACGGCTTGGACAGCGGTCTGGTTCAGGCCCTGAGCACGGCCCAGGTCGCGGCGCTGTCGGCCAAGCAACTGGCGGGGCTGGACCCGGCGCAGGTGAGCACGCTCACGGTGACCCAGGTCGGCGCCCTCGGCGCCTCCCAGATGAAGGCGCTGACCGCCGATCAGCTGATCAAGCTAACCAGTGATCAGCAGGCGGTGCTGAGCGCCAGCCAGATCAACAGCCTGGGCTCGACTCAGATCAAGGCCCTGACCGCCGATCAGCTCAAGGCCCTCAGCGCCCCCCAGATGGCGGGGCTGAGCGCCAACTGGGTGGCGGCGCTGTCGTCCGATCAGGTCAGCGGTTTGTCCACGGCCTTTGTCGATACTTTGTCCAGCACCCAGGTCAAGGCGCTGACCGTCACCCAGATCGGGGCGCTCTCGGGCACGCTGGTCGGCAGCCTGTCCAACCCGCAGATCGCCGCGCTGTCGGCCGCTCAATTGAAGGCGCTGAGCGCCGATCAGATGAGCAACCTGCCGGTCGCCGGCCTGACCAACAACCAATTGTCGGCGCTGGGCACCCCCCAGATGTCGGGCTTGACCAGCACGCAGCTGGCCGCCTTCTCGACCGCTCAAGTCAAGGCCCTGAGCGTCACCCAGCTGAAAGCTCTGAGCGGCGACCAGCTCAATCAGCTCTCGGCGCCCCAACTGGCCGCGCTCACCGTCTCGCAGCTCAACGGGCTGACGGTGACCCAGATCGGCGGATTGGCCACGGCGGAGCTTGCCAATTTCACCACCACCCAGCTCGCCGGTCTCACCGCGACGGCGCTGAAGGCGCTGACCGCCGATCAGCTCAATGCCCTGAGCCCGGAGCAGCTGCGGGCGCTGTCGGCCAATCAGGTCAAGGCCTTGAGCCCGGATCAGCTGGGCACGCTGAGCGTGGCTCAAGTACAGCATTTCACCACGGCCCAGATCGCCGCCCTGTCGGCGGCGCAGTTCGCGGCGCTGACCCCGAGCGATATCAATGGTCTGACCAATGATCAGCTCGGGGCGCTGACGGCGGCGGAGCTCAAAACCATGACCGGCGACCAGCTGGCGGCGCTGACGGTGCCGGCGCTCGGCCTGCTCAGCGCCAACCAGGTCAAGGCGCTGGCCGGCGGCCAGATCGGCAGTCTGAGCAATGATCAGGTCGCCGGCCTCGGCGCCACTCAGGTCAAGGCGCTCTCGGCCGGTCAGATCGGGGCGATCACCGCCAGTCAGGCGACGGTCCTGTCCCCCGATCAGTTGGCGGCGATCACCGCGCCGGCCAGCCTGAGCCTGGGCGACATCGCGGTGCTGACGGCGACCCAGCTCAACGGCTTCAGCGGCGGACAATTCTCGAAGCTGACCGTCGCCCAGCTGGACACCATTTCAGCCGACGTGCTGAACACCCTGACCCAGCCGCTGATCCAAAGCCTGACCGCCGGGCAAATCAAGGGCCTGACCGCCGACCAGATCAGCGGCCTGAGCACCGGCACCCTCTCCGAACTGACCAAAGCCCAGGCGAAAAACATGATCCCAACGCAAATCGCCCTCTTCAACAGCGACCAACGCCAAGCCTGGGCCCAAACCGCCGGCGTTACTCTTGGCGCGGCGGGGCGGTGAGGGGGGCGCGGGGCGACGACAGCCAGAGCAGCAGGAACAGGCCGGGCAAACACAGCGCCGTGGCCAGCAGGAAGAACGGAATCCAGCCCAGATGCTGGGCGGCGAAGCCGCTGCCGGCGGCGAACAGGTCGCGGCCGATGCCGGTGAGCGAGGTCAGCAGCGCGTACTGGGTCGCGGTGTACGCCACCGAGCACAGGCTGGACAGGTACGCCACGAAGGCGGCGGTGGCCATGCCGGCGCAGACGTTTTCCGCCGCCACCGAGGCCATCAGCATGACGATGTCGTGTCCGGCGTACGCCAGCGCCACGTACGCCAGATTGGAGATCATCTGGAGGATGCCGGTGACCAGCAGGCCGCGCAGGATGCCCAGCCGGGCGACGATCACGCCGCCGGCAAGGCCGCCGAGGATGGTGGCGCCGAGGCCGAACAGCTTGGTGACACTGGCGATTTCCACCTTGGTGAAGCCGAGTTCCAGGTAAAACGGGTTGACCATTCCCGCCGCGAACACCTCGCCGAGTTTGAACAGGGTGATGAACAGCAGGATGGCCAGCCACGCCGGGTGGAGCATGAAGTCGCGGAAGGGCGCGACCACCGCGCCGTAAAACCATGCCGCCATCCGCGCCTGCCGGCCGGTGAAGCCCCGGGCCCGGGCCCGTTCCGTGGCCTCGGCGTGCTCCCGTTTCAGGAGGGCGGCGGTCGCGCCATCGCCGGGTTCGGGAGAGAGGAGTACGGTGGCCATGCCGACAAGGACGGTCGCGGCCATTACCGCGTACACCTCGGGCCAGGAGAGTACGCTGGCCAGGTACAGCGCGCCGGCGCCCGAGATCAGCATGCCCAGCCGGTAGCCCAGCACATAGGTCGCGGCGCCGGCGCCGAACTGGGGTTTGTCCAGGGATTCGACGCGGTAGGCATCGATCACCACATCCTGGCTGGCCGAGGCGAAGGCGACCAGCAGCGCCATCGCGGCCATTGTCCAGGGCGCGGTGGCGGGATCGCAGCCCGACAGCGCCAGCAGCGCCGCCATCAGGGCGGCCTGGGTCAGCAGCGCCCAGCCGCGCCGCCGGCCGAAGCGGCGGGTCAGCCAGGGCAGCCGCGCCCGGTCGATCAGCGGCGCCCACAGGAACTTCAGGCTGTAGGGCAGGCGGGCGAGCAGGAACAGGCCGATCACCGCCATCGGCAGCCGCGCCTCGGTCAGCCACACCGTCAGGGTGGCGCCGGTCAGGGCCAGAGGCAGGCCGCTGGAAAAGCCCAGCAGCACGATGGTGAGCATCCGGCGGTCGCGATAGACCGCGATGAAGGAGGGCAGGCGCATGCCCCATCTTATACGGCCTTCGGTTTCTCCAGGCGATGGCGGATTGCGTGATCGAGCGAAAACCGTCCGGGGCCGCGGGCGATCAGCATCAGCAGCAACAGAATCCAATATTGATGCTCGGCGGTATGATAGGCCGGGCCGAGTCCGTACTGGATCACCAGCGCCTGGGCCAGCAGCGGCAGCGCCGCCACCCGGGTACCCAACCCGATCAGCACCAGCAGCGAGGCCAGCAGTTCGTCGCTGGTGGCCAGCACGGCCGCGAAGGCGTAGGGCAGCACCGGCACCTGATACTCGACCTGGAACAGCGCCAGGGTGCCCGGCCAGTCGCCGAGCTTGGCCAAGCCGGCAAGAAAGAACACCAGAAACAGCGCCAACCGGATCAGCAGGTCGGCGAGCGGGGCCAACCGGCTTTCCAGCAGCCGGATGACGCACAGGACGGTCGGAGCCGTCCGGTCCAGCCAAGAAACCATCGGGACATCCTCCTTTGCGGGCTGCTGTCGCGATAGAGAAGTGTGCCGGCCGAGCGCCTCCTGCCAGGGCCGGCAGGCGGAAAAAAACCGGCGGACTCGCCATTTCGACAGGGTGATTGTGGGTGTATGACGGCGGAAATCACGCGTACGTCGACAGAAAAATGGGGCCGGCGCGCGATTTTGACCGTCATTCCTCGTGAGTCATGGCGGCATTTGCCGCTGATGCCGGTCAAATCCCCGGGAGTACGTCCGGAAAACCGGCATTTCGCGGCGGATTCCCGCCCCGAACCGGGCAGTTCCGCCGAACGGCCCGCGGCGGCCGCGCGACCGCGGTGATCAACGGACTGGCATCTTTGAGCGGATCGGTTTATAGGCTGCGGTTTCGTGTTTTCCATCGTCCCGTCAGAAGCGGGCATCAGCCAGGGAAGAGAGACGGTCATGGTCGAGCATTGGAGCCCCGATAGTTGGCGCGGCAAGCCGATCTGTCAGGTTCCCACCTATCCGGATGGGCAGAAACTGTCGGCGGTGACCGGCCAGCTCGGGCGCTTGCCGCCGCTGGTGTTCGCCGGGGAAGCGCGCAGACTCAAGGAGCTGCTGGCGCGGGCGGCGACCGGAGAGGCGTTCGTGCTTCAGGGCGGCGATTGCGCCGAGAGCTTTACCGAATTCGAGACCAACACCATTCGCGACACCTTCCGCGTGCTGTTGCAGATGGCGGCGGTTCTGACATACGGCTGTGGGGTGCCTGTGATTCGCATCGGGCGCATGGCCGGCCAGTTCGCCAAGCCGCGCTCCAGCGACACCGAGACCATCGACGGCGTGACGCTGCCCTCCTACCGCGGCGACATGATCAACGGCGCCGCTTTCACCGAGGCCGATCGCATTCCCGATCCCGGCCGTATGTTCCAGGCGTACTTCCAGGCCGCCGCGACCCTCAATCTGCTGCGGGCCTTCGCCCAGGGCGGCTATGCCGACCTGCACCGTATCCACAAGTGGACCCTGGATTTCGTGGCCAAGAGTCCGGCGGGCGAGAAGTTTCAGGCGCTGGCCGGCAATCTGTCCCAGGCGCTGGACTTCATCGCCGCCTGCGGCATTACCGGCGAGACCACGCCGCAAATCCGCGAGGTCGAATTCTTCACTTCCCACGAGGCGCTGTTGCTGGAATATGAGCAGGCGCTGACCCGGCGCGACAGCACCTCCGACGAATATCCGTGGGTGGCCACCTCGGCGCACATGCTGTGGATCGGCGACCGTACGCGTCAGCCCGGCGGCGCCCATGTCGAGTATTTGCGTGGCGTGCCCAATCCGGTCGGGGTCAAGTGCGGCCCGAGTCTGACCACCGACGATCTGCTGCGTCTCGCCGATGTGCTCAACCCGGCCAACGAGCCGGGGCGGCTGGTGCTGATCGCGCGCATGGGCGCCGACAAGGTCGAGTCCAAGCTGGCGCCGCTGGTGCGGGCGGTCAAGGCGGCCGGGCGCAGCGTGGTCTGGATCAGCGACCCGATGCACGGCAACACGGTCAAGACCAAGACCGGCTACAAGACCCGGCCGTTCGATGCCGTCAGCGCCGAGCTCAAGGGCTTCTTCGCGGTCTGCCGGGCGGAAGGCGTCCATGCCGGCGGCGTTCATTTCGAGATGACCGGGCGCAACGTCACCGAGTGCATCGGCGGCGCCGAGAATCTTACCGACGTGGATCTGGCGGAATGCTACGACACCGCCTGTGACCCCCGGCTCAACGCCAGCCAGTCCCTGGAACTGGCCTTCCTGATCGCCGAGGAGTTGCGGGCAGAAAAGAAGCGGCGGGGATAACGTCAAGGGTTCCCAAAGGCCTGCGGCTTTTGGCGGGGTCCAGGGGCGGCGCCCCTGGCCTTCGGCGACCAAGGGGCTTCACCCCTGGCCCCCACTGGGGCCTTGAGGCCCCAGACCCCGGGACTTTTGAGGGAGGCGTCATGGATATCAGCCGTGAGCCGGCCGGGGAGGCGATCTCCGATTGGACCGACGTCTACTTCAAGCGGACCAAGGCGGCGGTCGGGCGGTTCGGCGACTGCGAGGCGACCTACGCGGTGTTCATGCGCCGGCCGGTGCTGTCGGCGCCGCGTCTGGCCATCGGCTGGCTGGAGGGCGTGGCGCGGCAGCGCGGTGTCGAGGTTCGAGTCGACCTGCGCTATCCCGAGGGCAAGTGGGTCGGGGCGGGCGAGCCGATTTTCTACTACACCGGTTCGCTCTTTCACCTCGCCGATCTGGAAACCATTCTGCTGATGAAGCTGGGGCCGGCTTGCGTCGCGGCGTACAATGCGTACACCATGTGTTCGGACCTGCCCACGGTGGCGTTTCTGGCCATGGACGCTCGCCACTGCGCCGGTACCGAAATGGCCGAGCTGATGGCGTACGCCTGCTCGGTGGGCTCGGAGCGGGCCAGGCGCAAGGTGGGCGCGGTTGGTTTTATCGGCAACGCCACCGATGCCACCGCCGGTTATTTCGGCGACGGCCCCGGCCGGGGCACCATGCCCCACGCCCTGATCGGCTATGCCGGCTCGACCGTACGCGCGGCCGAGATGTTCCACGAGACCTTTCCCGACGTGCCCCTGACCGTGCTGGTGGATTATTTCGGCCGGGAAGTCTCCGACAGCATCGCCTGCGCCCGGCGCTTTCCCGAACTGGCGGCCTCGGGGCGGCTGGCCGTACGTCTCGACACCGCCGGCAGCCGCTTCGTCGAGGTGCTCGATCCTTCGGCCTCGTACGCGGTGCTCGAGCGCCATGCTCCCGAAGCCGTACGCGGCTATCGCGACGAAACCCAACTGCGCTACCTGATCGGCGCCGGGGTTTCGGCGGCGGCGGTCTATCACCTTCGCGATTCTTTGGATCAGGCGGGGTTTCCCGGGGTGAAGATCGTCGCCTCCAGCGGTTTCGGCCCGGCCAAGTGCCGGGTGATGGCCGAGGCGGCGGCGCCGATCGACCTGATCGGCACCGGCTCATACCTGCCGGAAAACTGGGGGGAGACCTACGCCACCGCCGACATCATCGAGTATGACGGCGTACGCCGGGTGAAGCTCGGGCGCGAGTTCCTGTTTCGCCGCTAAGGATAGGGTGGAATAATCAACACCGGCGGCTGTTCTTGTAGCGGGGGTTGCGCCCGGTGCCGCCCCTGTGGCAATAAACCGGTGGTGCACGCTGATCCCGTTCCAAGGTGCCGGCTTTATTTCGCCTCCCTGTCACGCTTCATCCTGAAGAGAGCTTCATGAGAAAACCTGTACGTAAGGCGGTGTTCCCGGTCGCTGGGCTTGGCACCCGTTTTCTGCCCGCGACCAAGGCCATTCCCAAGGAAATGCTGCCGCTGGTCGACAAGCCGCTGCTTCAGCACGCGGTCGAGGAGGCGCGGGAGGCCGGGATCGAGGAGTTCGTCTTCGTCACCGGCGGCGGCAAGCGTGCGATCGAGGATCATTTCGACGCCGACAACGAGCTGAACAGCTTTCTCGAGACCCGCGGCAACATGGAAGCGCTGGCGGTGGTGCGCGAGACCGAAATCTCGCCGGGCAAGCTGTTCTACACCCGCCAGCAGCAGCCGCTCGGGTTGGGCCATGCCGTGTGGTGCGCGCGGGCAGTGATCGGCAACGATCCGTTCGCGATCATCCTGCCCGACGATTACGTGCTGTCGAACAAGCCCTGCCTCAAGCAGATGGTCGAGGCCTATCAGGAGGTCGGCGGCAACATCGTGGCGGTCGAGAATGTGCCGCGCGAGCACACCAATCGCTATGGCATCCTCAAGGTCGGCTACGATGACGGCCGGCTGGTGGTGGTCGAGGGCATGGTGGAAAAGCCCAAGCCCGAGGAGGCGCCGTCGACGCTGTCGATCATCGGCCGCTATATCCTCCAACCGGAGGTCATGGATATCCTGTCGCTGCGCGAGCGGGGGGCCGGGGGCGAGATTCAGCTGACGGACTCGATGGCCAAGCTGATCGGCCGCCAGCCCTTTCATGGCCTGCGCTTCGAGGGCATCCGGCACGATTGCGGCGGCAAGGTCGGTTTCCTCGAGGCGACCATCGCCCATGCCTTGACACGTCCCGACATGGCCGACAAGGTGCGTGAAGTTCTGAGAAAGTATGCGTCCTGACCTGAGCTGTGGTCGACGGGGGGCGTGAGCGGGGTCGTTCTGGCAAGGGGGTAAAATGCGCATCGCAATGATCGGAACCGGGTATGTCGGGCTGGTGTCCGGCGCCTGTTTCTCGGAGTTTGGCGTCACCACCGTGTGCGTCGACAGGGATGCCGACAAGATCGCCCGCCTGCAGGCCGGCAAGATGCCGATCTATGAGCCCGGACTTGACGAACTGGTGCTGAAGAACGTCAGCGCCGGCCGTTTGTCGTTTTCCCTCGATTTACGCTCGGCGGTGGCCGGAGCCGACGCGGTGTTCATCGCCGTCGGCACCCCGACCCGGCCGGAAGACGGCTCCGCCGACCTGAGTTACGTCTATGCCGCCGCCGAGGAACTGGCGCGCGGCCTCGACGGCTACACCGTGGTGGTGACGAAATCGACGGTGCCGGTGGGCACCGGCCGCGAGGTCGAGGCGATCGTGCGCCGTACCCGGCCCGACGCCGATTTCGATATCGCCTCCAATCCCGAGTTCTTGCGCGAGGGCTCGGCGATCGGCGATTTCATGCGGCCCGACCGGGTGGTGATCGGCGCCGAGTCCGAGCGTGCGCGCGAGATCATGCGCCGGCTCTACCGGCCGCTCTACCTGATCGAGACCCCGATCGTCATGACTTCGGTCGAGACCTCGGAACTCACCAAGTATGCCGCCAACGCCTTTCTGGCCACCAAGATCACCTTCATCAACGAGATGGCGGATTTGTGCGAGAAGGTCGGGGCCGATGTCCACGACGTCGCCCGCGGGATCGGTCTCGATGGCCGGATCGGCCGCAAGTTTCTCCACGCCGGTCCCGGCTATGGCGGCTCGTGTTTCCCCAAGGACACCATGGCGCTGGTGCAAACCGCCCGCAAGGCCGGGGCGCCGGCCCGGATCGTCGAGACCGTGGTCGCGGTCAATGACGACCGCAAGAAGCAGATGTCCAAGCGCATCATCGCCGCTTGCGGCGGCTCGGTGGCGGGCAAGACCATCGGCGTGCTGGGCGTGACATTCAAGCCGAATACCGACGACATGCGCGACGCTCCGGCGCTCGACATCCTGCCGGCGCTTCAGGCCGCCGGGGCGAGCATCCGCGCCTACGATCCCGAGGGCATGACCGAGGCGGGCAAGTTGCTGCCCGGCGTCGTCTGGTGCCGCGATGCCTACGACGCGCTCGCCGGGGCCGATGGCGCCACCGTGCTCACCGAATGGAACGAGTTCCGCGCCCTCGATTTCGGGCGGATGCGTGAGGTGATGAAGGGGCGGGTGGTGGTCGATCTTCGGAACGTCTACAATCCCGACGAAGTCGTCAACGCCGGCTTCACCTATTCTTCGATCGGCCGGCCGCACAAAGGGCTGGGACAATCCGGGGAGGCTGAACAGTGATGAGTGAGGCGCATCGTTTCCATTCCACCGTTCTGCGCGAGTATGACATCCGGGGCGTGGTCGGTGAAACCCTGACCGAGGCCGATCTGCGCGCCGTCGGCCGGGCCTTTGGCTCCGTGGTCGTGCGCGGCGGCGGCAGTCGGGTGTGTGTCGGGTATGACGGGCGCCTGAGTTCACCGGCGCTGGAGGCGGCGCTGGTCGAGGGGCTGGTCGCCTGCGGCCTGACGGTCGAGCGGGTCGGGCTGGGGCCGACGCCGATGCTCTATTACGCCACCCGTGAGCATGGCGCCGATGGCGGGGTGATGATCACCGGCTCCCACAATCCGCCCAACTACAACGGCATCAAGATGATGCTGGGCAAGCGGCCGTTTTATGGCCAGGACATCCAGAATCTGGCCACGCTCGCCGCCGCCGCCGACTATGTCGAGGGCACCGGCCGGGCCGTGACCATCGATGTCCGCGCCGCGTATGTCGAGCGACTCGCGCGCGATTACACGGGCAAGCGGCCGCTCAAGGTCGCCTGGGACGCCGGCAACGGCGCCACCGCCGAGATCATGCGCCGGCTGACCGCCGTGCTGCCGGGCGAGCATATCCTGCTGTTCGACACCATCGACGGCACGTTTCCCAACCATCATCCGGACCCGACGGTGCCGGAAAATCTGGTCGATCTTCAGAAGGCGGTGGCCGCCCATGGCTGCGACCTCGGCGTCGGTTTCGACGGAGACGGCGACCGCATCGGGGCCATCGACCACAGCGGGCGGATCGTCTGGGGCGACCAGTTGCTGGCGCTGTATGCTGCGGTGGTGCTGAAGACCCACCCCGGCGGCACGATCATCGCCGACGTCAAGGCCAGCCAGACGCTGTTCGACGAGGTGGCGCGGCTGGGGGGCAAGCCCTTGATGTTCAAGACCGGCCACTCGCTGATCAAGGCCAAGATGGCCGAGACCGGCTCGCCGCTGGCCGGGGAGATGAGCGGGCATATCTTCTTTGCCGACAAATGGTACGGCTTCGACGACGCCCTGTATTGCGCCGTGCGCCTGCTGTCGCTGGTTTCGGAGGCGGGCGAGACCCTGGCGGCTCTGCGCGACCGTCTGCCGGCGGTGATCAACACCCCGGAAATCCGCTTTCAGGTCAGCGAGGAGCGCAAGTTCGCGGTGATCACCGAGGTCAAGGCGCGGTTGGTGGCCGAGGGCGCCACCGTCAACGACATCGACGGTGTGCGCGTCAATACCCCCGATGGCTGGTGGCTGTTGCGGGCCTCGAATACTCAGGACGTGCTGGTCGCCCGCGCCGAAGCCTTCACCGAAGACGGTCTGGAGCGTCTCAAATCCCTGCTGGCGGCCCAACTCAGCCTGAGCGGCATCGACGCCCCGCCCAATTCCTCATCGCACTGAAAAAGTCCCGGTTTCCAAAGGCCCGCGGCCTTTGGCAGGGTCCAGGGGCGGCGCCCCTGGCCTTCGGCGACCAGGGCTTCGCCCTGGACCCACTGGGGCCTTGGCCCCAGATATCGCGTCAGTCGATCGTCATGATTTGGTCGGCATGGACGCGGCTGGCCTGGGCTTTGATGTGTTCGGAGGCATGGCGGAGGCGGAACTCGCCGCCATGCTTCTCGGCGATCTCATTGGCCACCACCAGCATGCCCAGGCCGGACGAATCGATGTCGGTCAAGGCGCCGACATCGGCGATGACGTGACGCTCGCCGCCGGCGGCGATCCGGGAGATGATTTCGGCAAAGGTCCGGTGGTCCTTGTGAGTCAGCTGCCCCGAGAGATACAGGATGGTGAACGCCTTGGTCTGCTTGATTGTGTACGCCACCATTCCGCACCCGCCAGCTCTCGCTTGCTCAGTACTATGACGAGGTTGCCTCCCGCGTGCAAGACGATGGCCGAAATTTGACGGCAGGGGCTATTGGACCGGCATCTTGGCTTTCGGCATCTCGATGCCGGCAGCGTGGAAGGCCTTGAGAATGGCGAAGCGCAGATCGGTGGCGATGCCGTGATAGCCATTGACCTCAGAGACGAAGCAGCGGAGTTCCAGGGCGAGATAGCCGTGAGCGAAGTCCCGCAATTCGACGCGCGGGGGCGGTCTGGTCAAAACCCGGGATTCGGCGGTGGCGCAGGTGATCAGGATGTCTCTGACCTGATCGCTGTTACAGTCGTAGGGGACGCCGACCGGAATGTCGATCCGTCCAACCTTGTCCTTGTAGGTCCAGTTCTTGACCGCTTTGGAGATCAGCTCGGAATTGGGAATGATCACCGAGGCGAACTGGAAGGTTTGGACCTCGGTGGCGCGCACCGAAATGCGGTTGACCACCCCTTCGAACTCGCCGATCACGATCCAGTCCCCGACCTTGATCGGCCGTTCGACCAGCAGAATCAAGCCGGCGACGAAGTTGCTGACGATAGCCTGAAGGCCGAAACCGATGCCCACCGACAGGGCGCCGGCGATCAGCGCCAGATTGGAGAGGCTGAGCCCGAGGGTGCCGACGCCGACCACGATGGCAGCCAGCGCGCCGATATAGCCGATGCCGGTGCGGATCGAGTGGCGGACACCGCGATCGATCGGCAGGTGTTGGAGCACCCGGTCGTCGAGGTTGCGCTGAAGGAAGCGGGTCGCCGCCATGATGCCGACGACCAGCACCGCCGCCGAGGCGATGTCGGCCGGCGACAGCGTCGCCTCGCCGATCTTGACGCCGCGCATGATCAGAGTGGTCCAGGCTACCAACTCGCTCCAGGCGATGCCGCTGATCGGCAGCAGCAGGGCAAGGCCGAGCACCAGCAGCGCGATGTCGACCAAGCCGGCGGCAAACCACAGAAAGATTTTGACGTCGCGCTCGGTCGGCAGCAGCGTCCGGCGCACCCGCGCCAACCCTTCGGCCGGATGGGCGGCGAGCAGCGCGACAAATTCGTGACCGATGCCGCGGAGCAGCAGCAGCAGGCCGGCCACGCAAATCGAGGCCAGCATCATCTCGGCGATGTAGAGGCTGAGATTGTGATAGCGCAGCAGCGACAGCACTACCACCGCCACGGTCAGCAGGGCGGTCAGCACCCGCAGGCGCGGCGCCAGAGGCGGGCGTTGGGCGACGGCGTCTTTATCGTCACCATCGCCGTCACCGTTCGCGTCGCCGCGGTGCCCGCTCCACGACGGGTGGGGGCTCAGAACCGCCAGCACCACCAGCGCTCCCAGTAGCTTGGCGCCGAAGCTGGTCACCGCGTGGAGTTCTGGCGCCACCAGCGCGGCCTCGAGGAAGGCGAGGGTGGCCTCGGAGATCGCGAGGGCCGCCGCGCACAGCAACAGCCGCCGTGCCAAGCCGCGCGCCACTTGGTCGTCGACGGCGAGCAGGCGCCATGCCGGACGCCGCGGCGCCAGCAGCGCCCGCCCCAGCGCCGCGGTGATGAAGAAGAACACCAACCCGCCGCAGGCGGATTGCACGATCGTGCGCAGGGGCGCGGCTTCGTAGGCGCCGGTCAGCGCGCCGAGCAGCACATAGGCGGCGGTGATGGTGAGCAGGGTCGGGATCAGCGCCCCGCCCAGGGTTTCGACTGTCGCCGCCGAAACCCGCTGGCTGAAGCTGGGAGCGGCACTGTCGGCGCGCTGGCCGTAGTGGCGCACGACGTAACGGTTGACCAGCCAGCCCGAGAGCAGCGCCAGCGTCGCCAGAATGCCGAACTGGATGGCATGGGCGCGGCCGGGCACCCCGGTTTTGAGCGCCCAGGCCACGCCGTTGGACACCCGGTCGCGGACGAACTGGCTCTGGACCGGCAATTGCTGGAAGGTTTCGGGGGCGATGGGCGACAGTCCGCGCAGAAACAGAGTCTTGGCGAACTGGTTGATCCGGCGTTCGTTGGCGGTGCGCAGCAGGATGTCGGCGCGGGTGACGATCAGATCGGCCTGATGGATCCGGCCGTTGATGCGGGTGACGAGGTCGCCGAGGCGTTTGCGATCGGCCGCCACTGCCGGAGCCTCGGGGGGCGCGTCATCCTCCGGGGGTTTGCCCAGCGCTTCAACCAGTTGCTGGTTGGTGGCGATGGTCTCGTTGGCCTCGGCGCTGGCCTTGCGCGCCTGATCGAAAACCTGCGACAGCGCCTGGTGCAGCGCCTCGTAATCGCTCTCGGAGAGGTTGGGCCGCAGCAGCGATGACGCCGCCTTGTCGAGCACCTTGCCCCAGCCGGAAATCTGGCTGGCGTAGGCCTCCTCAGTCACCTCCTGGGCGCAGGCGAGGCCGGGACAGAGCACCAACCAGAGCGCGAGCGCGAGCGCCCGCAGCCCCGGAGCCGTCAGGTTATTGCGCCAGTCGCGGCGCGGGCGTCGATGCGGGCTGTCCGATCCGCTCGAACGGAAGGAACGAACTCTTCGGTCCCAGAACGATATCGATTCCCGCATTCATCCAGCCCAGGTAGCCGTCGACCAATTCGGCGAGCAGGCTGGAGATGTCGCCATAAGGCACATCGATCGTCAAGAAAACATCGCCGCGATGGGCCTTGAAATCGGCCCGGTAGCGCAGGGCCAGCTTTTGCATGCGCCTGTTGCTGAGCAGGCAGACGATGTGAGCCTTGATCACGGCGCGATTGCGCAGGATCAGGAGCGCCCGCACCATCAGGTTGGTGCCGACGCGGCTGCTTTGGCACTCCTTTTCGACGCTGAAGGCCAACTCGGCCTGATCGGGCAGCGGCCGCAGGTTATAGCGGATTTCCGCCGCGCCGCGCATCACGCCGTCCTTGAAGAAGCCGATGATCTTGGTGCTGCGCCAGTCGATACTGTCACAATAACGCCGGATAACGTCGTCGGATGTTATCGCGGAAAAGCGGGCATAGCGAGAATCGCCGTCGAGGCGCAGCAGATGCTCCTGGTAGCGGCCAGCCTCTGTACTCAGTAGTTGGCGATACGTGCCCATGCGTCAATCACCCCCAAGAAACGTGGCCTTGATATAGGCCGATCGGTGCGACTCGTCAATATTGCGTCGCAGCAACTGCGGGGGCTCTGACTCTATTGGAAGTTTTTCCAACCCTTGTGTGGCATGAAAGACTCACAATTGGGCGAAAGTTCAGTATGTATGTTACGGTTGGCATGGAATTGCGCGGGGGTGTGGCATCGGGGTCGAATCTGTCCGTGCTGCATCGCGGTGTCTCGCACTCGCAGGCCGGCCATGGTATACAGACTCGAGCCGACCGCAGGGGGCGGCGACCGGACAACTTTGGCAGGGGAATTCGGCATGAAGCCCGATGAAGCAGCGGAACATCATGAGCATCTCGAACATACCGCTGGCGGCGGCGGCAAGAAAGTGGCGATTCTGATCGCGGTGCTGGCGGCGATTCTGGCGGTCGTGGAGTCCGGCGGCAAGGCCAAGCAGACCGAGCAACTGGCTAAGAACATCGACGTTTCCGACACCTACGCCTTTTATCAGGCCAAAACCATCCGCTCGACCGTGCTGCGCACCACCATGACCTTGCTCGACGAGGTCGTTCCCGAGACCGCGTCGCCGGAGCGCAAGGCCAAAATCGACAAGACGCTCGCCGAATGGAAGGATACCGCCGACCGTTACGATTCCGATCCCAAGGGCGATGGCCGAAAGGAACTGCTCGAAAAGGCCAAGCATCTGTCGGCGGAGCGCGACGAGGCGGCGATGGCCTACCACAATTTCGAATATGGGGCGGCGGCGCTTCAGCTTTCGATCGTGCTGGCATCGGCTTCGGTGATCACGGCCATGCCGGCCCTGGCGGGGGTCTCGGTGGTTCTCGGCGGCGTCGGCACGACGCTGGGAGCGCTCGGCTGGTTCGCCCCCCACGCTCTGCATGACCTGATGAGCGGTCACGGCGATGGTCATGGCGGCGGTCACTGAAGGTCGGGGCGGGCTGCGGAAAGAGTATCCGGATTGATCGGGGGGCGGCCGGTGTCGCGTGATGGTATCGGGTGTGCCGGCCGCCCTTCCGGTCGACGACTTCACATGTCGTCATGATCCTCGAAGCGGATGATCCGCATCAATCCGGCGAACACGCCGCTTTTCTTGTTCTCGTCGGCGGGGTGTGAGGGCGGTTGAGTTGGGGCGCGCTCGCTGCTGGCGAGGCAGATCAGGGCAAAGGTGCCGACGCCGAGGGCGAAGGCCGCGCTAAGACTGAAGGTCAGGAAGAATTTGACCAGCGCCGCAACCACGATCAGGGCTGCCGCGAAACACGCGATGCTCTTCACCATAATCCCGCCTTTTTTCAATGGTCTCCTGTTCGCCGATAGTCCGGAGTAGGCTTGATCCGGGGGCGCCGGTCAAGGCTGGAGTGAGGGCTTTCGGCTTGGGATGACAGGGATGAGCAGTATCATCGATTGCCAGCTTTGTGGCGCGTGTTGCTCGTTTTCTCCGTGGTGGCCGGCCCTCCGGGCGGGCGAGGCGGCCCGAATTCCCGGCGCGTATGTCAGCAGTGCCGGCACCCACATGCGCAGTGATGGCAACAGATGTTCGGCGTTGCAGGGGGTGATCGGAGACCAGGTGGCGTGTGCCGTTTACGAGGTCAGGCCGGACTCCTGCCGGGCTTTCAGGCCCGGAGGGCGCGCGTGTGAAATGGCGCGCCAAGACTTTTTCAAAGATTAGTGAGCATCGGGGCCGGCGCGCTGATCCGGTCTGTCAGCGCGCCGGGATGGACTACATGCCGGCGATTTCGGCCTGCATGGCGCCGGCGGCCTTGATTGCCTGAAGCAGGGTGATCATGTCGCGCGGGCCGACGCCAAGGGCGTTGAGGTTCTGAACAACTTCACTGAGACTGACACCGGAGGCCATGACCACCATGCGCCGGTCATTCGAGGTGTCGGCCTGAATATCGGAGCGTTGAACCGTAACCGTCGAGACACCCCCGGCATTGTTGACGTTGGTTCCGGTACTATTGCTGTTACTGGTGATCGCGGCATTGCCGTTGCCGGTAAAGGCATTGGGTTGCGAGACCTGAGGGGTCTCAACAATGCGAATGGATAGCGTTCCCAGCGCCACCGCGACGGTATTTATTCTGACGTCTTCTCCCATGACAATCGCGCCGGTTCGCTCGTCGATCACGACCTTGGCGCGGGTGTCCGGTTGGATTTGAATGTTCTCGATATCGGTCAGGATGCCGACGACATCGCCCCGCTGATTGGGCGGAATGTTGACAAAAACCGTTGACGGGTCGGTGACCTGGGCAAGGTTCTGCCGGAGGCGGAAGTTGATGGCGTAGGCAATTCGTCTGGCCGTCGTGAAGTCGGGATTGCGCAGGGCAAGACGAATTACCGGCAGTTCCCCAAGTGAGAATGGAATCGTCCGCTCGACTGTTGCGCCCGCCGCGACTCTGCCTGATGTCGGCACGCCGACGGTGACATTTCCTTCGGATTTACCGGTGGCGCTGTATCCGGCGATCGAGACGTTGCCTTGCGCCACGGCATAGACTTCGCCATCCGCCCCGACCAGTGGCGTAATCAGCAGCACGCCGCCGAGCAGGCTTTTCGCATTGCCGATGGAGGCGACCTGGACGTCGATCCGCGCACCCTGGGCGGTGAAGGCTGGCAAATTCGCCGTAACCATGACGGCCGCAGTATTCGGAACCGTGAAACCTTGCTGATTGGCGACGGCGACACCGGGAGAGCCGACATTTATGCCCATATGTTCGAGCATATTTCTCATCATGTTGCCTTTGAAGGGCACCGATCCTTCGTTGCCGTCGCCGGTTCCGTTCAAGCCGACCACCAGTCCATAGCCAACCAGTGAGTTCTCGCGGATGCCTTCGATATCAACGATATCCTTCAGGCGGACACTGGCGTGCGCCGCCGTCGAGACCGTGACCGCGGTCACCATGGCAATCAGGAGGAGGCCCCGCCACAGACTGCGCGATGGTGCGTTGTCGTTTCGGTTTGTCATGGGTGTCCTCTGGGGTTCGATTTGGCCTGGGTGCGTCGTCTGACGGTCATGCACCCTCCGTGCCAGACGGGTGCGCTGTCAAAAGGCTCGCAGTGTCAGGGGGTTGTCGCTGTCGTGCCCGGGGCTTCATGGGCATGGGCAAGGTTTGCGGCCCCTGCTGGGCAAAAGTTACCCCGGCTTCGGTGCCCCGACAAAACAGTCCGGGCCGGCACTGGGTGCCGGCCCGGGTCTCGCTCAGATCGAGAGTAATGGATTAGAAGGGAAGGAAGATGTCGAGCAGTTCCTGACCCCAGCGCGGCTTCTGGACGTCGCTGGCAAAGCCCTTGCCGCCGTAGGAAATCCGGGCTTCGGCGAGGCGGTCATAGGTGATCCGGTTGGCGGCATCAATATCCGCCTGGCGGGCAATGCCGGAAATCGAAAGCTCGCGCAGCTCGTCATTGACTTTCACTTGCTGCCGCCCTTCGATGACCAGATTTCCATTTGGCAGGGTCTGGGTCACGGTGGCGGTGATCACCATGTTGACGGCGTCGACACGATGAGTTCCGCCCGCGTTGTTGAAGGTGCTTTGGCCGTTGACGTCAACCGTCGGGAAGTTCGTGAGGTTGCCCAGCGCTTTGGAGAGGACGCCCAGCCCGTTGACACCAGGAATGGCCAAGCCGATATTCATCGACTCACCGTTGGCGGTACCTGCGCCACGGGACCGGTTGCTGTTAGAAACGAAGTCGGCATTTTCGCCGATCGCGACGCTAACCCGCACGAGATCTCCAACCTGGGATGCGCGCTGGTCGCTGTAGATCGACCGGGCGCCCTCCCGCCACAGGGAATTCGGGTTGCGCATCGAACGGGTCGGCGTCGGCATCGGCATGCTGACCGGCTGATAGCCCGGCTTGGCCTGGGGGTCCTCGATCTTCGACAGGCTGGGTCCCGACCCCAATTGCGACAAGCGCTCGAAGGTGTTGCAGGCCGGCAGGGTCATCACGAGCGCGCCAACCAGGGCGAGGCGATTGATGTTACGGGAGCAGGTGAAGGTGACCATGGCTGAATTCCTTGGGCTTGGTGTCAGTTGCGCGCGAAACCGGGCGCGAAGACACTGACTTCGTTGGCTGAGACGACCGTAGCATCGATGGCGCGATTGCTTTGGGTGTTGATAACCTTGATGACTTCTCCCGCACCGCCGTCACGGGTCGCCCGTCCTTCGGTGGTCAGGAGCATGTTGTTGGTCCGCAGCACCATGGTCACCGTTTGGCCTCGTGCGACCAGACGTTGCGCCTGAATGTCGTGAAGATAGACCGGCGTGTTGGCTGAGAGGCTGCGGCGAGGGGTGCGGTTGATGAGATCGGTTTCGCTGGTGGCCAGATCGCCGAAGATGTCCTTGACGTCGGTCTCGACCCAGGCGATATCGCCCTGGGTGATCACGTCCCCGGCATTGATGCGATGGGTCAGCACCGGCATTTCGATGATCACGTGGGCCTGACCGGTGAGCGAAAGACGCTGGGCCGCGGGGCCCCCGGCGCCAATTACTGCTTCGGCACTGAACCGTCCCACCCGAGGGTTGAAGAACACATCCGAGATCGATACTGATGGCATGGCTCCCGGCGGCATGACAAGCTGGAGGTCGGGGTTGTCAAACTCGACTTCAACCCGGCCACCGGGGGAGCGCCGCGCCAGCGCGCTGATCAAGGGCTTGCGCAACTCCTCGACGCCGATGGTGCGCGAGGCGCGGGAAACCGTGATGCGGGCTTCCTTCGACGGCACCTGCCAGTCCACGTGATAGGTCTGGGCGAGGCGGCGCAGGAAGTCGGCATCAAAGGTCACGGGCTGACCGTAAGCCGGCGCCGGCGCGACCGGGCGCTGGGCATCGCCGCCGACAACTCCGTCGAAGATATCGCCAAGTCGGACGACGTCGGTGGTGATGACGGCATTGAGCCGCAATTGAGCCGCATCGGCGCCAAGGGCGATGAAGGAGACTGCAAGGCCAAGGCTGATAGCGCGGATCGATTTCATTGTCTGTTCCTCCTTCACCGACCGGGTCTGCGACTATCGGAGCTGGCCGACCGTCTGCATCATTTCATCCGTCGTCTTGATGACCCGGGAGTTCATCTCGTAGGCCCGCTGGGCGGTAATGAGTGAGGTGATTTCCTGGACGACGTTGACGTTTGAGGTTTCGACCTTGCCCTGGAGCAGGCTGCCATAGCCTTTGTCGCCGGGTGCCCCGGTGCTGGGAGAGCCGGAGGCCGGGGTCTCAAGAAACAGATTGTCACCAATCGCTTCCAGACCAGCGAAATTTGGAAAACTGCTCAGGTTGACTGTGCCAACCGTCGTGGGAGTTGTCGTATTCGCCAAAGTAACCTGGACCTGCCCCTGGACAGAGACGGTAATGCTCAAAACATTGGGGGGAATCGTTATTTCCGGGCTGAGCGGATAGCCATTGCTGGTCACGATCTTTCCATTGGGATCAAGCTGGAATGAGCCATCTCTGGTGTAGGACGTCTCACCATTCGGCAGCTTGATCGCGAAAAAGCCATTGCCATTGATTGCCATATCGAGCGGGTTATCGGTTTGCGTGAGATTGCCCTGCTCCATCACGCGGTAGACGGAACCAACACGCACACCAACGCCAATCTGGACACCGGACGGCAGGATTGTCCCGGCATCGGACGAGGTCGAACCGATCCGCCGCAAGTTCTGGTACAGCAGATCCTGAAACTCCGCGCGCTGACGCTTGAAGCCATTGGTCGAGCTGTTGGCCAGGTTGTTCGAGATCACTTCGACATTGAGCTGCTGGGCCTGCATGCCCGTGGCGCCGATGGCAAGACTACGCATGGTTTTTCACCTTCTGATCTATGGGGTTCAAGCCGTGCGGCCAAGCTTCTGGATCATCGTCTTCTGCCGGTCATGTTCCGCATCCATGACCTTCTGAAGGCTTTGATACTGGCGAAGAACATCGATCATGTTGGTGATCGCCTGAACAGGTTTGACATTGGATTGTTCCAGAGACCCCTGAATAACCCGGGTTCCTGCGGGAATGGCGTCCGGCTTTTCATCGGTGATGAAGATGCCGTTGCCAATTTCTTTCATTTCCGCTTCTTTTTTAAATGACACGACGGACAGTCTGCCGACCGCGGCGTCCGGGACCATGTCTGAAAAGACCGAGCCGTCGGCGGCAATGCGAATGTCCTTGGTGCCATTGGGGATCAGGACCGGCTTTTTATTGTTGGTATTGGCGTCGAGCACAGGAAGGCCGTTGTCGTCGACCATCTGGCCTTTCGCATCAAGCTGAAACCGGCCGGAGCGGGTATAGTGCGGGCCGTTCAATGTATCAACGGTGAAGAACCCCTTGCCCTTCAAGGCGACATCCAAAGGATTGGTCGTCACTTCGATCGGTCCTTCGCTCATATCGCGAACGGTCGTGCGGTTCTGTACCAGGGATACCTGCTCTGACATCGTGGTCTTCTTCAAGACCTCAGCAAACATCGAGCGCTGCTGCTTGTAAGCCGTGGTGGAGGTGTTAGCGACGTTGTTGGCCACCGTGTCCATCTTTTCCCGCAAGGCCATCATGCTCGAAAGAGCGATGAACATTGGATTTTCCATTTTGGCCTCCGGTTGCTGTACGCCGTGCTGTGGTCGCACATCGCTTTGCACCAGCCGTGCCAAAGGGCGGCTTGTTTTCATCTTGCTGTGAAATCAATGGGTTGTCTGGGGAAGGCGTGCCGGGTGCCGGGACTGGCGGCCCCAATGGCAAGGGCTGCCGGGCAAATGTTGCCGCAGACTTCCGGGCCGGTGTGTGAATGGATTTTCGGCTGGTGCCGTCGTCGCGCGCGACGGGGGCGCCGATGATCCGAGCGCCAGGCCGGATCATCGGTTCAAGCGGGGATTAGCCGCCGCTGTGGCCCATCGGTGCGCCTTCCGGGTGGCTGCGCAGCCAGATGCGGTAGTGAATGCCGATGCCCCGGTCGATTTCGCGGAAATGGCTGCTGGCGGTGGTTCTCAGCTCCAGCAGTACCTCATCGAGAGTGATCGAGCGCTCGGCGAGGCGGATCGACAATTCGTCGAGGCGGGCGAAAATATCCCGGTGCGCCTTCTTGTGTTCACGCAGGAAGGGATAGCCGACGTGGCGCATGACCAGCTCTTCGAGCTGGAAGTGATTGATGTAGTAATTGTAGATGTCATGAATGACTGGGCCGAGGTCGACAGGGGTGTCGCCGCGCTTCGCAATGTTGCCGATCAGGGTGTTGTAGATAAGATAAAACTCCTTGTGCTGGTCATCGATCGCCGGAATTCCGAGTAGCATGTCGTTCTCAAAGACCAGGAGGCTTTTCGCTGCTTCCTGGGGGCTTTTTTTGTCCTGCATCGCGCTGATCCGTATCTTTATTTCGATGCCAGGTCTTTGACCCGGGAGTCCAGCATCTCGCGCAGGCCTTTGGCTCCGTCCCGGGCCAGTACCGAGCCGAACTCCGAGCGGCGGGCGGCGAGTTCGCTGATCGTGCCGTTGACGAAGACGTCGATGACGCGCAGGCCGCCGGAGCCCGGGCGCAACAGATAGTTGAGTTGCACGCTGTCGCCGGTCTTGGGGATCAGCCGGGTTTCCACGATGATGCCGTTGCCGCTGCCGGGGGCCGGCGTTTCCTTCACGACCTCGAAGCGCTCACCGCTCCAGCTGTCGAAGTTGGCGGCGTAGGAGGCGACACTGAAGCGCGAGAACGAGTCGATCAGCTGCAACTGATCCTCGGGCTTGATGCCCAGCCATTGGGCGCCGGCGGCGATCCGGGTCATCGAGGCGAGATCGAAGGCACTGTCGAGGGCGGGGGTCAGCGCCTCGACCCGTCCCGAGAATTTCAGCGCCGGGCCGTTCTTCATGGTGGCCAGCAGGGTATCGTAGAAGCCGGTGACGATGGCGGTGGCGGAGCGGGTCTCGGCGGCGGCCGACTGAAGGGGAACCGCCAGCAGAGCCACCGCCACGCAAAGGCGGGCGAGCAGTGAAACATTCGGGGTGGCGCGCACTGGAATGTACTCCGGGTCTGGTCAGGTGTGTTGCCGGAGCGTATACCCGCTCAGCAACCCAGGACAAGAGAGGGCTGTTGCGAAGGGCCATGAAAAGATTGATCATAACCGCCGATGACTTCGGGCTCGCCGTTTCGGTCAACGAGGCGGTGGAGCGGGCCGCTCGCGATGGCAGTCTCACCGCCGCCAGCCTGATGGTCGGGGCCGACGCCGCCGCCGATGCCGTCGAGCGCGCCCGGCGGTTGCCGGGTCTGCGGGTCGGCTTGCATCTGGTGCTGGTCAGGGGCCGTCCGCTGCTGCCGCCGGGCAAGCTGCCGGCGCTGGTCGGGGCCGATGGCTGGTTCCATGGCGATTTGTTCAAGGCCGGGTTGCATAGTTTCTTCATGCCCGGCGCGCGCGGACAGATCGAGGCCGAACTGCGCGCCCAGTTCGAGGCGTTCCGGCGCACCGGTTTGGAGCTCGATCACGTCAACAGCCACGGTCATTTCCATTTGCATCCGACGGTGCTCGGGCTGATCCTCAAGGTCGGGCGCGATTACGGCATGCGCGCGCTGCGTCTGCCGGCCGGGCCGGCGGGCGGCGGCGGGCTGGGCGGTCTCGTCCTGTCGCCCTGGATCGCGCTGGTGCGGGCGCGGCTGGAGAGGGCCGGCATCCGCTGCAACGACTATCTGCTCGGCATGAGCCAGAGCGGCGCCATGACCGAGGCGGCGGTGCTTGCGCTGATCGAGCGCGCCGGGGCGCTGGAGGGTACCGGCGAAATGTCCTTTCATCCCGCCAGCCGCCGTTGCCCCGCGCTGATCCGCGCCATGCCCGAGTGCGATCATGTCGGCGAGTTGCAGGCCCTGCTCAGTCCGCGGGTGCGCGCCGCCCTGGAGCGGCACGGCATCGAGCGGGTGGCCTTCGGCGCTATTCTTTAGCGGAGATACCAGTGGCGCCGCTCCTGGACCCGCCAAAGGCCGGCGGCCTTTGGAAACCGGGACTGCGGACAGGGAGATGTGGCATGGGCCGGCTGCTGCTGTTCAACAAGCCCTACGGCGTGCTCTCCCAGTTCACCGTGATTGGCAAAATATTCAACGAAATCTAAGGCGTACAACCCGTAGCATATGCGTTGCATATTACTGGCAGCTGCAAAATATCGCGTTTGTTGAATTGATTTTTCGCGAAGCGTAGCATAAGCTGTAGCATACGCTGGATTGGGGTTCGCGATGGATGACACGATAACTTACAAGGACGTGTATGAAATCGAAGACGGCCGTGTGCTCGTATTCAAGAGAGAGAACTCACAATATTGGCAGATGCGAACGACAATCAATGGAGAGAGAATATGGAGGTCACTGAAAACAACTGACCATAAGAAGGCAATTGCCTTGGCTCGGCGTGAATTATACAAGCTTGAAGCGCTTGTGGACGCAGGGCAACCGCTGAAGCAACAGAAAATGGCCTCTGTGATTGATGAGTATATAGCCAATCTGGACGCTAAGCTTGAGAGTAAGGCCATATCGATCCATATGCACAAAAAGTATAAGACCTATGGAAAAAACCAAATAAGGTCATATTTTGAAAGCTTTCTTATTCAGGACATTGCGACAAATACTATCGATCAATTTTTTAGGGATACGATTGATGAGTACGATGAAATGCCAACCGAGAGCACCGTTAAAATGTGGGGCCTCACAATCAGAAATATTTTTGATTACGCAATTTCAAAAAAATATGTGGCAAGGTGCCCAGATTTTAAGGTTCCTGAGGGTAAACTGAATGGCAGACGAGCCGCGTTCACTCGCAGTGAGTGGGTGGAATTGGAAAAGAGAACACTGGAGTGGGTTGGCAAGAGCACGGAGCAGTTCAGATATAATCGCTGGCTCCTATATTTCTATATAATGATCATGGGTACGACGGGTATGAGAACCAATGATGCCCGGCTGCTAAAGTGGAAGCACATTGACTTCTTCACGAAGACAACTGAATGTGGAGGTCAGATTGAAAAGTCTTATGTGAGTATCAGAGCAAGCGGCAAACCAACGAAAAGAAGGAAAACTCGCGAGCTTACTGGCCAAAAGCATTGCCAGGAGTATATCCTGGGATGGAAGGATTATTCAAAGTTTACGGACCCAGATGATTACGTATTCTGCTTATCGAAGGGGGTTCAATATGATCCAGTCCAGCCGTTTAGAAATCTTCTTAACGATATTGAAATGCTTAACGACAATATGGGCGAAAAACGGACACCATACAGCATTCGCCACACATACGCGACTTTGCGGCTTGAGAGCGGTGTGAATATCCACCTCCTTGCCCAACAAATGGGGACGAGCGTCGCAATCATCGAGCGGCACTATGGCCACGTCAAGCTTAGAGATAATGTAGAGAAGCTTGCCCAGAATAGGAATAAATAGGAGATCGTCCGTAGATAGAATCCAGATCGCAATTAAATTACTCATTTTGTTATAGATTAAGCAATTGGTGAGTTTACCATTGGATGGCCGTTTATGATGGAGGCATCCATGGGTCTCGCTGATATTACAAAGAAGTCGGGGTCGCTTTGCGCTTTTCAGGTTGTTAGTGTTACGAAGCAACCGGGAGACCCAATCTCTCGACAACGGCGGAAGTTCTGCGATGGGGTAAGGCTTCAGATCGCCGCCTTTAGTGCCGAACTTTCAGGACGGCCATTTATCCACACTGGTTTGCGGAAGACGAAGGATAGTGGTGAGGTTGAAGAGAAGCCAATACGGTTAAAGAAGTGGTGGCGAAAGGATGGAAACAGATATCTGATCGTTCTTAGATATGGTGCCCGCACATTATTTAATGAAGCGATTGTTGCGGCATCTCAGGTTGAGGTTCACAGGGTTCTGGAGGGGACTATTGATACCTGCATGGCCGGGCATTTTGACAAAGTTCTTCAGAGTGTCAACCGTGCGAAGCGGAAGAAGGTGTCCTGATGGTAGCGGCAGTTGGTCGTAAGCGGTGACCGAGAACATAGCTACTGGGAAAGCCGCCACATCATGTCAACAATCGCTTCTGGAAATATCATTTTCCGAGGATTGAAGCCAACAGATGAATACGTTGATATAATTCCCGCATCAAGTTCGGCTGATCCTGCATATCCCATGGTCCATTGTGGAAATCGTCGTTCCTTGATAACGGAAAAATCGATTATCTCAACATCCTTATGCCGGCGGTCTTGTGATATTATCAAGAATCTTTTGGAAACGTTTTGACGACTACCTTCAAGGCATTGGAGGAAATGCTGACCATCATAAATGAGTGCGCCGGTGATGTTATCCAGGGCATTATTGGCCCTAGATTTATCCAGGATCGCATCGATATCCCTATCGCCGATTCCATTGACCGTGCTGCAATAGATTAATCGAACCAGAACCATTTACACCTCCATTGGCGGGCGTTATAATTAAAAAACCTAATTTATGTAAGCGTATAAAAATCGTGCTAGTACCAAATTACACGTTATAATGGTTAGCGCAAGGTCAGGTTCAAGAGCGCACAATCTTGTTAACAGCATGAGCTAACGCCTGCCAATCAACTGGCTTCGGTATGACGTCATCGACGCCAGCATTAAAGTATTTTTCACGGTGGTCTGTCATTGCGTCAGCGGTGAGGGCAAAAATTGGAATCTTGCATTTTGGAAAACCCAATTTCCTAATAGCTTTTGTTGCATCAATCCCGTCCATTTCTGGCATTAACATATCCATCAATACAAGATCAAATTCATGGGATATTACTGCCTGAACCGCCTGTTTGCCGTCACCAACGACTAATGCTGTATGGCCAAGCTTCTGAAGCATGCTCATGACAAGTTTCTGATTAATCCTGTTATCCTCTGCCACCAATATCCGCAGTGGCGTCATTCCAACCCCAGGAATGCCTTTGGCTGCTCTTTCAACATGGTCCACTTCACCGTTGGTGACAACCTTGAATGGCAGAGTAAACCAAAAACGCGATCCCATACCATGTTCGCTTTCTACGCCAATCTCTCCCCCCATTAATGTGACAAGTTTCTTTGAAATCGAAAGGCCAAGTCCAGTGCCTTCAAACGGACGTGAAAGAGAATTGTCTTCCTGTTCAAATGCTTCGAAAACACGTTCAAGATTCTCTTTTTTAATTCCAATACCTGTGTCGATTATCTCAAACAAAATAAAAACAAAATTCTGATTTCTCTTTAACATATTAACATTTAGTAAAACGCTCCCCATTGGAGTAAACTTTGCCGCATTTCCTACTAAATTAACCAGAACCTGCTTCAGCAATAATGGATCACCATGCACCAAGGACGGTATGTCTGGGCTAATTGATAATGCAAAATCAAGTCCGTTTCGTAGCCATATTGTGTTAAACATTGCTCCAACAGCGTTCGCAATATCAGAAATTAAAAATGCTTCTGACAATACCGTCTGACGACCAGCTTCAATTTTAGACAACTCAAGTATATCATTAACAAGCTTTAGCAAGTACTTACTCGACTCAAGTACGTAATTCATATGGCTGATAACAGTCTTATCGTCACATGTCATTAGCGTTAGTTCAGTAAATCCCATAATTGCATTTAGAGGCGTTCTCAGTTCGTGACTCATAGTAGATAGAAAGTTAGTCTTAGCATGATTTGCCTGTTCGGCCAACGCTTTTGCTGCTGCTAATTCTACTGCCTCCTTTTCAAGCTGAAGCTTATCGCTGAGTAGCGCCTCTCTTTCGAGCAATGGCCCAACATCGGTGACAAGAAGTGCGAAGGATGCGCCGCTCCTGGCTGGCAATGGGCTAAGAACCGCGTGAAGTACCAGTCCATTACCACCAACATCATTCAATCGCCATGCGCCAGAGCGTTTCCCAACGACGCCAACGTCGAGCCACGCCTTGAGCCCAGTATGATAATCAAAAGGAAGGTGATCAATTAGATTTGATCCAATAAGACATTCTAGTGGAAATTGAAGCATTTCTGAAAGGGTGCGATTTGCGTAGAGGATAATACCCTCAGGTGAAAGAGCGGCGGCCCCCTGTTCAATGTTTTCTATAAGCAATCGGTATGTTTCAACGGGTTCATCGAACGCTGCAATCCGTGGACCGCTGCCATGGCTCTCCAAGACAACATCAACTGTGCCGGTGCGAATGGCTGCAATGATTTCCTTTGCCTCGCGTAATTCCGCGCGTAAAGCATCTCCCTCAGCACGAAGCCTCTCAATAATATTGATTGATTCGCCGTTCACGGTGATATTCCATGTTGTGACACTAAGCGTCCATGACCAGAAGAATCTTATCTTTATCGGTCATGTCCCCAATCAGTCTCCTTAATGGTGGGGGTATCATCATTATCAGCGTTGGTGCAGCGATAATATTATCGCGCTCAGCCATGTCCATTTGCTGATAGATATCAATTATCTCTAGTTCAAATCCATCCTTGTATCTCTGCTCACATATGGCACGAATATTTGATATCGCAACAGCGGAACGCGATGACAATCCGGCAATGTATAGACGCATTTTTCTCTTTGCTGGTTTAAGTTCGTTCATTTCACGTCTCCGAACTGTCAGCAAACCGGCTTTGGGCCTGAGCGAACCGGCTTCGTGTTCGCGACCTTTCCTCATTCCTGAGGTCTTCAATCGATCTTTTAATTTGCTCACTCTCAGACGCTGCTGCAACCTGCAAAGCTCTGATCTGGGCTTCTAACTCCCGTGCCTTTTCAGCATGTACCTTTTCAAGGCGTTCAATCTCCTGGGTACGGCGGCGTTGAGCGATTGCGTCTTCAGCCTCTTTTGCCAACCGTGCAGTTCCCATCGCAATCCCGTCATCACCAACGTAAACATCTGAAACTATAATACCATTATCGGTTATATTATATTCACGAATCTGATTAGAATGAGCCATCCCGCGAGATTTTATTATCATGATGCCACGATTGCGCTCTCCGTTCGTCTCTATGTCCCGTAAAACAAGCCACGTATCGATAAGCGATGAAACTTCCGTGTCAGTTGATTTGATATCGCTGCCGCCACAAGTTAAGCTTGTTAGAAATGCTGTTACTCCATGTAACTTGAGGAAGTCAATGACACGGACCAGCATCGATTTGACTTCAAGTGAATTGCTACCGGAGACAAAAGCATTTATAGGATCTATTATGACAATGGATGGCTTAATGGCTTCTATTGCCTTATGTATAACAAGCAAATGTGCTTCTAGTCCAGTTGCAGTTGGACGGTTAGCTTCGAAATGGAGAAGGCCATTGTTTACGGGAGTATCAAGGTCAACCCCTGTAGACTTCATGTTCCGTAGGATTTGGCCGGGAGCTTCTTCAAATGCGAAGTAGAGACATCTCTCATTACGCTCACAGGCGGCGCGTACAAAATGAGCTGCGAACGTTGATTTTCCGGTTCCAGCTGTACCAGATATCAGGACGCTGCTTCCTCTAAAATAACCATGCCCGCCAAGCATAGTATCCAAGCGTGGCACTCCAGAAGATACTCGTTCAGTAGAAACAATATGTCTGAGTGCAAGTGAGGTTACAGGCAAAACAGAGATACCTTGATTTCCAATTATGAATGGATACTCATTAGTGCCGTGCTGCGATCCTCTATATTTAACAACGCGAAGTCTTCTTGTTGTTATTTGGTCAATAACTCTATGATCAAGTGATATTACACAGTCCGATATGTACTCCTCAAGCCCATGGCGAGTGAGTTGATCGCGCCCACGTTCTGCCGTTACAACTCCCGTTAGACCACGGTCCTTGATCCATCGAAAGAGCCTTTGGATTTCCGCTCGTAGAATGTTCTCGCCAAGATTTCCGCTAAACATTGTTTCGAGTGTGTCGAGTAATACCCTCTTGGCGCCAACCTTTGTGATCGCACAATCAAGCCTCATAAACAGTGGGGTAAGATCAAAGTTGCCAACAACCTGAGCATCTGTATCCATAGGTACGTGTACGATTGCCAGTTTATTCTGGGCTACTAACGCCTTTAGATCGAAGCCAAGCGAACGAACGTTTTGTGCGAGTTCATTGGCAGTTTCATCAAAAGACAGAACGACCCCAGGCTCATTAAACTCGATTGCCCCACGAACAATAAACTCTAGGCCAAAGAGAGTTTTTCCGCAGCCTGCGCCACCGCATACCAATGTTAGGCGGCTGCGTGGGATACCTCCATCAGTGACCTCGTCAAGACCGCTTATGCCAGTCGGACACTTTGGCAGCGTAAGATGTACCGTACCAAGATTATCAACTGGATATTCTGCCATTGGTCCGCACTCCTGCTCGACAGCCTGCGACTCTGTCGATCCGACCACTAACGGATTGGCATACCAAATCCTGGGATGGCAGACAGACCATAGGGCGCTCTGTTCCATCTTAAATATCATATTAGGAATTTGCTTATACTTGGTCTACGCCACGACCCGAAATTCAGTTGGGTCTATAACGCGGAAATTATCAGTGACCATATCGCGTAGGGTGTCCCATTGGGCTGGAACGCCGTCGCGCAAGAAGCCGAGGACAGCGTCGCAGAAGGTGCGGT
>CAIOBP010000156.1 GCA_903856295.1 uncultured Rhodospirillales bacterium | reverse complement strand
CGTTCTTCGGACGCTTACGCGTCCTCATCACTCCGGGAGGCCCGGCTGCGCAGTATCAGCAAGCAATTAATTTACAGAAGCTAGTATGCACAAACAATCCCGAATTCGCATCAGCACCCTGGCCGATGTCGCCGCCATGATCACTCCGGAGGCGATGATCAGCCCGGACAAGCTGCCGGAGACGCTGCGCAGCGACAAGCATGCCGACCGGCTGTTCAATCTTGGTCTGCTGGTGATTTCGGCAAACGGCAAGAGCATTGCCGAGCATCCGCGACACGCGGGACAGTCGGCCGTCGGTTTTGTCGACGAGGATTCTTTCAAGGCGGTTCTGAAGACCGGCGCGCACGTGGTCAGCCGGCCGATCCGCAGCCCGCTCGACGGTAAACCGGTGGTCCTGATCGCGACCCCGATCCGCGGCCCGGCCCAGGAGATCATCGGGGTTTTGGCCGGATACAATTCGGTGACCGGCAGCGATTTCTTTACCGAGATCATCCCCAAGCAGAACGCCCTGGGCAACAAGTTCCACATCGTTTCCGCGCGCGACCGGGTCTATGTCGCCTCCAGCGAGCCTCAGAAGGTGTTCCAGCCGGTGCCCGAGCGGGGCATCAATGAGGTGTTCGACCGGTTCATGGAGGGCTTCGAGGGCTCGGGCATCGGCATCGGCACCGACGGCGTCGAGCGGCTGTTCTCGGCGATGAAGATTCCCAGCACCGGCTGGATGGTCGTCGCGTCCATTCCCACCGCGGCCGCCTTCGCCCCGGTCATCAGCCTCGAATACGAGATTTACAAGGACGCGGCGGCGGCATCGCTGATCATCGCGGTGACGATCTGGCTGTTCATCCAAGGCCAGCTGGCGCCGCTGGCCCGTTCGGCCAAAATTCTCGACGAGATGGCCAGCGGCGCGCGCCAACTGAGCCCGCTGCCGGTCGACGGCAGCCGCGAATTTCGCCGGCTGCTCCGCAGCTTCAACAAATTCCAGGACCATATCAGCGAACAGAAACGGACCCTGAGGGAAAATGCCGAGCAGTTGCGGCTGGCGGCGTCGGTTTTCGATGGCACCAGCGAGGCCATCGCCATCACCGACACCGCCAACCGCATCGTCCGGGTCAACCAGTCGTTCTGCCAGCTGACCGGGTACGAACCCGAGGAGTTGATCGGCAAGAACCCGGCTCTGCTGAAGTCCGGGCGCCAGGATGCCGCGTTCTACGCCGAGATGTGGCGTAGCCTGAGCACCACCGGGGAATGGGCCGGCGAAATCTGGAACCGCCACAAGAACGGCAATATTTATCCCGAGCGGCTTTCGATCTCGACCATCCGCGACGCCAGCGGCGTCATCCAGCACTACGTGGCCATCGCCGCCGACATCACCGCCCAAAAGACTGCCGAGGACATCATCTGGCAGCAGGCCAACTATGACTTGCTGACTCTGCTGCCCAACCGGCGGCTGCTCAAGGAACTGCTCCAGCAATCCATGACGAGGGCGAGGGAGGCCAGCCAGGCGGTTGCCGTTCTTCTCATCGATCTTGACCGCTTCAAGGAGGTCAACGACACGCTGGGTCATTCGCTCGGCGACCGGTTGCTGGTGGAAGCGGCCAACCGGATCAGGACCTGCGTCGGCGCCTCCAGCACCGTCGGCCATCTGGGCGCCGACGAGTTCATCGTCATCATGGCCGATCTCGCCGACACCGACGGGCTGGAAGACGCGGCCGAGGAGATCCGCCGGGTGATCGGCCGGCCTTATCTGCTGGGAATCGAAACCGTTCACCTGTCCGCCAGCGCCGGCGTCTCGATTTTTCCCAACGATGGCGATACCGTCGAGGAGCTGTTCAGAAACGTCGATCAGGCCATGCGCGAGGCCAAGACCGAGGGGCGCAACCGCTCGCGCAACTTCACGGAGTCGATGCGGCAGGCGTCCCAGACCCGGTTGCAGATCGCCAACGACCTGAGGGGCGCGCTCGCCGCCGGTCAGTTGGAGGTTTACTACCAGCCGATCGTCGCCATGACCAGTCGCCGGATCGTCAAGGCCGAGGCGCTGCTCCGCTGGCGCCATCCCGAGCGGGGCTTCGTCAGCCCGGCGCTGTTCATTCCCATCGCCGAGGAAACCGGTCTCATCTCGGAAATCGGCGACTGGGTGTTCCGTCAGGCCGTCGCCATGGCCAAACGGCTGTGCGGCCGCTGCCTCTCCCAGGCCGATGGCGTCTGCGCCAAGACCGTCGGCGCCGATGGCGAGGCGCCCTGCCTGTTCCAGATCGGTGTCAACAAGTCGCCCCGCCAGTTCTACGCCGGCTCCAGTCACGAGGAGTGGATCGCCCATCTCCGCGAGATGAATATTTCGCCCCGCTGCATCACGATCGAGGTAACCGAAGGTCTGCTGCTCGACCATCACGGTGAAGTCATCGAGCGCCTGAAGAAGTTCCGCGAGGCCGGCATCCAGATCGCCCTCGATGATTTCGGCACCGGCTATTCCGCCATGTCCTATCTCAAGCGCTTCGATCTCGACATCATCAAGATCGACCAGTCCTTCGTGCGCGACATGACCACCGACCCCACCGACCGCGCGATCGCCGAGGCGATCATCGCCATGACCCACAAACTCGGCATGAAAGTGGTGGCCGAAGGCATCGAGACCGAGGAGCAATTCGCCCTGCTGGCGGCGGCCGGCTGCGATTTCGGCCAGGGCTACCTGTTCGCCAGACCGATGCCCGGCGACCAGTTCGTGGCCCTGGTCGGCACCACCGCTCCCTGATGCCGCCCGGCGCCGCCGTGGCGTCGGCTGGACATCGATCAGCAGGACATCAGCAGGACATCAGCAGGGAATCAGGCCGGCGATGCTGGCCCTGACCGCCGCCTGAATCCGGGTGGCCACGCCCAGCTTGCGCATGGCGTTGGAGATATGGAAGTTCACCGTCCGCTCGGACACATTCATCAGGACCGCGATGTCGGTGGAGGACTTGCCCTTGGCCGACCAGGCCAGCGCCTCGACCTCGCGCTCGGTCAGGCTGACCTTGGGCGGGACCGTCCGGTTCTGCGGCGAGCGATTGAGCCGGGACTTGATGATCTCGGCCAGCATTTCGAAATCGATCGGCTTGGTCACGAAGTCGTCGGCTCCCAGGCGCCGGCCCTTGAGCACCTCGACCCGGTCGCCGAGCGCGGACAGGAAAATGAAGAGAATCGAGGCGATATGGTCGTTGCGCCCGCGGATCTGCTCCAGCAGGTCAAATCCGGAGGGCGGCGGCATCATGATGTCGCAGACCACCAGATTCGGCTTGAAGGCCTGAATCTCCTCAATCGCCCGGGCGCTGGTCGTCAGCCCCCGAACTTCGAAGCCATGATCCCGCAACTCCTCGACCAGGAGGTCGAGAATCCGCTGTTCGTCGTCGATGCAAAGCAGTCTTGCCGCCGTCATGGCCGGTCGCCCATTCTGTGAGCCGCTCGATGTCCCGGATTTTCCGATCCGACTGTAGCGAAATTAAGGCGACTGTGCGAGTGTCCCGAAGAGATTTGGCTCGGGATGGTGGCGCGGCCGCCGACCAGGACTGTGGCAAGGACCGGGTGTTTCCCTAGTCCCGAGAACGATAACGATCAGGGAAGCGAAAATGGCCGGGGCGGTTCTGTGGCGGGTGGCGGTGACGGTGCCGGAGGCGATGGCCGACAGTTTCGCCGAGGCGATCGGCGATGGCGCCGCCGCCGTTTCGACCTTCGAGCTGGAAGAGGGTGGCGACTGGCTGGTCGAAACCACCTGGGCCGCTGAGCCCGATGGCGCGCGCCTGTCGGCGCGGGTGGCGGTGCTGGCCGGAGCCAATGGTCTCGCCGAACCGGTGCTGGAAATCTCGGCCTTGCCGCCGCTCGACTGGGTCAGCCGCTCCTATGAGGGCTTTCCGCCGCTGCGCGCCGGGCGCTATTTCGTCTATGGCTCCCATTTCGAAGGCACTTTGCCGGCGGGCGCGGTGACCCTGAAGATCGACGCCGCCACCGCCTTCGGCACCGGCGAGCACGGCTCGACTCGGGGCTGCCTGCTGGCCATGGACGCCCTGGCCAAGCGCTGGCGCGGCCGGGGGCGGCGCCAACTCGGGCTGGTGCTCGATGTCGGCTGCGGTTCGGGCATCCTGGCGCTGGCGGCGGCCAAGACGTGGCGCGTGCCGGCGCTGGCGGTCGATCTCGACCACGAGTCGGTGCGCGTCGCCACCGTCAATGCCCGGCTCAACGGCTTGGCGCCGCTGGTCCGCACCGGCCATGCCGATGGCTACCGGGTCGGCGCCGCGCGCACGCATAAGCCCTGCCGGCTGATTTTCGCCAACATCCTGGCCCGGCCGCTGGCCCGGCTGGCGCCGGGATTGCGGCGTCATCTGGCGCCCGGCGGCGTCGCGGTGCTGGCCGGGTTGCTGGCTCGCCAGGAACGGTTGGTGCTGGCCGCCCACCGCGCCCAGGGGCTGGTGCTGAAATCACGCATCACCCTCGGCGAATGGCGGACACTGGTCATCGGCCGCCGCTAAAAAACCGGGGTCTGGGGCCGCCGGCCCCAGCAGGGTTCCAAGGGGCGGCGCCCCTTGGCCGTCGGAGACACCAGGGGCTCTGCCCCTGGACCCCGCCAAAGGCCGGCGGCCTTTGGAAACCGTGAAGGAGCAGAGACCATGCGGCTTTGG
>CAIOBP010000155.1 GCA_903856295.1 uncultured Rhodospirillales bacterium | reverse complement strand
GCCTGGCGAGGATACCGGCGGCACAGTGCACAAGAAAACCCGCTGACTATCGATCCTGGGTCTGGCGTGCAGAATGTAATCAGCGAGAGCGTCACCCGCTTCCTGCATGAGCGGCACTACCCGGTCGCGTCGCGCCTTGGTCTGCCGCACGAGGACTTCAGCAGTGCGCCAGCGGATATCTGGGAGCTCAAGCAATCGCAGTTCTTTGTTGCGCATCCCGGTGGTGGCCAGCAGGAGAAAAAGTGCGCGGTCGCGCACGCCTCTCGGCGTCGTCAGGTCGATTGCATCAATCGCCCGCCTGACGTCTTCCCATGGGAGCCGTGGTGGCAGGTGAGCCAGCCGCCAACACGGTGTTCGTGGAACAAACCGTGCAAGGTCCTGATCGTTGAAGTCAGCCCACCGCAAAAACCGAAGAAATGTTCGAGTATGCGATGTGCTTGCTGACCGTGTGGCGTCTTTGGAAGACATCGACAAGAGATGCTCGACGACGGCAAGTACATGTTCTCCCGTCATTGCGGCAAGGGGCTGCTTCGGAACTTTGTCACCATACCATGCTGTCCTTCAAGCTCGGTCTTCGTTTGCCGATCCGGATGGCCCAGCGCAGAAGCTCGCGGATTTTCGGGGCGAAGAGGGTGTCGCCGCAATCGATGGCGTATTGAACGTCGCGCAGGACATGGGCCAGACAGACCTGATGGACCTCGGCCAAGCCCTGCTGGCCGGCGTAGCGATCGGAAATCCAGACCTCGGGGCGATGCTCGCCCAGCACGGTTTCGGCGACGGCGCGGCCCCGGTTGGCGGCGATTTCGTGCAGCACCGCCTGATCGGAGAGAAAGACCCAGTGGGGGTCTATCTGACGACCTTCCGTCGATCTACCGGCAACCCGCCCGCCGACCTTGGTACGAGGTAGCCGTCGACCTTCCTGCACATCTACCCGACGACCTTCTGCACATGTGCAGAACGGCCTTCCGCACATCTGGGTATGTGCAAGACAACCTTCCGGACAGTCTATCTGACAGGCTATCAGCCGATCTACCGTCGGGGCTTTCGACAGGCTATCTGCACACCTTCAAGACAAGGTTCGTGCCAAGGTTGGGCGCGGGCTACGCCATCTAAAAAAGGTGTGCAAGGATATGTGCAGGACGGGCTAATCCTGACCTTATTTTGATTAATCATGGGGATAGGGTCCTAAAAATCAGGGACCCTGGAAACCAAAAGGGCTTAGCGATTTCTCGCTAAGCCCTTGTTTTAGTTGGTGGAGCCAGACGGGATCGAACCGTCGACCTCTACAATGCCATTGTAGCGCTCTCCCAGCTGAGCTATGGCCCCTAAACTGAGACGGGAAAGGTTTCGCTCTCCCGAGTATTCCTAAACTCCGCATTGCACGTACTTGCGGAAATCAAACGATAATAATCTTCAGTGACCACCAAGCTGATCCAGCGCTTTGTACTTCCGCTGTGCCCGTTCCCGGCGGCCGTCCGTGGGGGCGGATATTGATCAAGGCGGGCGGAAGGTGCAAGCGAAAAATGCACCTTCCGCATCTCTTTTTCAGCGGCCCTCTTCGTCCTCGTCGGTGCCGTCGACAACCACTTCGCCCATGTCGTCCTCGCCCAGTTCGGAGGCGTCCTCGATCAGGACATCTTCCTCGTCCTCGGCGTCGTCCTCGAGTTCACCGACCGGCAGGGCGTCTTCGGCGTCCACCAGATCGGCGGCGTCGTCGTCGACCTCGACCCCCAGGCTCGCCTGGAGGGGCAACGGCAGCTTCTTGACCGTTTCCTCGGCGGGAGCCGGGCGGGCGCGACGAGACTTCAGCAGCGCCTCCGGATCGAATTCGGCGTTGCAGGTCGGGCATATCGGCGGGTCTTTGCGCAAATCATAGTAGCGCGCGCCGCAACTCGGGCAGATGCGTTTGATGCCCCATTCCGGTTTCGCCACGCTCGGTCCTCCGTGTCGTCCGCGCCGGCCGCCGACGTCGGCGGAGCGCGGGGCTTTAAATCGCGTGTGTTCCATCAGGCAGCGCCCAGGGGTACTGCGACAGGTCAGGGGCGCCGTTTGCCATGACCGCGCGCGCTTGTCAAAAGTAAATTGGCCGTCGCGCACCGGCGGGGCTCCGGATCGGCATTTTCCGCCGTTCACGTGGCGCGGTTCCGTCACCGATTTATGGCGGCGCGGCGGCCCCCTGAAATTCGTGGAAGATTGGATCGAGCTGATGTATTGATCTACCGCCCGGCTGTTGTATAAGCCCCACTGGGCAGGCGCAGGGAGACGTCCGATGGACCTGGGTTTTTTAACCGTTCCTCTTACCATGGCTGCGATGGCCTTTGGCTTCGCCGTGGTGACCGATACCCAGTCCGTCGTCATCGACAAGATAACGCTGCCGCCGGCGGTGGCTTCGGCCGCGAACGGCTACACCCCCGAGGTGGTGCTGAAGCATCTGGCCGATGAAATGCATGAGATCGAGCATCAGGCGCAGTCTCGCGCCGAGGCGCGCCAGCTTCAGCTGTCCGGTCACAAGGGCGCCGTCGCCGTGCTCGCGGACTTCATGAAGGTCACGCCGCTGATGCGGGTGGCGCAAGAGACCGCCGGACTGATTCCCTTCCGCTTCACCGGCGACATCATCGTTTCGGGCAAGGATCTGCAGATGGTTCTGCGGGGCCACGGCTCGCATCAAAAGGCGAAGCATATCGTCGTCAGGGTTCCGCAAGACCAGCTCGACAAGTTGATCCGGCTGACCGCCTATGAGGCGATGCGGATGATCGATCCCTATATTGTCGCGGCCTATCAGTTCCGCAAGGATTTCAAGACCCGTGACTATAGCCAGACTCTCGAGATCATCCAGTCGGAGCTGAGCGATCCGGATAAGGCGACCAGCCCCAATCGCAAATGGCTCTATAATCTTTGGGGCATGGTGCTGTATCAGCAGGCCGACCGAGTCGGCGCGATCGAAAAGTTTCAGGCGGCGCTGGCCATCGACCCCAATTTCGCCTCGCCGATGCTGAACTGGGGCGTGGTTCTGACGCGTCAGGGCCATAACCAGGAGGCGATCGAGCGTTTCCGGTCGGTGATCGGCAACCGCAAGAGCGACGCGTCCACCGCGACCGTGGCCGCCACCTACAGCGAGTGGGGGTTCGCCCAGGCGTTGCTCGGTCAGTATGAGCAGGCTTTCGCCAAGTTCCGCCAGGCGGCCGCCACGGATCCGGGGTTCGCCGATGTCTATGCCAGCTGGGCGGAAGTTCTGAGCGCGCTTGGCCGCGCCGACGAGGCGGCGGCCATGACCGACCGCTCGGTGAAATTGGCGCCTTCCGAGGTGATTTATACCGAGAATCTGGTTGGCCCGGTTCAGAACCTGCCGGCAACCGCCTCCGTGATCAATTGAATCGTACGCCGCTCCGGGAGTCCGAGCCATGTTGCAACTGCGTTTACTGATGGTGCCGGTTTTCACCGGGATGGCGGCGTTCACCCTGGCCATCTTCAACAGCGTCGACGCGATCAACATCGAGTCGCTAAGCGTTCCGGGAACGGCGGTGGGTAGTACCGGCATCACCCCGGATTTTCTGATCAAGACCCTGGTTGACCGGATGGAGGAGATCGAGAACCGGGCGTCGTCGCGCGCCGATCATGCCCCGGTGATCGTGCAGGATGATGGCGGCTCGGCCGCGATTCTCGGTCAGTATTTCGGCCTGACGCCGTTGTTGCATGTGGTTCAGACCAGCTTCGGCCTGATTCCCAACTCCTTTTCCGGCGAGATCGTGGTCGAGGGCAAGGAGATGGAACTGGTGATGCGCGGAACCGACGCCGCTCACCACGAGTCGTTGATTCGCACCCGGGTCGCCGTTGGCGATGTCGAGTCCCTGGTCGACAAAACCGCTTACGAGATGATGCGGGTGGTCGAACCCACTCTGCTCGCGGCCTACCAGTTCAAGAAGGATTACCTGACCCGCGACTTTACCGGCACCGAGGAAGTGATTCGCCGCGGGCTGTCGTCCGAGGACGTCCGCCCCCACAAATGGCTGATGAATCTGTGGGGAATCGTGCTGTATCAGCAGGGCGATTTCGCCGGGGCGGTCGAGAAGTTCCGCCTGTCCGCCGAGATCGACCCCACCTTCACCTCGCCGCTGCTCAATGCTGGGGTGGTGCTGCTGCGCCAGGGCAAGCGCGAGGAGGCGATTGCCAAGTTTCAGCAGGTCACCCAGGTTTGGCGCCGGGGGGGCTATACCGACGTGCTGGCCGCCGCTTACACCGAGTGGGGCTTTGCGCTGGCTCTGATGGGGCGCACCAAGGATGCCGAGGTCAAATTCAGGCAGGCGATTGCCGCCGATCCCACGTTCTCCGGCGTCTATTCCGCCTGGGGCGAGGTGCTGAGCGCCAACGGCAATGCCGATGAGGCCCAGAAAATGACCGCCAAGGCTCTGAAGCTGACGCCGGTGGAAAGGGTCTACACCGACAATCTGGTCGGGCGGATCAAAGAACTCCCCGCCGCCGCCGTCGCTATCAGCGGTTGAGGTCAGGTGCGGTAACGGTTGTGGCTCCTGTTGCTGCCCCTCGGGTATCGCTTGCGCCGGGTCTTCCGGTGCGGTGATCCTGGTTTTCGTGCGCGATTGTCGCACCTTTCCGGTGTCGGGGGGCGTCCTTGAGGCGCCCCCTGTTCCATGTTATGCAACCCGCGTGGGACGCTGGAGTGCTGTCTATTTGGGCTGGTGGGGGCAAGTTCGGGCCCTTGACCTTCGGTGACCGGGGGGGCCTCGGCGTGATCCCCCGTACTTGGCCCCGGTTTCCCTCCCAAGGACTTACGCTGTTTGGAGGGCGGAATATGGTCGGAAGGCTGATCAAGGCGTGGCTTGTTGCCCTGCTCCTGCCGGTGGCATTGGCAACGGCGGCAACGTTTGAGGACGGCACCGCCGCCTTCAAGCATGGCGACATTCCGAAGGCGCTGGAAATTTGGCGCTCCCTCGCCGAACAGGGCAATGTGACGGCACAGCACAATATCGCCGTGCTTTACAAACATGGCGAGGGCGTTGAGCAGAGCGAGGAGGAAGCGGCGAAATGGTTCCGAAAAGCCGCCGAACAGGGCTATCTCGCCGCTCAGGTCAGCTTGTGGTTTATGTACGAGAATGGCTCCGGGGTGCCGCAGGATCACGAAGAAGCGCTCAAGTGGTATCGCAGAGCCGGAGAACAGGGTGCCGAAAACATTCAACTCAACCTTGCAAACATGTACATGACCGGCACAGGTGTGCCGCGAGACGTTAACGAGGCGCTCCGGTGGTATCGTAAGGCTGCGGATCAGGGCGTTTCTTTTGCCCAGACCAAACTCGGAGAGATGTACGAAAACGGCGATACTGTGACTCAGAGCTATACTGAAGCCATGAAATGGTATCGCAAGGCCGCCGATCACGGCGATATTTTGGCCCAGTCTGCCATTGCTGCTTTGTACGCCGGGGGGCGAGGCGTAACAAAGGATGAGGCCCTCGCTCACACATGGTTCTCTTTGGCCGGGGAGGGGGGGGATCAGGCCGCCATTGCCGCCCGGGATTTGTTGGTTGTTCGCCTAACGGCCGCACAACTCGCGAAGTCGCGGAAGCGCGTCGTGCAGTGGAAGGAAAAGATTGCTAATGCCGCTGCCAAGAGCAAGGACGATACCTCGCCGAATCCCAGGCAGACATGCAGGATATTGACCCAATCCCAGCGGCAGTGTCCAGGGGGGGCAAGGAATAATGTCAGTCGTGTGTGCCCGATTTAAGAAGGGCGTTTGGTTTTCTGTAACGCTTGTTGCACTGCATTCGACTGAAACAAGTCTTTGAATTACAAATATTGAATATTGAGTGCGACAATTTTGCTGTTGACCATCAGCCATTTTAAGCTAGCGTGGCAGCCGAGCGGGCGCCAGTGAGCCGAAGTTTGCGCAATGGCGATGGTATCGTGGCCCGCTTGGTAAGCTGGAAGGTTTGGTAGGCACTTGTAAAGACTTAAGGGAGCGAAGACTTCGTGTGCATTGGCGGAGAGGTGGCGCTGGTGCGTCTGCTCACTGGTGGTGATTCGAGGCAGGTGACACTAAAGTCTCGTGACCGTTCTTAAGTATCTGTGACAAGTCATGAAGGAGCCGAAATGAGAAAGATAGTATTGTTGGCGATAGTCGCCCTATCTATCGGGGTAGTCGTCTGTTTGCCCGATCACCGGCAGGCTACGAACCATGGCGGAGTGCAGATGGCCGGCGGCTTTAACTTCAACAACTTTATGCAGGCCGTCGGAAGGCAGCAATCGCAGAGTATGGGCAGAGGGGGGACGCGTGAGACGATTGATCTCGGCGACACGGGGGCCCTCGAAGATTCTCTTGGGAACGCGTTGATAGAAGAAGACGAAGACGAAGAAGTTGAAGCAAACGGCTGACCCCAACATGGTTGGGATGCCGGCTGATGGGTCGTCTTGACATAAATAAGTCAACCTGAGAAGGAGTTTGCAATGAAAAAGGTAACGATTCTGGCGCTGGGTGCTGTTGTCCTTGGGCTAAGTGGGTGCGGCAAGCCGACGACGTTCAGCAAATGCTCTGTCGACTATACCAACGACGTGTCCGGGAAAAATGTTTCGACGTATACCGAATGCGTCACTCAGATGTTGCCGCCTTCGAAAGCCATTGCTCCAGTTCATCTGCGGCATCCGGACATGCTTAACTAAGCGTCCTGTATCGAAAAATACGAAGAGCCAAATTCTCAAAATCGGGGGCGGAGGGCTGTATGCGCCATCCATTACCTGGCCTAGCCGAGAAGGAAATAGCGATGAGCAAGAAGACGCAAATACTCCTGGTGATTGGGGCTGCTGTCCTTGGGATGAGCGGTTGCGCTCCGGTCGTTGTTAAGAAGTGCATTACGGATCGCGTGTTGGATGAGAAGGGGCATAAGTTGTCGGCTTATTCGGAATGCCTTACCCAGGTGCCTGACGATGCGGCGCCGTTTATCAACTTGCGGCATCCTGAGCTGAAGAATTGACCCTTGGTACCGGGACGAAGGGGGCCCCTTCGTCCCAACAAGGCCATGTAAGTTTTAAGGGGTTTGGAGGTTATTCATCCTGGGTGCGGATTCAACTTTCCGCAACTTTCACCATATCTGTTTGGGTCATGTAAAATGAAACAAATAAAAACCTCACATGCCAGCGCGATCATCGTCGCTGTGGTGGTTCTTGTTTTGTCAGGGTGCGCCCCAATCAGGGCTCTTACTCAGCCTGGGGCACCAGACAACCTTGATCTGTTTAAGGTTGGAACTGAGAAAGTGAAGCTTGTCGCGGAATTCGAGGCTCCGACAACAAGTTTTGTCAAAAATGAGCGGCAGTACGATATATTCTATATTCCAAGGGGGCAAAGCGGCGTAAAACGGACGGGGCTCGCTTTTGGCAACCTACTTTTGGATGTCTGTACTTTGTTCACATGGGAACTGATATCGCTGCCACTGCGCAATGCCGGAGGGAGCGACCAACTGTCCTATCAAGTGCGGTATGACAACAACAACGTTGTCGATGAAGTGGTCGTTCTGCGGAATTGACGAGCCCCCCTTGATGGATAAGGGGCCTTCCACCGGATGTGTCCACTGTCCGCCCGAGTGTCGGGCGACCTTCATCTTGCTTCTGGGGTGTTTGTCGCGCCGGAAGACCACCCCCCAATGAGGAG
Source organism: uncultured Rhodospirillales bacterium (assembly GCA_903856295.1). GTDB lineage: Bacteria > Pseudomonadota > Alphaproteobacteria > Azospirillales > Azospirillaceae > BOG-933. The sequence goes on along the minus strand of CAIOBP010000155.1, from coordinate 40,020 downwards.
TTCTCATCGGAAGGTGGTACCGACGGCGGGGAGCGCGGGGTCTTCGCGATCCGCGCTAATGCCGGAAGTGGCGAACCCCGGTGAAGACCATGGCCAAGCCACGTTCATCGGCGGCGGCGATCACTTCGGCGTCCCGGACCGAGCCGCCGGGTTGGATCACGGCGGTGGCTCCGGCTTCGGCGGTGGCGATCAGGCCATCGGCGAAGGGGAAGAAGGCTTCCGAGGCGACGGCGGAGCCGAGGGTCAGGGGTGCCGGGAGACCGGCCATCCTGGCGGCGTCGGCGGCCTTGATCGCGGCGATGCGGGCGGAATCGACCCGGCTCATCTGGCCGGCGCCGACACCGACCGTGGCGCCGTTCTTGACATAGATGATGGCATTGGACTTGGTGTGCTTGGCCACCCGGAAGGCGATCAGCAGATCGGCCAGTTCCTGCTCGGTCGGCTGGCGCTTGGTGACGACCTTGAGGTCCTTGAGCCCGACGCGGACGATGTCGCGGGTCTGAACCAGCAGGCCGCCGGCGATGTTGCGGACCTGAAGGCCGCCGACGTCGGGGTTGGGCAGATCGCGGGTCAGCAACAGGCGCAGGTTTTTCTTGGTGGCGATGATCGCGCGGGCTTCCTCGCCGGCATCGGGGGCGATGATCACCTCCACGAACAGCTTGGCGATTTCGGCGGCGGTGGCGGCTTCCAGCGGTCGGTTGAGGGCGATGATGCCGCCGAAGGCGCTGACCGGATCGCACTGTAGCGCCGCCTTGTAGGCCTCGACCTGAGTCGCGGCCTCGGCGACGCCGCAGGGGTTGGCGTGCTTGATGATCGCCACGGCCGGCTTGTCGAACTCGGCGACCAACTCATAGGCGGCGTCGGTGTCGTTGAGATTGTTGTAGGACAGCTCCTTGCCCTGAACCTGCACCGCGGTGCCGACGCCGGGCCGGGCCGGGCCGCCAAGATAGAAGGCGGCCTGCTGGTGCGGATTCTCGCCATAGCGCAGCGATTGGGCCAACCGGCCGCCGAAGGTCAAAACCGGCGGGAAGGTCTCGCCGGCCTGTTCGGCGAACCAGCGGGAGATCGCCGAATCATAGAGGGCGGTGCGGGAGTAGGCGAGACGGGCCAACTGCCGGCGCAGCGTCAGGGTGGTGGCGCCATCGTGGGCGCTCAGTTCGGCGAGCAGCGCCTGGTAATCGGCGGCATCGGTGACCACCGCGACCGAATCATGATTCTTGGCGGCGGCGCGGATCAGGGTCGGGCCTCCGATGTCGATGTTCTCGACGCACTCCTCGAAATCGGCGCCGCGTGCCACCGTGGCCTCGAAGGGGTAGAGATTGACCACCACCAGATCGATCGGCGGAATGTTGTGGGCGGCCATTTGCTCGCGATGGCTGGCCAGATCGCGCCGGCCGAGAATGCCGCCATGGAGTCGCGGATGCAGAGTCTTGACCCGGCCGTCGAGCATCTCGGGATGGCCGGTGAAGTCGGCAACTTCGGTCACCGGCACGCCGGACTCGCGCAACCGCTGGGCCGAGCCACCGGTGGAGAGGATTTCGACGCCGCGGTCCGCCAGCGCCTGACCCAGGGCCACAAGGCCGGTCTTGTCGGAAACGCTGATCAGGGCGCGGGTGACGCGGATGAGGTCTGAGGTCATGGGGGAGTTCTCGAGCAGGGGAAGGGGCGCGTGCGCCTTTCTACCCCGAAGGCTGCTCGCGGGTGAAGGCCCAGGTGACCGAGGTGGCGCCGACGCCGGTTTCACCGCTGGCGGTGATCTGGAAGCAGGGGCGGGGCGGGGCGTCGCTGCCGTAATAGATGCTTTCTCCGAGTTCGACCAGCGCGCCTTCGGCGCTAAAACGCCAGATGGTGCCGTTGGGTAGCAGCATCAGCACGGTCGGACCGTCGATACCCTCCTCGACTCGGGCCTGGACCAGAGGGTGGAGGTGAAAGCGCACTGCGAAGGGGTGGAGCGGCGGGGCGGCGGTGCCGGCGACCGGGTCCAGCACATCCTCGCCGCTGAGGGCGTTGCCGTGGAGATCCAGATTCAGGTGCCGGCGGTGGATCAGGCCGAAGGTCGAGGCGTAGCCATTGTGGCTGGCGGTGGCGGTGATTTCGTCGCCGGTCTCCCGGCGTTCGCAGACGATCTGGGCGGGGCGCCGGCTGAGCCCACCGCTGGCGGCGATTTCCGAGGAGTCCTGGTCGCCGATCATCACCGTGGAATGGGCGGCGGTGCCGGCCAGGGCCTGATGCCAGGGATTGCCGATTTCGGGATGAGCGCCGCAATTCACCACCAGCCGTTCCTTGCCGATGCTGAATTCGAAACTGAGGGTGCCGGCATGGGCCCTGCGGTCGGCCCCGGTCGGCGGCGGCGCTCCGGCATCGAAGATCACCAGGGCGCGACCGCCATGCAGGCGCTCGAATCGCGTCTCGGGCAGAACGCGTACCGGTCGGGCGCGGGAATCGGCCTGAGTCAGCACGGTGTCGATCAGCGGCGCCTCTTCCTCGCGTCCGCCGTTGAACAGGGCGAGGCCGCCATCGCCGTGACGCAGGAAGCGCAGGACTGGCGCCATGCGGTCGATGGCCTGAGTCAGCGCCGTCGGCAACTCAACCTTGGCGGCCCGCAGCGCCGCGCGGATGTCGATCAGGTCGCGCAGCACCATCAGGTGCGCCGAGGGGTTGCGTGAGACGTGACCGCCATCGGGCAGAATCTGGCGCGGCAACTCACGTTCAAGCAGACGCCGGGCCTCGGTGAAGCAAAGCCGGCTGTTGGGTAGCAGCAAGCCGCCGAAAACCAGCCCCTTGATCGCGGTCAGCAGCTTGGTGCCTTGGAGATCGCCGGGAACGACCTGCCGCAGATGGCGGGTCTGGCGGGCGAGGCTGTCGAAGATACAGGCGCGGAAGCTCTCGTCGGCGCTGGCACAGTAGAAATCGTGCAGGCCAACCCAGTTGGCGATGCGGGTTCCGGCCAGAAACGGCGACCAGGCATCGCCATGCCAGACCGCGTGGCAGCAGGACCAACCGTAAACCAGCGAGCGCGCGGCGCGGCGCGCCTCGTCGCCGCCCAGCGCCCGCAGGTCGCGCAGCCAATGGAAGCTGTGCAGGCCGGCGTACCAAGCATCGCTGGCGCCCTCGGGCTGCCAGAACGCATCGGTCATCGGCGAGGCTTCGAGCGTCAGGGTTTGGCCGGCGAACTGGAACACGCCGTCAAGCAAGGCGGTGCCGCGCTCGGGATCCCCCGGCCAGAGGTCTTGCGGGACAACGGGCAGCGCGGACAGGGTGCGTCCGCCCAGCATCAGGTTGTATATGGGATTGCCAAAGGCCAGCGCCTCGACGCCGTCTTTCAGCCAATCCCAGGAGTCGCGTGAACCGGTCATGGTTGGGCGGCTCTCAGCGGTCTACGTGGCAACATGTAGTAACAACTTCGCATGGGCACCGCAAGCTGAAGGATGGGCATCGCCGCAAAAAGAAACCGCCGCTGGCCGGATCGCCAGCGGCGGCTGCTTGAAGGGAGTCACCAAGACGGGCGGGGCCCGTCCGGGCCGCTTACTTGCCGTAGAGCCAGTTCGCGATCAGGGCGCCGGTGACGCCCGAGGTGATCACATAGATGCGGCTGGCGGCGGCGGCGGCCGGCGAGGAAATCGCAGGACCGGCGGCGGTGTCGAGCGCCAGCGGCAGGGTGAAGTAGGAGAACGAGTAGAGGTTGATGGCGACGACGCCGGCCAGGGCACCGGTCGCCAGCACCAGCGGATAGACGTAATCGGTCTTGGCCGCGGTCTGGGCGGTGGTGTGGGTCTGGGCCGAAGCGGTGAACGGCACAAGGCCGATCAAGGCGATCAGGGCAACGATGACCAGTCTGCGCATTATGGTCTCCTTGGAGCGGAATTCGGCGGTGGGATACCGGTCGCGTCCTCATGCCGGCTCGGGATCGGCGGTGCGGTCGAGCCTGGGCGGAAGGGGCGGGCCGGGGGCCTTAGCGCCGGAATCAGTTGTTCGAGGACGCGTTGTAGAGATAGTGCGCGGCCAGACCGCCGGCGCCACCGGTGAGAGTCGCGAGCACGCGGCTGCCGAGGGCGATGTTGGTCGGAGTCGGCGCGAGCGGAGCCGCGACGAACGGCACCGAGCCGTAGGGATAGGTCAGCATGTTGAACAGCACGATGCCGACAATGGCGCCGGCACCGACCGCCATGAGGCGATGGTCGGTCTTGGCGACGGTCTGGCCCTGGGGCTGGGTCTGGGCGTAGGCGTTGGCCGAAAACGTGAGCGGCATCAAGCCGATCAGGGCGATCAGGGCAACGATGATCAGTCTGCGCATGGTTCCTCCTCGGAGGTCTTGATCGGGGCAATGGGGCTGCGGCGGCACGAGGTCGCCCGCGGCAAGGTTCACCGGATCACGGCCTAGTGGTCGTACATCCAGTTGGCGATCAGGCCGCCGGTCACCGAGCTGGTGATGGCGAACATGCGGCTCACGCCGACCGAGATGACCGCCGGAATCTGCTGTCCGGACACGGTGGACTCCCAGAAGGGAAAGCCCGCCGGGCCGAAGAGGACGTACTGGGCGCCGACGATGCCGGCGATCGCGCCGAGGCCGACAACATAAGGATATGGGGTTTCCGAGGGCGGCTTGGCGGCGGTCGGGGCTTGCCCCTTGGTCTGGGCGTGGCCGGTCACGGGCAGGGCGCCGATTAAGGCGACGATAGCGACGATCAACAGTCTGCGCATAGGCTTCTCCGTCGTGGATATGACTGGGACGAGCCAGTCGGCGGGGACCCTCGGATGGTGAGGGGAGAGCGAGTGTCACCGGTTGAAATAACCGAAAAAATCAGGTTGCACGCACCATACGGAGCTTGAGGCAAGCTGCCAAGCGGGAATTATCATTGCGATATCAATAAGTGGTTCGTCAGTGGTCCGTGCCAGGGCGCCCGTGAAAAAATCGCGGGGCCGGCGGCGCGGTTTCTCGGAAAGCTCCGGGCGGTGCTGTTCGAAACGGTCAAAAAATCGGCAGACTCCGTGGGCGAGTCGGCGGCAAAGCCGGTCTCCCGGCGCGATTGCCGTTTTTTCTCGCGGCATTCCTGGGGTATGGTGCCTGCGACCGCAGGGGGAGGGAAACTTCCGCCGGCGCGGCAACCGATCGCAGAAAGTTCCGGACCGCCATGCCGAGCGATCCACAATTCGCCGATACCAGGGCCGATGCCAGGAAGGATGGCGGCTCCGAACCGGTCAGACTCGGTGACCGGTACGAGGTTTTGCCCGGCCAGCCTCTGACCGCCTTCGACGGCATCGCCGGCCCCGCCTTCGCCGCGCGGATGCTGCGCGGGCGCCGGAGCGAGTGCTTCGCCCTGATTCTGTCCGGGGGCGTGCCGCCGCGCGGCGACGCCTTGTCGACTCTGATGTCCATCGACAATCCCGGCATCATGAAGCTGCTCGATTTCGGCCATGTCGAGTGGAATCAGGGCGCGGGGCGCCGTCAGGCCCTGTTCTTCGAGCGGCCGATGGGGCGGCGGCTGATGGCCAGCCTGACCGGAGGGGCGGACTCGGTCCCCGACGACCAGATCATGCGCGTGGTGATTCCCTCGATGGCCGCCGTGCTGCGGGACTTGGCGGGGCGGGGCATCACCCATGGCGGCATTCGTCCCACCAACATGTTCTTGCGGGAAAGCAACGCCGGGGTGCTGCTGGGCGAGTGCGCCTCGGCGCCGCCGGGCTATGGTCAGCCGGCGCTGTTCGAACCGGTCGAGCGGGCGATGGCCACCCCGGGCGGCCGCGGCCGCGGCTCGATTCTCGACGACATGTACGCGTTCGGCGTGACGCTGGTGGTGCTGGCGCTGGGCCGCAACCCGGTGCACGACATGAGCGACGAGGCGCTGATCGACGCCAAGATCGACAAAGGCAGTTTCGCCACCATCGTCGGCAATGCCCGCCTGCCTCAGGATCTGGTGGAACCGGTGCGCGGCATGCTGCTCGATGATTCCAAGCAGCGCTGGGGCGTCAACCAGTTCGATCTCTGGCTGTCCGGCCGGCGCCTCAGTCCCAAGCAGAGCCAGTTGCCCAAGCGCGCCGTCCGGCCGCTGGAACTGGCGGGGCGCGAGGTCTGGCATTGCCGGGGGCTGGCGCGGCTGATGGCGGCCAACGTGCCCGCCGCCGCGACATTGATCGAGGGCGGCGATGTCGACCGCTGGTTGCGGCGCGGCCTGTCCGACGAACTCCTCGCCGAAACCGTGGCCTCGGCGGCCGAACCGGCGGCGGCGGCGACCTCCCGCTCCTCCAGCGTCGTCGACCGGATGGTGGCGCGGGTGGCCATGGCCCTCGACCCCCACGCGCCGATTCGCTATCGCGGCAAGGCGGTGCTGCCCGACAGCATCGGCTTGGCCCTCGCCGACTCCTTCGTGCGGCGCGAGGCCACCCAGCCGGTGGCCGAGATCATCGCCTGGCAATTGCCGGCCTACTGGCTCAATGTTCAGCCCGAGGGCAAGGTCGAGGTGGCGCCGCTGGTTCAGGCCCTCGAGAGTGTGCATCCGCTGCTTGAGCGCGCCGGCCCCGGATTCGGCATCGAGCGGGTGCTGTATGAGACCAATCCGCATCTTCAGTGTCTCAGTCCGGTGGTCTCGGACTTTCACGCCGCGACTCCGCCCGATCTGCTGACGGCGCTGGAACTGGCCTCGGCCCAGTCGGACCGGGCGCGCGAACCGCTCGACCGTCATATCGCCGCGTTCCTCGCCGCCCGTCACCGCCGCCTGGAGGACGCGCTGTTTCTCCAGTTCATGCCCGGTGTCGATCCGGTGCGCCGGATCACCGCCCTGATCAGCATTTTCGGCGACATTCAGGTGCGCTTTTCGATTGATCCGCTGCCCGGCCTGTGCCGGTGGCTGGCCTCGGTGATGGACCCGACCTTCGCCCGCTTCCACAACCGGAAGAATCGGGAGGTCGTGCGCAAGCAGGTCGAAAAGGTGGCGTCCGAAGGCAAATTGCCCGAGTTGCTGCGCGCCGTCGACGATCCGGAGGCCATCCGCAAGGACGCCATGGGATTCGCCGGCGCCCGGCGCGATTACAAGCGGGCGGTCGCGGAGGGCGAGCGTCTTCGGGAAAAGATCGCCGACACCGTTTCGATCACCGAGACCGTCGGCCGTCAGGTGGCCAGCGTGATCGCGTGGCTGCTGGGCATCGCCGTCAGCGCGCTGCTGGGAATGATGATCATGTTCGGTGGTTCGCGATGACGGATGGCAAGTCCCACGGCAAGAAGAAGCCGCACAAGGCCAGTGGCGGTGGTGGCGGTGCGTTCGTCACCTTTCTGCTGGTGGTGACCCCGGCGGTGCTGTTCGCGATGCCGACGACGGTGCTGGCCGCCGTCGGCATGATTCCCTCGCTGGTCGCCTACGTCGCCGACCGCGATCCGGCGAAAAGCGCGTCGATGACCGTGGCGCCGATCAATGTTTGCGGCATCCTGCCCTTCGCCATGGACATGTGGAAACACCAGCACACCATGCAGGCGGCAATGCACCTGCTGGGCGATCCGTTGACCTGGTTGGTGATGTACGGCGCGGCGGCGGTGGGGTGGGCGCTCTACTTCTTGATTCCGCCGATCGTGACCAACTTCGAGGTGATGCGCGCAGAGTCCCGCATCGAGGTTCTGACCGCCAAAAAGGCGGAGCTGACCGAGGAGTGGGGGCCGGATGTCGCGATCAGCGACGAGGCGTTGCTGGAGAAGAACAAGGCCTCGGCGCAGGCGCAGTCGCTGGGGGCGCCATCGGGGCAGGCCAAGGCCTGAATTCTCTTGGACAAATCGCGGATGCCCCCACTTATCTAGGGGGCTGCCGGTTCTTCTTGGAGGTTGCGTCATGAATGCCTGTGGATTCGGAGCGTTCGTTCCCTTTGGCGAGGTTCGGCCGGGGACGCTGTTTCTCGATCACTCCCTGGATGGCAGCGGGAACACCGCCATCCTGCTCAAGGTTCGCCACAGCGACGGCCGGCACAATGTCGTGCGCATTTTCGACCCGGCGGTGGCTGGGCGGGGCGGGCAGACGCCGGCCTTGGGGGCGATGCTGACCGATGACCGTCTGGTGGTGGCGCTCGCGGAGTATCTGATCGAGGTCGAGCACAGTGTCGAGACCATCGCCTGGGACTCGGATGCCAGCTTCGTCAAGGCGGTGCTCTGCGCCGGCTCCGATGGCCGGCTGTATCTGAAAGCCTTCCGCAATCGCAACCGCGACGATTGCGAGTGCGATCTTTTCGAACTTGCCGGAGGAACCCAGGCCGATCTCGGTCGTCCTCTGGTCGGATTTCATCGCTGGTCGGTGGTTCGCAGCAACAGCTATGGCAACCGGGAGGTATTGTTCCGGTTCGATGGCTGATAGTATCGGGGTCCGGGCCGTCGGTTCCGGTGGGGTTCCGGGGAAGGGCCCCAGGTCGCCGAAGGTCGGGGGCGTGTCGTCAGGGCATGGGAGCTGAACGTTTCATCGAAGGCCTCGTGGTGGCCGGAGCCTTTTCCGCCTTCGCCTTCGCCTCCGGTTTGCTGATCGGCCGCGTGCTGGTCGGCATGGTTCGGCGCGATTCCAGAAGCGACGAGTTGGAGGCGCTGATCAATCGCCGCAGCGCCTTCGAGCGCGATCTTTTCGCCCGTGCCGACGAACGGCGCAAGGTTTTGAGCGCCCTTGAGGGCAAGGTCAGGGAACTGGCGGCCAAGCGCGCCCATCTCAGAAGGGTGGTGGCCGCGAAGCAGGAGTCGCCCGACCGGGTGTTGCGGCTGATCGGTCAGGAGGTCAAGGGCCGGCGGGCGTTCATCGCGCTGGTGGTCAACAAGTATGTGGCCAAGGGCGGGGCCGCCGCCGCGGCGATCGATCAGGTCTGGGAGACGCCCCAGGAAGTGCTGGTCTGGGCGAAAAATCTGGCCGAGGCGCGCGAGGAACTGGAAAAGGTCTACCACGACTCCCAGGGCTACAAAATCACCAAGCTGGACGAGGGCGCATAGCGCCTTAGGGCTGGACGAGGGCGCATAGCGCCTCAGAGCTGGACGAGAGCGCGTAGCGCCTTAGGGGGGCGGCGCGTACTCCCGCATGCACCGGCCGAGGAAATCCTCCAGGGCGCGGATGGTGTCGCGGTCGTTGAACGCCCGGTGCTTGTTCTGGCGGACTCTGGCGCCGAGGGCGGCGCGCCAGTCCGGTTCGCGGGCGAGGCGGGCGGCGATGGCGATGTAGTCCTCGGGGCTGGTCGCGATGGTCTCCGGCACCTCCATTCGGGTCAGGATGGCGGCGGTGTGGCGGGCGCGCATCAGCGGCCCGGCCAGGGTGACGAACGGCCGGTCGTGGCTCAGGCAATCCAGGGTCGAGCGCCCCCCCGACCAGCCGATGGTGTCGAGAATCACATCGGCCAGCCCGACGGCGGCGATGAACATGTCTTGCGCCATGGGTTGGAGGATGACGCAGTGCTCCTCGAAGCTCAGCCCCTCGGCCTCGAAGGCGCGGATCAGCCGCTGGCGGAATTGATCGGTGACCCGCCGGCTTTTGGCGAACTCGATGAACACGAACTGGCAATCCCCGGCCGCGCGGGCGATGCGCGGAAAGACCCGGTCGTCCCGGGGATGATATTTATAGAGCGGCTGGCCCGACCAATAGACGGTCGCCGAGGCGCGCAAGCCGAGTTCGGCGCGCTCCAGAGCCAGCGGCCGGTGCTGGCCGGGCTCGTAACAGGTGCCCAGGTTGGGCAGGCGGACCAGGGTTTCGCTGTAATGCTCCTGGCCATTTTCGGGTTCCATCAGGTCGCTGCTGAGCATGTAATCGATGGTCGGCAGGCCGGTGGTGTCGGGATGGCCCCAGGACAGGCATTGCACGGCGGCCAGCCGCTGGGCGGCCAGATGGGCCGACATCGCGTCCATGCCGATTTCGGGATAGATGATGATGTGGGGGGCGTCGGCGAGGATGATCTCCCGCCAGCGCGCCCCCTTGTGCCGGCCCTCGGCGAAACGGTCGGCGAGGCGGGCGGCGGTGTCGGTATCGGCGTCGTGCTTGAGGCCGGTGTGATAGCAGAACAGCTCGAAGCGGCTGCGGTCGATCTGCTTGAGCCAGCTCGAGAGCATCAGGCGCCAGATGGTGTGATCGTGAAAAAAGCCGCTGACCAGCCCGAGGCGGATTTTTTCGCCGGGGCGGGGCAGGGGCCTTGGTTGGGCCACCGGGCAGGTCTCGGCCAGCAGGCGCGCGACCATGGTGCCATAGAGGCTTTGAAGCTCACGGTCGCAAAAGCCCTGGTAGCCGAGAAAGAAGGGCTGGCTGGTGCCGACCGCTTCGGCGAGGGAGGTGCCGCCCCGGCCCTGCTCGACCTCCTGGCAGAGGCGCCGCAACTCGGCCTCGTAGGCCGCCCGGCTGCGGGCGATTTCGGCTTCGTCGCTATAGAGGATCGGCAACTGGGCCATACAGAGGGCGATGCGGGCGGCGCCATGATCGGGCTGAAGCGCCAGGGCACGGCGAAAACAGGCGATCGCCTCCTGGTTCCGGTTGTGGGTCTGGTGGACGCAGCCCAGATTGAAATGGGCCTCGGGATAGTCGGGCTTGAGGCGCAGCGCGCTGGCGTAACAGCTCTCGGCATCCTTCAGCCGGCCCGACTCCTGGAGCACGGTGCCGAGATTGTTGTGGCATTCCGCGTGATCGGAACCCAGGGCCAGGGCCGAGCGGTAACAGGCCTCGGCCTCCTTCAGCCGGCACAGCGAGACCAGGGCGTTGCCCAGATTGTAGAGCGCCTCGGGATAGGCCGGGCGCAGGCGCAGCGCCTCGCGATACCAGTGCTCCGCCTCGCGGCCGTCGCCGGATTCGAGCCGGGCGTTGGCCAGATTGTAACAGACCTCGGGCAGATCGGGCTTGAGGCGCAAGGCCTGCCGGTAATGATCGGTCGCCTCGGCCAACCGGCCGGTGGCCTTGAGGGCGTTGCCGAGGTTGCAGTGGATTTCCGCCGAGGACGGGCGCAGGTGCAGCGCCGCCTGAAAGGCCGGAATCGCCTCGGCGGTGCGGCCGAGCGCCGACAGGGCGTTGGCCAGATTGTTGTGATAGGGCGCGACTCCGGGGTTGATCTCGATGGCGCGGGCGATATGTGAAATCGCAAGCTCGGCGCGCCCGGTCTGGAAATGGACCACCCCCAGCAGATGCAGGCTGTCGGCGTGGTCGGGCTCGGTGGTCAGAATCCGCTGGTAGACCGCCGCCGCGTCGGCCAGCCGCCCGGCCTCGTGATGACGGAGCCCGGTTTCGAGAGTCTCGGCGGTGGTCATGGGCATGCGGCATCCTCGGGTCGGCGGCCATCGCCGGAATGCGGGCGACCGGCATGCTCACGTTATGGTACCTTACCGGGCTGGTTTTCCAGAGCCGCGAAGAGATGAAGTGGCATGAGTACGGCTTTCCCTGCCCGATATTGGCATGTGCGGGACGATGGGCGTCTTCAGTGCGACCTGTGTCCGCGCCATTGCCGCTTGGCCGAGGGCCAGCAGGGGCTGTGCTTCGTCCGCGAGCGCCGGAGTGACGCCGTCATACTGACGACATACGGGCGCTCCAGCGGCTTTTGCGTCGATCCGATCGAAAAGAAGCCGCTCAATCACTTTCTGCCCGGCAGCGCCGTGCTCTCCTTTGGCACCGCTGGCTGCAACCTGACCTGCAAGTTCTGCCAGAACTGGGAGGTCAGCACCTCGCGCCGGGTCGACACCCTGGCCGAATCCGCCTCTCCCGAGACCATTGCCGCCGCCGCCCAGCGGCTCGGCTGCGCCAGCGTCGCCTTCACCTACAACGATCCGGTGATTTTTCACGAGTACGCCGTCGATGTCGCGGCGGCCTGTCATGACCGGGGCGTCCGTACGGTGGCGGTCACGGCGGGCTATGTCTGTCCCGAGCCGCGCGCCGCGTTCTACCGCGACATCGACGCCGCCAATGTCGATCTCAAGGGTTTCACCGAGGCGTTCTACCGTTCGCGATGCTCGGCCGAACTCGGGCCGGTGCTCGACACCCTGCGTTATCTCAGGCATGAAACCTCGGTGTGGCTGGAGATCACGACGCTGTTGATCCCCGGAGAAAACGACAGCCCCGGCGAGATCGAGGCCGAATGCCGCTGGATCGCCGAGACCCTCGGTCCCGACGTCCCGCTGCACTTCTCGGCGTTTCACCCGGCCCACAAGCTGAGCGGGCACGCGTACACCCCGCTGGCCACCCTGGTCCGGGCGCGCGAGATCGCCCGCGCCGCCGGCATACATCATGTCTATCTTGGGAATGTCGACGACCCCGAACGCGCAAGCACTTGGTGCCAGGGCTGCGGCGTGCGCCTGATCGAGCGTCGCGGCTACGCCCTCAGCGCCTGGGAGCTGACCCCCGGCGGCGCCTGCCGGTTTTGCGGCGTACCGCTGGCCGGGGTGTACGCCTCCAAACCGGGGGGCTGGGGCAATCGCCGCCAGCCGGTCCGGTTCTCCGCTCCCTGAACGGAGCGCGGGGTTGTCAGGGCAAACCACAAGGCCATATTGGTAAATGAAAAATCAAGATTCGCCTTGTCGGTATCGCATTTTGTAGTTTAAATCAGGCATCCGCGACGGGGTGCGGCGAGGAAAGGGCAGCCATGGCACGGCCGGCAGAGGGTTTTGCAGAAGGACTGAGGGTGATCACCGCGAACCGGCTCGACAGCGGCGCCGTGGTCTGGTTCGGGCCGGGCGACTCCTGGGCCCACCGGATCGCCGCCGCGACGATTTTCGAGCGGGCGGAAGAGGCCGAAGCGGCGCTGGAACGGGCCAAGGCCGCGGCGGCGGCCGGGGTGGTGGTCGAGCCTTATCTGATCGAGGTGGTGCGGGGCGATGACCGGGTGCGGCCGCTCCGCCCGCGCGAGCTGATTCGCTCCCTTGGCCCCAGCGTCCGCGCCGATCTTGGGATTCAGGCGGGACAGCAGCAATAGATATTTCTGGAGTTTCGGGTCATGACCCATCTGCAAGCCGGTCCCTATCACCAAGCCGGTCAGTACCACTATGACGAGATCGATCGGCGGTTTCTGGCCGAGCGGGTCGAGCAGTTCCGCCGGCAGGTCGAGCGCCGCATTTCCGGCGAACTGACCGAGGCCGAGTTCCGGCCGCTGCGGCTGATGAACGGGCTGTATCTGCAGCTGCACGCCTACATGCTGCGCGTCGCGGTGCCCTATGGCGTGCTGAGTTCGGCGCAGCTGCGTCAGCTGGCGGCGATCGGGCGCAAATACGATCGCGGCTATGGCCACTTCACCACCCGCCAGAATCTCCAGTTCAACTGGATCAAGCTGGTCGATGTGCCGGCGATTCTCGACGATCTGGCCAAGGTCGACATGCACGCCATCCAGACCAGCGGCAATTGCATCCGCAACGTCACCACCGACCAGTTCGCCGGCGCCGCCGAGGACGAGGTGGTGGACCCGCGGGTCTACGCCGAGATCATGCGCCAGTGGTCGACGCTGCACCCGGAATTCACCTTCCTGCCGCGCAAGTTCAAGATCGCGATCACCGGCAGCCCCCATGATCGCGCCGCGCTGGCCATTCACGATGTCGCGGTCCGGGCGCGGCGGTTGGCCGACGGGGCGGTCGGGTTCGACATTTACGTCGGTGGCGGGCTCGGCCGCTCGCCGTTCCTGGCCAAGCTGCTGCGCGAGGGCCTGCCCGAGGCCGATCTGCTGGCCTATCTCGAGGCGGTGCTGCGCATCTACAATCAGTATGGCCGGCGCGACAATATCTACAAGGCGCGGATCAAGATTCTGGTTCACGAGGTCGGCATCGACAAGCTGCGTCAGCAGATCGACGCCGAGTTCGAGCGCATCCGGGGGCCGAAATACCGGCTCGAGTCCGCGATCGTCGACGCCATCCGCGCCCATTTCGCGCCGCCGCCCTTCGAGGTGTTGCCGGACGAGGTCCCGTCCGTCGTGGTGGCCATGACCGGCGACGCCGCCTTTGCGCGCTGGGTTCAGACCAATGTCGTCCGGCATCGTCAGCCCGGCTACGCCTCGGTGACGATTTCCCTCAAGCCGGCCGGCGGCATTCCCGGCGATGCCACCTCGGAGCAGATGGAGGCGGTGGCGGATCTGGCCGAGCGCTTCAGCTTCGGCGAACTCCGGGTCAGCCACGAGCAGAATCTGGTGCTCGCCCATGTCCGGCGCGACGCGTTGCATGCGCTCTGGACCGAACTCGGCAAGCACGGTCTCGAGACCGCCAATGCCGGGCTGATCGGCGACATCATCGCCTGTCCCGGCCTGGATTATTGCGCGCTGGCCAATGCCCGTTCGATCCCGCTGGCCCAGCAGATTTCCGAGCGTTTCGCCGATCCCGAGCGCCAGCACCTGATCGGCGAACTCAAGATCAAGATGAGCGGCTGCATCAACGCCTGCGGTCATCACCATGTCGGCCATATCGGCGTGCTCGGGGTCGACAAGCACGGCGTCGAGACCTACCAGATCACCATCGGCGGCTCGGCCGACGAGAAAGCCGCCCTCGGCGCCGTGGTCGGGCCGGCGGTCGGCTATGACGAGGTCACCGACAAGATCGAGCGGCTGGTCGCGGCCTATCTCGATTGGCGCCTCGAAGGCGAACGCTTCATCGATACCGTCGCCCGGCTGGGCGTCAAGGCATTCCGGGAGAGAGTCTATGGCCCTGCTGCTTAAAGACGGCGCAGTCGCCGAAAATTCCTGGCTCGCCATCGATGACGAGGCGGTAACCGTGCCCGAGGGGCCGGTGATCGTCAGTCTGGAGCGCTGGCGGCGCGACCGCGCGGCGCTTTCAGCCCGCAACACGCCGCTGGGCGTGCGCCTGAAGAGCGATCAGTTGGCCGGTGAAGTCGCCGCCGATCTCGATCGCTTCACCCTGGTGGCGCTGGAATTCCCCGTGTTCCGCGATGGCCGGGCCTTCTCGACCGCGCGGGAGTTGCGCGAGCATCACGGCTTTACCGGCGAAATCCGCGCCGTCGGTCACGTTCTCCCCGATCAATACCAGTTCCTGGTCCGCACCGGCTTCACCTCGGTCGAAGTCGCGGACACCGCCAAGCTGGAGAGCTGGCGCCACGCCCTCTCCGAGATCAGCGTCGCCTACCAAGCCGCCCTGACCGACGACACTCCGCTCTCCAACCTTCGTCGCCGCGTCGGCACGGTGGGGTGAGGACGGAGAGGCGATGGCAAGGGGGCGCTGCCCCCTGCACCTCCGGCCAAGGGTCGCAGACCCTTGGAAACCGTCAATATTCGATTCCGGGTTGAGCCCTCACACCTGCTTGGTAGGGGTGTTTGGTTGCTTTCATTTCGGTGATCAGGTCGGCGGCGGCCAGCAACTCCTGAGGGGCGTTGCGGCCGGTGACCACCACGTGGAGGTCGCTGCGGCGTGCGGCAAGGGTGGCAACGACCTCGGCGACTTCGAGAAAGCCGTAGCGGAGCGCGATGGTCAACTCGTCGAGCACGATCAGCCGGTAGCGCGGCGCGGCGAGCAGGGTTTGAGCCTCAAGCCAAGCGCTGCGGGCGGCGGCTTGGTCGCGCTCGCGGTCGCGGGTCTCCCAGGTGAAGCCCTCGCCCATCACCCGCACGGTCACCAGATCGTCGAAGCGGGCCAGGGCCGCGAGTTCGCCCGGGCTCCAGCCGCCCTTGACGAATTGCACCAAACCGACCGGAAAGCCATGGCCGACCGCGCGCAGAATCAGCCCCAGGGCCGCCGTGCTCTTGCCTTTGCCGGGACCGGTGTGGACGATCAGCAAGCCCTTCTCGAGGGTGTGCGCCGCCGCCCGCTGATCGGCGAGGGCCTTGCGCTTTTCCATCTTGCCGGTCCAGTCGCTCATGCGCGGCCGATCAGGTGGCGGTCGATCAGGTGAATAAAGGAACCGGCCACCGGACCCCGGATTTCTCCGGCCGGTGGCAGTCCGGTGCCTTCGGCGTCCTGGCAGAAGAACAGCGGCTGGGCGGCGTTGGCGCCGAGGATGGTGGCGAAGTGGAACTCGTGACCGCGACAGCGCGTCCCGGCCCGGCCCAGCGGCCCGTCCGCCGCCATTTGCACCTGCCGGTAGCCGAGATGCAGCCGCCGGTGCGCGAAGGAGCATTCGAGGCCGAGCAATCCGGCCATGGCATGGCGGGCGCCCTCGGCATCGACCATGCCCTGGCCGAGCACCATGTAGCCGCCACACTCGCCGAATACCGGTTTGCCGGCCCCGGCGGCGGCGCGTAGCCCATCGAGAAAGCGCGCGCTGCCGGCCAGCCGGCCGGCGTGCAACTCGGGATAGCCGCCGGGCAGATACACCGAGTCGGCGGCGGCGGCGGGGGCTTCGTCGGCCAGGGGCGAGAAGGGCAGGATATCGGCCCCGCTCGCCTGCCACGACTCCAGCAGCCAGGGATAACCGAAGGCGAAGGCGACGTCGCGCGCCACCGCCACCCGCTGGCCGGGCGGCGGCGGGCCGGGACGATGGCGGGTGTCGGGGCGGGGCAGGGCCAGCGGCCGGGCGAGGGCGGTCAGGGCCGGAACATCGACCTCGCGGGCGATGATGGCGGCGGCGCGGGCGAGAAACGCCTCGAGATCGGGGTGCTCGGCCGCCTGGACCAATCCGAGATGGCGGTCGGGCAGGGCGAGGTCGGCGTGGCGGCGCACCGCGCCCAGCACCGGCACGCCGAGCGGCGCGCAGGCCTGACGCAACATCCGTTCGTGCTTGTCGCCGCCGACGCGGTTGAAGATCACGCCGGCCAGAGTCAGGCCGGGGCGGAAGCTGTTGAAGCCATGGACGGTCGCCGCCGCCGAGGTCGCCTGTCCCTTGACATCGACCACCAGTACCACCGGCCAGCCGGTGCTTTGGGCGAGATCGGCGGTGGAGCCCGCGCCGCCGGCGGTACCGTCGAACAGCCCCATCACCCCTTCGGCAATGACCAGCTCGGCATCGTCGCCGGCTGTCCAGGCCAGGGCGGCCAGGGTCTCGGGGCGCATCGCCCAGCCATCGAGGTTGCGGCACGGTCGTCCCCCGGCGGCGGCGTGAAAGGCCGGGTCGATATAGTCCGGCCCGCTCTTGCACGAGGCGACGCCAACTCCGGCGTCGCGCAGATGGCGCAGCAGGGCCAGGGTCAGGGTGGTCTTGCCGCCGGCCGAGGCCGGGGCCGCCAGGATCAGTCCCCGAGTTGCCGTCATTCGTCCGGATGGTCCGGCCGGACTCACGGGGCCGCGGCCCCGGTCAGCGCGCCGACGCGGTTGAGCAGCGGTCGCAGCCGCACCACCTCGCCGATCACCACCAGGGCCGGCGGCTCGATGCCGGCGGCCACCGCGACGCACTCGCCGAGGGTGGTTTCGGTGACCTGCTGATCGGGCGTGGTGGCGGCGCGGACGATGGCCACCCGCTCGGCCGGCTGGCGTCCGCCGGCCAGCAGGCGCGGCACGATGTCATGGAGGTTGCGCAGGGCCATGAACAGCACCAGCACCGGCGCGCCCTTGGCCAGGGCGTCCCAGTTGATTTGTTCCGGCACCTTGCCGTGAATGTCGTGGCCGGTGACGAAGGTCACGGCTTCGTTGATGCCGCGCGCGGTCAGCGGAATCCCGGCATAGGCCAACCCGCCCAGCCCGGCCGAGACTCCGGGAATCACCCGGAACGGCACCGTGGCTTCGGAGAGCGCCTGGGCCTCCTCGGCGCCGCGGCCGAAGACCATCGGATCGCCGCCCTTCAGCCGCAGCACCCGCTTTCCCAGTTTGGCCTGCTCGACCATCAGGGCGCAGATGTCTTCCTGCTTGCACGAGCGCCGGCCGCCCCGCTTGCCGACATAGATCTGTTCGGCTTCCGGCCGGGCCATGGCCAAAGTCCGCCGGTCGATCAGCGCGTCGTAGAGCACGGCGTCGGCGCCACGCAGGGCGTGGAGGGCGTGGAGGGTCAGCAGGCCGGGATCGCCCGGTCCGGCCCCGGTCAGCCACACCCAGCCGGGTTCGAACACCGGAAAGGCGAAATCGGGCGGGGTATAGTCGGTGGAATCGAACACGCGGAGTCTGGTCCTCTGGCAAGGCGGCTTGGTGCCGCAGCGGGCCTATGGAATGAAGATTGGCCGCCTCCGGGTCAAGCCCTGAGTCGCGCCGAGCAAAGCGGCAAAATCGGTTTCATTGGGGGTAATGCCATGTTCTTCAGTGAGTTGACCTGCGCTATGATGCTCGGTGCCATCGAGAGTTATTGCCACCGCCTTCGTGTGATCGGGCGCGCTCGAACGAGCCATCGCCCAGGGTGGTCAGCGCAAACGCCCAGGGTGGTCAGCGCAAAGCCAGCCGCTTCATCATTTTCAGCAACCCGACCCGCGACACGCCCAAGCGGCGGGCGGCGGCGCTGTGGTTGGCGGTGGTGGCGGCGAGGGCGGCGGTGATTAGGCGTCGTTCCAGGGCCGCCACCGCTTCGGGCAGGGTTTGGGGCTGGGCGGGACCGGGAGTGCCGGCAGGCAGCTCGCCGCTGCGGGCGAACCCCAGGTCAGCGGGGCCGATCGTTCCGTCTCCGCCGGGGTCGGCGAGAGCGGTGGCGGCGGCCACCACCGCTTTCAGTTCGCGAACATTGCCGGGCCAGGACTGCTCGGCGAGCCAGGCCAGGGCTTCGGTGGTGAAGCGCAGGCGGCGGCGCCCCGCCGTGTCGGCCAGAAAGCGCGCGGCCAGCGGCGCGATGTCTTCCCGGCGTTCGGTCAGGGCCGGGCTGCGCAAAACCACGCCTTTGAGACGGTAATAGAAATCCTCCCGGAAACCGCCCGCGGCGACCATGGTTTCGAGATCGCGGTGAGTGGCCGAGATCAGCCGGACATCGGCGGTCGCGGGCTGGCGGGCGCCGACCGGGGTGAACGTGCCCTCCTGCAAGAACCGCAGCAGCTTGACCTGCATCGGCGGCGGGGTTTCGCCGACCTCGTCGAGGAAGAGCGTGCCGCCATGAGCGGTTGCCAGCAGACCGGCGCGATCCTGGTGAGCGCCGGTGAAGCTGCCCTTGAGGTGGCCGAACAGCTCGCTTTCCAACAATTCGGCGGGAATGGCGCCGCAATGGACGGTGACGAACGGTCCGGCCCGGCGGGGACCGGCGGCATGAAGGGCGCGGGCAACCAACTCCTTGCCGCTGCCGCTCGGCCCCAGCACCAACACCGGCACGGCGGCGGGACCAACCCGCCGCACCATGTCGCGCAACCGCTGAATCGCCGGGCTGGCGCCGATCATGCCGTCGTCCCCGGTTCCGGGGGCGCGCAGGCGGGCCAATTCCTGGTCGAGCGCGCGTTTGGCCAGGGCGCGCTCGACGACGAAGCGCAGCAGCTCCGGCTCGACCGGCTTGGTCAGGAAATCCCAGGCCCCGGCGGCCACCGCCCGCAAGGCCAGGGCGGTGTCGGCATGGGCGGTCAACACCACCACCGGCACCGCAGAAAACACCGAAATCAGCGCCAGACCGGCTTCCGGCGTGCGCTCCGGCGGCATGACCAGATCGAGCACGACCAGATCGGGTCGTGCGCCGGCAAACGCCGCCCTGGCTTCGGCGCCATTGGCCGCCGTGATCACCCGCTGGCCTTGCTTTTCCAGCCATGCCGCGGCCAGACGCAGAAAGGCCGGTTCGTCATCGACGAGCAGGATGGTGCCGGTGGTCATCGCGGGAACCTCAGACGAAAACAGGTGGTCCAGCCCGGACGGGACGCCACCGTCACCGAACCGCCGTGAGCGGCCATGATCCGGGCGACGATGGCCAGCCCCAGGCCGGTGCCGCCCGGACCGCGCGAGACGAAGGGGCGGAACAGGGACTCCCGGATGTCCTCGGGAATGCCGGGACCATCATCGCAAACCTCGATGACGGTGAAATCGCCTGTGGTCTCAGCCGTCACCAGCACCCGGCCGCTGGCGGCGGCGGCGTTGGCCAGCAGGTTGCCCAGGACCTGACCGAGCCGGAGCCGGTCGGCGCGAAGGCTCAGGCCGGAGGGAAGTTCGGTCGTGAAGGCCAGTCCGGCCCCGACTTCCTGCAAAACGGCGGCGAGGTCGGTTTCGGCGGGCTCGACCGTCCAGGGTTTGGCATAGTCGAGCAGGTCCCGCACCAGCGCCGCCATACGGGCAAGCTGCGCCGCGACCTCGGCTCTGGGCGCGGGGGCGGTGTCGGCCACCGCCATGGCGATGATGTTCATGGGGTTGCGCAGATCGTGGGCGACGGTGGCGGCCAGGGCGCCCAGCTCGGCCAGACGCTGCTGTTCGGCGTGGGCGCGCCGCCGCTCCAGCGTTCGCCTCGCTTCGGCCTTGAGGGTGTCGATCAACTCGGCCAGCCGTCGTGGTCCGGGGGGCGCCTCGGACCAATCGGAGAGCACGTCTTCGGGCAGGCCAAGCTTGCGGCTCAACAGCACCGTGGCGACGGTCTCGAGCGCGGTTTCATCGGTTGCGGCGTCGAGGGCTTCGCGCCACTCCGCCAGCTCCGCCGCCGAAACCTCGCCGCTGGGGAAGATCAGCCGTCCGGCCAGCCGCTGAAGCGGCATCCAGGCCAGCATCGCCACCAGCACCGCCAGGACGGAGGCCAGCCACGACCGCTCCGCCGCCAGCCAGCCGAGCGGCACCGCCGTGGCGACCACCGCCAGGGTCGTCACCATGGCCCAGGTCAGCGCCTGTCGCGCCCAATGGTTGGCGGCCATCAGCTCATAGCGGACCACGCCATAGCCGAGCCCGATCGCGTATCCGGGCAGCAGCAGCAACGTCCAGGGAAAGACCTCGATGCCCAGCACCGGAAAGGCCAGCGCCACCACCGAGCCAAGACCCAGCGCCGAGGAACCGAGCACGACGCCGATCTGCCGGTGCCGCTTGCCGAGGGTCCGCCGCCAGGAGTCCAGCAGCAGGGCGTGTCCCAGGGCGGCCAGGGTCAGCGTCACCCCGGCGGCGGCCAGTCCTGCCCCCTGATAGCGAAAAAACCGGTCACAGCCGGGCCAGGGGATGAATTCACCGGTGCCGCCAATCAGGGCAAGCAGGGTCGCGCCCGCCCCGGCGCCGTAAATCCAGCCCAGCGCCCCGACCCCCCTGTCCGCCAGCCGCAGGGTGAAATGGACGAACACCGCTCCGGCCAGCGGCGCCAGCGCCAGCAGGGAGCGGCCGGCGCCATCGGGCAGCAGCAGGCCGAGCGCCCACAGCCCAACCAGCAGCAGAAACGCCGCCAGCGGCCGGGCACCGGGAGCCTGCCCGGTCCGGGTGACCAGGAACCACGCCAGACCGGCCCCAACTCCGGCCGTGGTCAGGATCGCAAGCGCGAGCAGCGCGGCGCCGTCCATGCCCTCTCCTGTATCCATCGTTGACAGAAGAATACCCCGAATTGCGTCCGGCGTTAACAGCCTGATCCGCGCGTCCCAGGATTTCCGCCGCCCCGGCCCCGGCATGGCGATTGCTGAAGAGAGCGGGAAACCACTCGGGGCAAGGACATGAAACGCATTCTGATCATCGGCGGCACCGGCTTCATCGGCCGCCATCTCGCGGCGGCCTTACGCGACGCCGGGCATGAGGTGCTGGCCCTCGGCCGCAGAGACCTCGATCTCGCCCGTGACGACGACGCATCGGTTGCGGCCCGGCTGGCCGGCTATGGCGTGGTCATCAACGCCGCCGGGCTGATCCGTGACCAAAGCGGCAACAGCCTGGACGGGGTTCATGCCATCGGGACCGCGACCCTGGTTCGGGCCTGTGGCGCCGCCGGCGTGGCCCGGCTGATCCAGATTTCGGCCCTGGGCGCGTCCAGCGCTGGCGCCAGCGCCTATCACCGCACCAAGGGGCAGGGCGAGGAGGCGCTCCGCGCGTCGTTCGGGCTGGATTGGTGCGTGCTGCGGCCCTCGGTGGTGTTCGGACGCGGCGGCGCCTCCACGGCGCTGTTTTCGGCGCTGGCCGCGCTGCCCTGGCCGTTGCGTCTCGGTCCCGGCACCTGGAGGCTCCAGCCCGTTCATGTCGGCGATCTCACGGCGCTGGTCGCCGCCCTGGTCACCCGGCCTGGGCCTTTGCCCCGCTTTCTCGATGTGGTCGGGCCGGAGCCGATGACCACCGATGCCCTGGCCGTCACTCTGCGCGGCTGGCTGGGCCTGCCGGCGCGCCGGTTTCTCGGGGTGCCGGAGGTGGTCTTGAAGGCCATGGCCGCTGTGGGTGAGCGTCTGAGCGCCAGCCCGCTCAACCGGGAAACCCTGGCCATGCTGAAACAGGGCAATGTCGGCGATGCCGGCCCGGTGACCGCCGCGCTTGGTCGTCCGCCCCGTGCGCTGGCCACGGCCCTGGCCCGGGAGCCGGCTACCGAAGCCGATCGCTGGCACGCCCGGCTGACGCTGCTGCGTCTGCCGTTGCGCTGGAGCCTCGGCATGGTCTGGCTGGCCACGGCCGCCTGTTCGCTCGGGCTCTATCCGCTGGCCGAAAGCTACCGGCTGATGGCCCTGACCGGGCTGACCGGCACCACCGCCGATCTTGCGCTCTATGGCGCCGCCGGTCTCGACGGGGTGATCGGCCTTTTGCTGCTGGCCGGCTGGCGGCCGGTTCTGGTCGGCGCGGTGCAACTGGCGGCGATGGCGGCCTATACCGGCATCGCCCTCGCTCTTCCCGCCGAATATTGGCTGCACCCGTTCGCGCCGCTGCTCAAAAACCTGCCACTGGCGCTGGCGATCCTGATCATGATGACCCTGGAGGATCGGAGATGACCCCGTTTCTGGCCGAGCATGTCTTGCTGATCAAATGGCTGCATATCCTCTCCTCGACCCTGCTGTTCGGCACCGGTCTCGGCACCGCCTTCCATGGGCTGCGCGGCTCGATCAGCGGTGATCTGCGGGCGATCGCGGTGACCAGCCGCAGCGTCGTCGTCGCCGACTGGCTGTTCACCACCCCGGCGGTGATCCTGCAACCGATCACCGGGGTTCTGCTGGCTCTGGCCCAGGGCTGGCCGCTGACCACGCCCTGGCTGATGCTCTCGCTCGGACTCTATGCCCTGGCCGGCGCCTGCTGGCTGCCGGTGGTCTGGCTGCAAATCCAAATGCAGCGCCTGGCCGCCGCCGCCCTGGCCGCCGGCACCGACCTGCCCGACACCTACCGCCGCTATTTCCGGCTGTGGTTCGCCCTGGGCTGGCCGGCATTCTCGGCGGTGATGGCCGTGTTCTACCTGATGGTGGTCAAACCCGACCTGTGACTGCGCACATGCGTCGAGCCTTGAGTGTCAATCGGCATTCAATCCCTATGAGCCCCGTCCTATGAGCCCCGCCCTATGAGACCCGATGAGCCGCGAGGCTTGACCGCACCGCCGGTCCGGGGCTAGCTTGGGCGGAGAGTGAAGGTGGCTTGCGGACGCCGTTTGTCCGGAGCCGAAAAGGGAACGTGGAGGATGGTCGGGATCGACCTTCCAACCATGGCTGCCCCCGCAACTGTATGCGGTGAGTCCTTACCGTCATGACGCCACTGGTGGGCCGTTGGTCCGCTGGGAAGGCATGGTGAAGGACGCTGACCCGCGAGCCAGGAAACCTGCCTTTGCTCTGAAGGTTAATCGTCCGGACGGGGTGCGCCGGAGAAAGGATGCAAGCGTATGCATATCATGGAAGGCTATCTGCCACCGCTCCATGCCCTGGCCTGGACCGTGGCTTCGGCGCCGTTCGTGCTGGTGGGCGCGCGCAAGGTCGCCAAGGTCATGGAGGAACACCGCGAGACGCGGTTGCTGCTCGCCGCCAGCGGCGCTTTCGCCTTTGTGCTGTCGGCGCTGAAGATTCCCTCGATCACCGGCAGTTGCTCCCATCCCACCGGGGTCGGGCTGGGGGCGATCGTGTTCGGTCCCCCGGTGACCGCGGTGCTGGGCTCGATCGTGCTGCTGTTCCAGGCGCTGCTGCTCGCCCATGGCGGCTTGACCACGCTGGGCGCCAATGTCTTTTCCATGGCCATCGCCGGGCCGTGGGTGTCGTTCGCGATTTTCCGGGGCGCGGCGGCGCTGGGGTTGCCCCAGGCGGCCGGGGTATTTCTCGCCGCCATGCTCGGCGATCTCGCGACCTATTGCGTCACCGCCTGCCAGCTGGCGCTGGCCTTTCCCGATCCCGCCAGCGGCTTCGGCGGCGCGCTGTCGAAGTTTCTGGCCATCTACGCCGTGACCCAGGTGCCGCTGGCCATCATCGAGGGGCTGATCACGGTGGTCGCGGTCAACATTCTGGTTCAGCACAGCCGCGACGAGCTGTGCGCGCTGTCCTTCCTCAAGGGCGGGGCTCTCAAGGGGGGTGCGCGATGAGCCGGCGCAACCTCATGCTGCTCGGGGTGGCGGCGGGGATTGCCGCGCTGCCGTTGCTGCTGCGCGCTGACGGCGGCTTCAAGGGCTCCGACGATCAGGGCAGCGCGGCCGTCGCCGCGCTGGCGCCCGATTACCAGCCCTGGTTCAAGCCAGTGTGGACGCCGCCCAGCGGCGAGGTCGAGAGCCTGCTGTTTTCGCTTCAGGCGGCGCTCGGCGCCGGTCTGGTCGGCTATTACCTCGGCTATCGCCGGGGCAGCCAGCGTCGGCGCGAGGATGCCCCCCGTGCTGGCGACTGATCGCCACGCCTGGACCAATCGCTGGCGTTTCATCCATCCCGGCGAGAAGGCGCTGTTCGTGGCTGGCTTGCTGGCCGCCGATTTCGCCCTGCCGGCGCTGGCGGTGGCGCCCCAGGTGTTTTGGGCGGCCTATCTCGCCACCGTCACCGGGGCGAGGGTGCCGGGCCGGGCCTTCTGGGGCGTGATGGCGGTGCCGATGCTGTTCTTGCTGGCCGGCATTCCGGCGCTGGCGCTGTCGCTCAATCTCGATGGCGCCGGGCCGCTGCTGTCGTTGTCTCCCGAGGGGCTGGCGCTGGCGGCGGCGGTGTCGCTGCGGTCGCTGGCCGCGGTGGCTTGTCTGGCCTTTCTCATTCTGACCACCCCGGTGCCCGATCTGCTGGCGCTGGCGCGGCGACTCGGCTTGCCGCCGGCCCTGGTCGAACTCGCCTATCTCATGCACCGGCTGGTGTTCGTGGTGCTGGAGCGGGCGTCGGCGGCCCGTCAGGCCCAGGAGGCGCGGCTCGGTTATCGGACGTTCGGCACCAGCATCCGTTCGCTGGGGTTGCTCGGGGGCGGGCTGTTCCTGCGCTCCCTCGACCGGGGGCGGCGGCTGGATCTCGGTCTTGCCGCGCGCGGTTATCATGGGGAGTTGCGGGTGCTTGGCCGCGAGCCGGAGCTGTCGGTCAAGCGGCTGGCGCTGGCGGTGCTGGCGGTGTTGGTGGTGGTCGCCCTGGCTTTGGTGCAGCCATGACCGGCGCCATCCTCGCCGTCGACGGGATCGAGCACACCTATGCCGGCGAGGTGCTGGCGCTGGACGGGCTTTCGCTCACCGTGCCGCGCGGGTGCCGGCTGGCGGTGCTGGGCTCGAACGGTTGCGGCAAGACCACGCTGTTTCTCCATCTCAACGGCTCGCTGCGGCCGGGGCGGGGGCGGATCGAGCTGGGGGGCGAGCCGGTTTCCTATGGCCGGGCGGCTTTGATGGGCTGGCGAAGCCGGGTCGGGCTGGTGCTCCAGGACCCCGACGACCAGCTGTTCGCGGCGACGGTGGCCGAGGACGTCTCTTTCGGCCCGCTCAATCTCGGGCTTTCCGGGCCGGAGGTGCGGCGGCGGGTGGCCGAGGCGCTGGCGGCGGTGGGCATCGCCGATCTGGCCGAACGCTCGACCCATATGCTGAGTTATGGCCAGAAGCGGCGGGTGACCCTGGCCGGCGTGTTGGCCATGCGTCCCGAGGTGATTCTGCTCGACGAGCCGACCGCCGGTCTCGACGCCCGTGGCGCCGAGTTGCTGCTCGCCGCCCTCGAACGCCTGAATGCCGGCGGCACCACCCTGGTGTTTTCCACCCACGATATCGACTTCGCTTATGGCTGGGCCGACCGGGTGGCGGTGCTGGCCGGCGGCCGCTGCCTGCGCGAGGGCGCGCCCGCGACGGTGCTGGCCGACGCCGGGCTGTTGGCCGAGGCGGGGTTGCGCCGGCCGCTGCTGCTGGACATCGCCGAGGCGGCCGGGGTGCCGCCCGGCGGCCGGGATGAGATTTTGGCCCGCCTCGCGGAAAGGAAGACTGGATCATGACCGAACACCGCCTCGCCGTGGTGCTGTGCGGGCACGGCACCCGCCATGCCGATGGTGCCGACGAATTCCGGGCGGTGGCCGGGGCGGTGCGCGCCCGGTTGCCCCAGTATGAGGTTGTGCACGCCTTTCTGGAGCTGTCGGAGCCGTTGCTGCCGGCGGCGCTGCGGGAACTGGCGGCGGCCGGGCACACGCGGATCGTGGTCATTCCCTGCATGCTGTTCGCGGCCGGGCACGCCAAGTCGGACATTCCGCGCATGATCGCCGGCTTCAAGGCTGGTCATCCCGGAGTCGAGGTGACTTACGGCCGAACTTTCGGCGTCGATCCCCATTTGCTGGAAGCGGCTGCCGATCGCATTCTCCTGGCGCTGGGCGATCAGGAGGCCCTGGGCGATCCGGTGTCGCGCGCGGAAAGCCTGCTGCTGGTGATCGGGCGCGGTTGCTCCGACTTCGATGCCAACGGCAATCTGGTCAAGGTCATGCGCCTGCTTTGGGAGAGTCTGGGCTTCGGCTGGGGCGAGGTCGGCTTTTTCGACGTTACCTTCCCCCATATGGAGGTGGCCCTCGATCATGCCGCCCGGCTCGGCTACCGGCGGATCGTGGTGTTTCCGTACCTGCTGTTCACCGGGGTGCTGCTGCGCCGGTTGCGCGAGACCCTGGCCGAGGCGCGGCGCCGCTACCCGCATCTCGAGTTCTATGAAGCGCCCTATTTCAACGATCATCCCGGCGTGATCGAGGTTTTTGCCGACCGGGTCGAGGAAGCCGCAGCCGGCGCGCTGGAATCCGGCCACGATCACGGCCATAACCATCACGACCACGATGACCATGATCACGACCACGATCACGATGATCACCACCATCATCATGACCATGGTCCCGGTCATCCTTTCGCCGACCATCCCAACGGTCCGCTGTCGCCGCGCCGCTGGGGCATTTGAGGAGTTTGCCGAGCGTGCTTGAGTATCTGCGCGATCCCCTGGAGATTTACCGGCGCTCCTTCGAGATTATCCGGAGCGAAACCGATCTCACCCGCTTGCCCGAGGAGCTGCACGATCTGGCGATCCGGATCGTCCATGCCAGCGGCCAGCCGTCGATTTTGCGCGATCTGGCCTGGAGTGCCGATATCGTCCCGGCGGCGCGGGCGGCGCTGGCCGGCGGCGCGACCATTCTCACCGATACCCGGATGGTCGCCGAGGGCGTGATCAAGCGCCGACTCGCCGCCGAAAATCCGGTGATCTGCACCCTTTACGAGCCCGAGACCGTCACCGTGGCCAAGGCCATCGGCAATACCCGCTCGGCGGCGGCGGTGGATCTGTGGGGCGACCGGCTGGCGGGCGCGGTGGTGGTGATCGGCAATGCCCCGACCGCGCTCTTTCGTCTGCTCGAACGCCTTCAGGACGGGGCGCCCCGGCCGGCGGCGATTCTCGGCTTTCCCATTGGCTTCGTCGGCGCGGCGGAGTCGAAAGAGGCGCTGGTCGAGGCCGGGCTGGGCATCCCCTACGTCACCCTGCGCGGACGGCTGGGCGGCAGCGCCATGGCCGCGGCCGCCCTCAATGCGCTGGGGGCCGAGCCGGCATGACGCAAAGCCCGGTCTCCGACGGCCAGGGGGCTGGCCCCTGGACCTCACTGGGGCCGGCGGCTCCAGACCCCGGGGCCTGGCTTTCGGTGGTTGGGGTTCATGAGGATGGGCTGGCCGGGTTGGGCGCCCGGGCGCGGGCGGTGGTGGCGGGCGCGGAGACGCTGGTCGGTGACGCGAGGATGCTCGGCCATGTTCCCGAGGATGGCCGCGAGCGGCTGAGCTGGCCCAAGCCGCTTTCGGCGCTGTTTCCGGAAATCGAAAAGCGACGGGGGCGGCGGGTTTGCGTGCTGGCCAGCGGCGATCCCCTGGTTCACGGCATCGGCGCGCTGATCGCCGCGCGCTTTCCCGAGGCGGTGTTTCTGCCGGCGCCGTCCTCCTTCGCGCTGGCCCGCGCCCGCATGGGCTGGGACGACGGCTCGCTGGAGTGCCTCAGCCTTCACCATCATCCACTGGAAAGCCTGGCCGGTGCGCTGTTCCCCGGCGCCCGGCTGCTGCTGCTGACCCGCGACGGCGCCACCCCGGCCGCCGCCGCCGCCTTTCTGACCGCGCGCGGCTTTGGTCCGAGCCGGTTGACGGTGTTCGAGCGCATGGCCGGACCGCGCGAGGTCCGGTTAGAGGGGGTGGCCGGCTCCTGGCCCCATGAGCGGGTTGACGATCTCAACGTTCTGGCCATCGAGTGCCGTGCCGGGGACGGGGCGCTGGCCCTGCCGCGCGCGCCCGGACTCGACGACGATCTTTTCGCTTCCGACGGCGTGATGACCAAGCGCGAGGCGCGGGCCCTGACCATCAGCGCCCTGCGGCCGCTGCCGGGGCAAGTGCTGTGGGATGTCGGGGCCGGCTGCGGCTCCATCGGCATCGAGTGGCTGCGGGCGGCCGGGCCGAAGGCGCGGGTGCTGGCCATCGAGGCCAAGCCCGAGCGCTGCGCCCTGATCGCCGACAACCGCGTCCGTTTCGGCGCGACGCGGCTGGAGATCGTCGCCGGCGAGGCTCCGGAGGCGCTGGCCGGGCTGACCGCCCCCGACACGGTATTCATCGGCGGCGGCATCACCGTCCCCGGCGTTTTTGCGGCCTGCTGGGGTGCGCTCAAGCCCGGCGGCCTGCTGGTGGCCAATGGCGTGACCCTGGAAGCCGAGGCGGCGCTGGCCGGCTGGTCGCAGAGCCATGGCGGCGCCTTGATCCGCATCGAGATTGCGCGCACGGTGCCGCTGGGCGGCTTCACCGGCTGGCGCCCGCTGATGCCGCTCAGCCAATGGAGCGTTCGGAAGGCACCATGAACAAAGGCACGGTCTATGGGTTGGGCGTCGGCCCCGGTGATCCGGAGCTGATCACCCTCAAGGCACTGAAGCGGCTGCAGGCGGCGCGGGCGGTGGCCTATCCGGTGCAGCGCGGCGACAGCGTGGCGCGGGCGATCGTGGCGGCGCATCTCCGGCCCGATCAGAGCGAAATCGCCATCGACGCCCCGATGACCGGTGGCGAAACCGCCCAGCCCGGCTACGACGCCGCCGCCCAGACCATCGCCGGCTATCTGGAGCGCGGCGAGGATGTGGCGGTGCTGTGCGAGGGCGATCCGCTGTTCTACGGCTCCTTCATTTACCTGCTGTCGCGGTTGGCCGGAAAATACCGGGTCGAGGTGGTGCCGGGGGTGACCTCGCTCACCGCCTGCGCCGCCGCGCTGCCGCTGCCGCTGGTCGGGCGCGACGAGCGGCTCGTGGTGATGCCGGCGATTTTGCCCGATGAAAAGTTGCGAGAGGGCTTCGCCTTTGGCGATTCGGTTGCTATCGTCAAGGTCGGGCGGCATTTCCGGCGGCTGGCGGCGCTGATCGACGAACTGGGGCTCACGGCCCGCGCCCATTATGTCGAGCGGGCGTCGCAGGCGGCGCAGCGGGTGTTGCCGCTGGCCGGGGTGGATCCGGCCAGCGCGACCTATTTCGCGATCATTCTGGTTTTCAAGGAGGCTTCGTCATGGCGGTGAGCGCTTCTGAACATCCTCCGGTCCTGATTCTGCTCAGCCCCGGCGGTCTGGCGCTGGCCCGGCGGCTGCAGGCGCTGATGCCGGGCTCGGAGGTTCACGGGCTGCGCGGCCGGTTGGAGCCGACCGCAGTCGATCATGTTTTCATCGGCACCGCCGACCATCTGCGCGGGCTGTTTCTCGCCGGCCGGCCGATCATCGGCCTGTGTGCCTCCGCCGTGCTGATCCGCTCCCTGGCGCCGCTGCTTGGCGACAAATGGTCGGAGCCGCCGGTGCTGGCCCTGGCCGAGGACGGCACGGTGATCATTCCCCTGCTCGGCGGTCATCATGGCGCCCACGCCATCGCCCGCAGCCTGGGCGCGGTGCTGAATGTAGATCCCGCAATCACCACCGCCGGCGATGTCCGCTTCGGCGTCGCTTTCGACGATCCGCCCGAGGGTTGGGCGCTGGCCAACCCCGCCGATGCCAAGCCCTTTGCCGGGGCGCTGCTGGCGGGGGCTCCGGTGCGGCTGGAAGGGCGGGCGCCCTGGCTGGCCGCGACCCGGCTGCCCTTCGCGCCCGATGCCGAACTGCTGCTGCGGGTCACCGAGCGCGCCGTCGCCGGCTCGCCCGAGGTGCTGGTGTATCATCCGAAGACGCTGGCGCTGGGGGTTGGCGTCGAGCGCAACGGCGATCCCGCCGAACTGATCGCGCTGATCCTATCGACCCTGGAGGCTCAGGGGCTGTCGCCGCTGGCGGTGGCTGGCATCTATTCCATCGATCTCAAATGCGACGAACCGGCGGTCCATGCCGCCGCCGAGGCGCTGGGGGTGCCGGCGCGCTTCTTTCCCGCCGAAACCCTGGAGCTGGAGCGGCCGCGCCTTGCCAACCCGTCCGAGGTGGTGTTCGCCAATGTCGGCTGCCATGGCGTCTCCGAAGGGGCGGCGCTGGCGGCGGTGGGCAATGGCGGCCTGCTGGTGGTGCCGAAAACCAAGAGCCGGGGCGCGACCTGCGCCATCGCTCGCGCCCCCGAACCCTTCGACGCCGCCGCCCTGGGGCTGCCGCGCGGCCGGTTGACCGTGGTCGGGCTCGGGCCGGGTGGGGCGGGCTGGCGCACCGCCGATGCCGCCATCGCTCTGGCCGAGATGGACGATCTGGTCGGCTACCGGTTGTACAACGATCTCGCCGCGCCGATTCCCGCCCACGTCGTCCGCCATGATTTCGGCATGGGCGATGAGGAAATCCGCGCGGTCAAGGCGCTGGAGCTGGCGGCGACCGGGCGCAATGTCTGTTTGGTCACCTCGGGTGATCCCGGCATTTACGCCATGGCCACCCTGGTCTTCGAATTGCTCGACCGCGCGCCCCGGCCGGAATGGCAACGCCTCGATATTCGGGTGCTGCCGGGGATTTCGGCCTTTCAGGCGCTGGCCTCGAAGATCGGCGCGCCGCTGGCCCATGATTTCGCCCTGGTCTCGCTTTCGGACCTGCTCACCCCCTGGCCGCTGATCGTCAAACGGCTGGAAGCGGTGGCGGCGGCCGACATGGCGGTGGCGCTGTACAATCCGGTCTCGCGCAGTCGGCGCCAGCAGCTGGAAGAGGCGGTCGCGATCCTGCTCAGGCACCGCGCGCCGACCACCCCCGCCGTGATCGGCCGGCAGATGGGGCGGCCCGAGGAGACGGTGTCGGTGGTGCCCTTGTCCGAGCTTACTCCCGACCTTTTGGATATGCTGAGCATCGTGATCATCGGCTCCAGCGACACCCGGATCGTCGAGAAACCGCGCGGCGGCCAGTGGGTCTACACACCGCGCGGCTTTTCCGGCAAGGACAGCTCGAGCATGAAGCCGGTGGCGGAGGGGCAGGGGTGACCGTTCATTTCATCGGTGCCGGGCCGGGGGCGCCCGACCTGATCACCGTGCGCGGCCAGCGGCTGATTTCCGCCTGTCCGGTGTGTTTGTATGCCGGCTCGCTGGTGCCGCGCGAGGTGGTGGCCTGTGCCCCGGCGGGCGCGCGGGTACTCGACACCGCTGGCATGACCCTCGACCAGATGATCGCCGAGATGCAGGCCGCCCATGAGGCCGGGCAGGATGTCGCCCGGGTTCATACCGGCGACCCGTCGCTCTATGGCGCCATCGCCGAGCAGATGCGCCGGCTCGACGCCCTCGGCATTCCCTACGACGTCACCCCCGGCGTGCCGGCCTATTGCGGGGCGGCGGCGGCGCTGCGTCACGAGCTGACCCTGCCCGGGATCAGCCAGACCATCATCCTCACCCGCACCACCAAGCGCACTTCGGCGATGCCACCCGGCGAGGATCTGCCCAGCCTGGGCGCCTCGGGCGCGACCCTGGCCATTCACCTCTCGATCGACAACATCGAGACGGTGGTCGAGGATTTGCTGCCGGTGCGCGGGGCCGATTGCCCGGTGGCGGTGGTCTTCCGCGCGACATGGCCTGACCAGCGGATCATTCGCGGCACCCTCGGCAATATCGCGTCCAAGGTCCGCGCGGAGGGGATCAACCGCACGGCGCTGATCATGGTCGGCCGGGTGCTCGATGCCGCGAGTTTTCCCGACAGCCTGCTCTATGATCCGGCCTTCAGCCACGGCACCCGCAAGGCGGCGGCCGGCTGACGGAAGAAGGATGCGGGGCGATGTTCGACAGCGTCGTGATATCCGGGGGCGAGAACCCGGCCGACTGGGCGGACACCTTCCTGGTCGATCTCCAGAAAGGCTTTTCGGAGATCGGTCTTGAGGCCGTGCATTTGCGGCAGAAGGACAAGACTCACCACCTGCTGGGCACGGTCGGGCGGGAGTTGTACGCCCGGGGCAAGAGCTTCTTTCTGTTCGATATCAATGCCAAGACCCAGATTCTGACCCGTCCCGGCACCGGGCCGCTGCCCCGGTTTTCCCTGATGGTCGATCACCCCGCCAGCCACGCCCATGTCGCGGCCTTCGATGGACGCAATTTGCTGGGAGTGATCGACCGCAGCCATCTCGGCGGCGTTTCGTTCAGTCCGGCGCGGCGGGTTTTCGTGCCCCATGGCGGGCCGTTGAACGCCGCCGAGCCCGGCGGTGGCGAGCGTCCGGTCGATGTGGTTTTTTCTGGCAATATCGGCGCCGAAACCGACCGGCCGCCGGACGCTCTGATCGGCGGTTCGCCCGAGGTCGGGGCCATCGCGGCGGCGGCGGTCGCCCGGAGCCTCGATGGCGGCACCGAGTCTTCCCGCGCCCTCGAACAGGCGCTTGCGGACAAGGGCTTCGGCGCCGGTGCCCTCGGTGCCGACGGCTACGCCATGTTGCTCGGCTTCGTCAGCGGCTACAGCCAATCGGTGATGCGGGAAAGGGTGCTCAACAGGCTGCGCGGGCTCAGGGTCTGTGTGGTCGGCAGTGTTTGCGACCGGCTGGCGCGCCAGCTTCCCGAAGGCTTTGAAATCGTCAAGCCGGCGGAGTTCACCGATGTCCGCACTATCTACGCCAAGTCAAAAATCTGTTTGAATATTTCCCATAAATTCACCGATGGTTCCCACGAGCGCATCTGGTACGGCATGGCCAGCGGCTGCGCGGTGTTGACCAATTCGACGCCTTACCTGCGTGAATATTTCACGGATGATCAGAGTATTCTGTATTACCAGGGATGCGATCTCGATCTGGAAAAAATTTGCAGCGTCATCCGCTCGGGGCGGACCGGCGAGATCGCGCGGGCGGCGTGGCCGGTCTATCGCGCCAACCATACCTGGGTGCAGCGGGCACAGATAATCGCCGAGACGATGAATCAGGCTTGGCCCGGCGCGCGCCATGCGCTGGGGACGATCTTTTCATGAGCGATATCAAGGGGCTTTGCCCCTTGACCCCACCAAAGGCCGGGGGCCTTTGGAAACCGGGACGGGGTTACAAGTTATAAATGCCGCCTTCCAGCAGCAGGATTTCGACCCGGTCGCCGGGGGCGGCGGCGGCGGCGTTGGGCGGGCGGACGATCAGGCAGTCCGAGGCGGCCAGGGTGGTCAGCATGGCGCTGTCCTGCTGCACGAACGGCGTCGCCGTGAGATCGCCGGCGGCGTCGTGACCGAGGGTGGCGCGCAGATAAAGCTGGCGGGAATCCCCGGCCGGCAGGGCATGACCAAGCTTGGCGGTCGGTGGCAGCACCTCGGCGGCGGTGGATTGGCCGAGCAGCGCCCGCAGCGCCGCGCGCAGAAACACCAGCGCCGAAATCATGCTCGAGACCGGATTGCCGGGCAGGCCGAGCAGCGGCACATTGCCGGTTTTTCCGAACAGCAGCGGCCTGCCCGGCCGCATCGCCACCTTCCAGCTATGCACCGCATGGCCGCGATTGCTCAGCACCTTGTGGACGATGTCGTAGTCGCCGACCGAAGCGCCGCCGCTGGTCACCAGCAGATCGGCGCCCTCGGCGGCGGCGGCGCCGGCGATCAGCGACTCGGCGGTATCCTGGGCGACGCCGAGATTGAGCGGCACGCCACCGCAGGCGGTGACCAGCGCCATCAGCGACAGCGTGTTGGAACTGGTGATCTGGTTCGGGCCGAGATGCTCGCCGGGCAGCACCACCTCGTTGCCGGTGGCCAGAATCGCCACCCGTGGCCGCCGCCGCACCCGCACCCAGGGCACATTCATCGCTGCCATCAGCCCGACGTCGCGCACGGTCACGGTCTTGCCGGCGGGCAGGCAGATGTCGCCGGTCTTGAAATCGATGCCGGCGGGGCGGACGTTGCGGCTGGCCGGCACCGGCTCGCTGACGATGATATGGCCGTCATCGTCGGTTCGGACCGCCTCCTGGGCCACCACGGCGTTGGTGCCCGAGGGCATCGGCGCGCCGGTGAAAATGCGCACCGCCTCGCCGGGATGCACCGCGCCCTTCAGGGTTTTTCCGGCCGCGACCTCGCCGATGATGTACAGCCGAACCGGTGGCCGGCGCACGAAATCGTCGGCGCGCACGGCGTAACCATCCATCGCCGAGACATTGGCCGGCGGCGCGGTGGTGCGCGCCACCACCGGTTCGGCCAGCACCCGGCCCAGGCACTCGCCGAGGCCGACGGTTTCGGCCGGCAGCGGCGTGAAGCTGGAAACGATGCGGGCGAGGGCGTCCTGGACCGAAATCATGTCTGCGGGGCTCCGAAAATGCCGGACTTGCCGCCGGCCTTGTGCACAAGGCGGATGTCGGTCAGCACCATCTGCCGGTCCACCGCTTTGCACATGTCGTAAACCGTGAGCGCCGCCACCGACACCGCGGTCAGCGCTTCCATTTCGACCCCGGTGCGGCCGGCGAGCTTGCAGGTGGCGACGATGTCGACGGCGTTGCGTGCGGCGTCGCAGGTCAGGTCGACCGCCACCGAAGTCAGCCCGAGCGGATGGCAGAGCGGAATCAGATCGGCGGTGCGCTTGGCCGCCATGATGCCGGCGAGGCGGGCGACTCCGAGCACATCGCCCTTGGCCGCGGTTCCGGTCCGCACCAGTTCCAGGGTTTCGGGGCGCATCAGCACCGAACCGGTGGCGGTGGCGGTGCGCTCGGTGATGTCCTTGGCGGTGACGTCGACCATCGCCGCCCGGCCCTCGGCGTCGAAATGGGTGAGGGGCGGCACCGGCCTAATGCTCCGGTCCGACCGGGTGGGCGTGCTGGGCCAGCAGCTTGCGGGTGGCGGCGGCGACGTCGGCATGGCGCATCAGCGACTCGCCGACCAGGAAGCAGCGGATGCCCACCGCCGCCAGCCGCGCCAAGTCGGCGGACACCGAGATGCCGCTTTCCGCCACCGCGACCCGGTCGTGGGGCAGGTGGGGGGCCAGCTTGATCGATGTCTCAAGATCGACGTGCATCGTTCTGAGATTACGGTTATTTATCCCGATCAGCTCCGAGGGGATTTTCAGTGCCCGGTCGAGTTCGTGGCGGTTGTGCACCTCGATCAGCACCGACATGCCCATCTCGTGGGCGGCGGTGGCCAGTTCATCGGCCAGCGGGTCGCTGAGGGCGGCCATGATCAGCAGCACGCAATCGGCCCCAAGCATCCGCGCTTCGGCGATCTGATAGGGGTCGATCATGAAATCCTTGCGCAGCACCGGCAGTCCGCAGGCGTTGCGCGCGGCGTTGACGAAGGCGTCGTCGCCTTGGAAATGGGGCTTGTCGGTCAGCACCGAGAGGCAGGCGGCACCGCCGGTCTGATAGGCCCGCGCCAGCACCGGGGGCTCGAAATCGGCGCGGATCAGGCCCTTGGAGGGGCTGGCGCGCTTGATCTCGGCGATCAGGCCATAGCCTTCGGTGGTGACATGCTGCTTGAGCGCGGCGGCGAAGCGCCGGACCGGACCGGCGGCGTGAGCCAACCGCTCGACCTCGGAGAATGGCAGCGCCGCTTTGCGCTCGGTGACATGAACGCGTTTGTCAGCAATGATTTTCGCCAGGACGTCAGGAACCGTTCCGGTCATCGTTCATCCCCGCCCGTTGGTAACCGCAACCAGCTTTTGCAGCACGGATTTCGCAGCGCCAGTGTCGATGGCTTGGCGCGCCCGTGCAACTCCTACTTTCAGGTCCGCGGCGATTCCCGCGACCACCAGCGCCGCCGCGCTGTTGAACAGCACGATATCGCGGTACGGCCCCTCGGCGCCATCCAGCAGCGCCCGCAACGCCTTGCCGTTGACCGCGGCGTCGCCGCCCTTGAGATCGGCCGGTTGCGCAAGGGGCAGTCCGGCGTCGCCGGGAGTGATGTCGAAGCACGAGACCGTGCCGTCCTTCAGCGCCGCGACATGGGTGATGCCGGTGGTGGTGATCTCGTCCAACCCGTCGGAGCCATGGACCACCCAGGCCGACTCGGAGCCCAGCCGCTTCAGCACGTGGGCGATCGGCTCCACCCAGTCGCGGGCGAAAACGCCGATCAGCTGCTTTTTCGCCCCCGCCGGATTGGACAGTGGCCCCAGCAGGTTGAAGATGGTGCGGGTGCCGAGTTCGACTCGGGTCGGCCCGACATTGCGCATGGCGGTGTGATGGCGCGGCGCCATCAGGAAGCAGATGCCGGCCTCCCACAGCGCCTTGCGCACCAGCGCCATGTCGGCGTCGAGATTGACGCCGAGTTCGGCCAGCACGTCGGCGGCGCCGGACTTCGAGGACATGGCGCGGTTGCCATGCTTGGCCACCGGCACACCGCAGGCCGACACCACCAGGGCGGTGGCGGTGGAAATGTTGTAGGTGCCGGAATTGTCGCCGCCGGTCCCGACGGTGTCGATGGCGCCGGGCGGCGACTCGATGCTCACCGCCTTGGAGCGCATCACCCGCGCCGCGCCGGTAATCTCCTCCACCGTCTCGCCGCGCACCCTGAGCGCCATCAAGAAGCCGCCCATTTGCGCGGGTGTGGCGTTGCCCGACATGATGATGTCGAAGGCCCGTCCGGCCTCCTCCTCGCCAAGACGGCCGCCGCCGGCCACCTTGGCCAGGATCGCTTTCATATCGGCGAGATCGCCGTGGGGTGCGGGGGGCTGGGTCATGCCGGTTTGCCTTCGAGTGCGTTCAGGAGTGCGGAAAGTTGGTGACGAAAAGATCAGCTTCGTCATGCGCGGGCTCGCCCCGCGCCACCGAGCCGAACAGGCCGACGATTTCCGCGTCCCATTTCTCCCCGATCACCGGATTGAGGGCGCGCAACGGATCGATAACGGCCTCGACGTCGGTCACGCGGCTTGCTCCAGGGGCGGGCGGGTGAGGGCGAGGAAGTTGGCGAGGATCTGGTGGCCGTGCTCCGAGGCGATGCTCTCGGGGTGGAACTGGACACCGTGGATCGGCAGGGTCCGGTGGGCCAGCGCCATCACCAGCGGAATGCCGGTCTGCGGGTCGACGGTCTCGGCGGTGCTTTCCAGGCAGGCGGGGAAGCTCTCGCGCTCGACGATCAGGGAGTGGTAGCGGGTGGCCTTGAACGGCGAAGGCAGGCCGGCGAGCACACCCTTGCCCTGATGGGTCATGATTCCGACTTTGCCATGCATTGGCACCGGCGCCCGCACCACCCGGCCGCCGAAGGCCTGCCCGATCGCCTGATGGCCAAGGCAGACCCCAAGCAGTGGCAGGCGCCGTTCGGCGGCGGCGTGAATCAGCGGCAGGCAGATGCCGGCCTTGTCGGGATCGCACGGTCCCGGCGACAGCACGATGCCATCGGGCTTGAGGGCCAGGGCTTCCCCCACCGTCAGGGCGTCGTTGCGCCGGACCACCAGCTCGGCCTCGAGGTCGCCGAAGAAGTGGTAAAGATTGTAGGTGAAGCTGTCGTAGTTATCGATGAGCAGAAGCATGCCGGGCCCCCTGTGGCAGGGCGGTGTGTCGCTCCAACCTACAGGTGGCGATGCCGATTTTCCAGCGCTTCGCGGCGGAGGGAGCCGGTCAGTTTTTCGGTTTCGCGGTCGCCAGCGCCCGGCCGAAGCGGGCCAGGGCTTCGCTCAGGCCATCGTCGGGAATGGTGGCCGCCGCCGTGGCGATCGCCTCGGCCTCGGCGGTTCCGAGCGGGCGCGGACGCGGCGCGGGGCGGACGGCGCGGGTCATGGTGGCGTGGATCAGCTTGAGCTTGGCCACCGCCTTGTAGCCGAAGAAGGTATTGATCCGCTCGACGATCTGCGGCTCCAGGTGCTGGATGTCGAGGGCGACCGCCGAGGCCACCCTGAGATGCAGCACCGCGTTTTCCCGCTGCCCATGGGGAAAGACGATGCGGAACGGCGAGGTGCGATCGGCCATGCGCGCGCCGACGATGCTCGGCCACTCGGCGATCAAGCCCCCGAAGGCCAGACCGCGCCGGCCCAGCGCCTTGCCGGTCAGGGCGGGCAGAATGCCGGCGAGGGTGCGCGGCGCCGTCATCGCGGCCTTAGGTGCCGATGCCGAGAGCCGCGCGCAGCAGCGGCGCGAGGCCGGCCAGATTGATCGTGATGTCGATCGAGTCGTGGGGAATCACGAAATAGCGCAGTGCCAGCTTGCCGCCCTCGAGGAAGTTTTTCATGCAGCCGAGCCCCTTGCTCTCGATGCCGTGCCATAGCCGGAAGCCGACCACGGTATCGCCGACCATATGGTACGGAATGAAGTTCCTGGGGTCGAGGGCGGGGTCACGTTCGGCGTGAAGGGTGAGTTCCGCGGTTTCCGCAGCGTCGCAGACAATGGTATCGTCGATCCAGAGAATCGGCATGCGGCGGCAGTCGAGCTTGAGCGAGCATTGCGGCAGCGCGGCCGAGAACCACACGGACCCATCACGCTGGCGGAAGATCGCCACCGTGAATCCCGTATCCAGGACTCCGAAAGCACCCTTGCCCCCGGCGATGTCTCCCCCGACCCACTCGACGTTCATAAAAGCCTCCAAAGCGTGCTGCGGCGCACAAACTGCCACTTCCGGAATCGGAAGTCGAGCGGATGAGCGGTGCCATGACCGATTTTCACGCATTTTTTGAGGATAACGGACCATGAACGCCCGCGTTGAAGCTCTGCTTGGCTGGTACGATCGGGAGCGGCGCGATCTGCCCTGGCGTGCGCCTCCGGGCGAACGGGCCGAGCCTTACCGGGTCTGGCTATCGGAAATCATGCTCCAGCAGACGACCGTGGCGGCGGTGGTTCCCTATTTCCACGCCTTTCTCGCGTCGTGGCCGACGGTTGCCGATCTCGGGGCGGCGCCGCTCGACGAGGTGCTGAGGGCCTGGGCCGGGCTCGGCTACTACGCCCGCGCCCGCAATCTCCACGCCTGCGCCCGGCAGGTCGCCGAGCGGCCGGGGGGACGTTTTCCGGATACCGAAGAGGGGTTGCGCGCCTTGCCGGGCGTCGGGGCCTACACGGCGGCAGCCGTTGCGGCGATCGCTTTCGACCGGCCGGCGACGGTGGTCGACGGCAATGTCGAGCGAGTGATCGCGCGCCTGTTCGCCGTTACCGAGCCGCTGCCCGGCGTCAAGTCCGAGTTGCGCCGTTTGGCCGCGACCTTGACGCCCGCGCATCGTCCGGGGGATTACGCCCAGGCGATGATGGACCTTGGCGCCACTCTCTGCTCGCCTCGCCGGCCGCGCTGCCTGCTCTGTCCGCTCCAGGCCGGGTGCATGGCAGCGGCGGCGGGGATCGCCGAAACCCTGCCGCGCCGGGTGGCCAAGCCGAACAAGCCGGTGCGCCGTGGGGTCGGCTATTGGCTGACCAATCCCGAGGGCGCGGTGTGGTTGCGCCGCCGGCCCGAACGCGGCCTGCTCGGCGGTATGGTCGAGCTGCCCTCCACCGATTGGACCGAGAACGGTCCGCCCGATGCCGCGACGGTGGCCGCCCAGGCACCCGTTGCGGTGTCCTGGCGGCCGTTGCCGGGGTTGGTCCGCCACACCTTCACCCATTTTCACCTTGAGATGACGCTGGTCGCCGGCAACTGCGCGGCCACCCCGGTCACCGACGGCTTCTGGGTGCCGCTATCCCGTCTTGGCGACCACGCCCTGCCGACCGTGATGCGCAAGCTGATCCACCACGCGATCAAGTAAAGGGGTCTGGGGCCTGCGGCCCCAGTGGGTCCAGGGCGAAGCCCTGGTCGCCGAAGGCCAGGGGC
>CAIOBP010000154.1 GCA_903856295.1 uncultured Rhodospirillales bacterium | reverse complement strand
TGGGGATGATGTTGATGGCTTCGGTCAGGGTGGCCAAGCTGTAGCCGGGACCGAACAGATTGGGCGTGGTGACCATGGGTTCAGACTCCCGTGCGGATGACGATGCCGAGGGCGGCAAGCGCGGCGTTGATGGTGGCCTTCTGGGGCGCCGTGGCCCCGGCCGGGTAGATCAGCGCGAGGTCGGCAACGATGGCGGGCCCGCGCACCAGCACGACACCGGACGCGTCCACCCCGTCCGGCGCGGTGGTGTTGGTCAGCAGCACGCCGTAGACGGTCTGCGAGCCGTCGGCCCCGGCCAGCGCGAGGTCGACGACCTTGCCGCTGGCGGTGATGCGGCCGACGATGGTGCCGAGGGACAGCACGCGGTCGGAGCCGGTACCGGCGAGCACGGTGACTTCCTCCCGGCAGTAGGACGGGTCCTCTTCCAGCTTGAGCAGGCCCGACAGCCGGGGCGGCTCGGTGACCAGTTGGGTCGGCATCGGCATGGCGTCAGTCCTTGCGGTAAGTGGCCTTGATCGCGGCGATCAGCGGGTTGTCGCCGGCAGCGGCGTTGGGATCGACGGGCACGGTCGGCGCCGCCTCGTAGCGCTCGACCCGGCCGGTGAGCAGCGCCGTCCTGACCGCAGCCGGTGCCAACCCCTGACGCACGAAGCCGGCGGCCAGCGTCGGCTGTCCCGCGAGTTGGCACAGCTCGAGGATTTCCGCCGCCTCGCCCCGGAGACGGGTGGCCAGGGCCTTGGCGTCTTCGGCGGCGGGGCCGGAGACTTGGGCGGTAATCTCGGCGGCGAGCTGTTGGCGCAGGGTGGCTTCGGAAGTAGCCGGGGTTTCGGCCGTGGGGGCGTCGGACATGGCGGTTGGTCCTTTCGATGAAGACAGCACGGAGACGCCGCCCCGGCCGGCAACCGGACGCGGGGCGATGCGGGTGGAAAGATCGGTGAGCGCGCTGGCGAAGGTGCCGATCTGGTCGGCGAGACCGGCGGCAACGGCGTTGGCCCCGAAGAACACCCCGGCCTGCTGTTCGCGGACCTGGGCATCGGGCAGATTGCGGCAGCGGGCGACCATGCCGGTAAAGAGGCCGTAGAGCCGGTCGACCTCGGCCTGAAGGGTGGCCCGCGCCTCGTCAGACAGCGGCGCATGGGGGTTGGCGTCGGCTTTGCGATCCCCAGCGGTAATGTAGTCGTAGCGGACCCCGGCCTTCTCGTCGGCGCCCGACTGGTCGGCGTGCAATGCGACCACGCCGATGGACCCGACCGCACCGGTCTGGGTGACGTAGAAGCGCTCGGCCCCGCAGGCCAGAGCATAGGCGGCGCTGAGGCAGGCTTCGTCGGCGATGGCGTAGACCGGCTTTACCCCGCGCAATGCCAGAACCCGGTCGGCGAGATCAAAGACGCCGCCGGCCTGCCCGCCATTCGAGTCCACGTCCAGCAGAATGCCCTTCACCGCCGGATCAGCGGCGGCCAGATCAAGCTGCTCGCCCAGCCGGACATAGGAGGCGAGCCCGCTCATGGCCGCGAGGCCGAAGGTGCGGTTGGCCAGGGTGCCGAGCACCGGGATGATCGCGATGCCGTTCGGCGTCACCACGAACGGGCGGTCGCCAGCCGGAACCCCTGGATCGGTGGCGTCCCCCTGCAAGCGGAAGGAGAGCACCTGCAAAATGGTGTCGAGCTTGGGCCGGGCGATCATCAGCGGCGCGCCGAAGACCAGCCCGCCGAGATGCGGCAGGTCGACAAGAGACATTGTGCGCTCCTGATCTATCCGTTGGCGTGATCCGGCGCGGCCGGGGCACCGCTCTCCGACTGACCCGCATCGTCAAACACCACGGATTTCGCGGCAGATCCGACTACGAAGCTCAGCCCCAGGCGCCGTTCGCGCTCCCGGTCGGCGGCGATCCGGGCGTCGACCTCCTCGGGGTCGTAGCCCATGGCCTCGACCACGTCGGAGCGGGCCTTGAAGCCGGCCGCCACCGCTTCCATCTCGGCTTTGATATCCTTGAGGGGATCGACCCACTCCCATTTGGGCGGAATCCAGCGCGCCGCGAGATAGGGGGCGGGATCGCGACTGAACCCCGGCAGATCGAGGGTGCCGGCCAAAACAGCCGTGGCCAGCCAGCGTTCCCACACCGGCCGGCAGAGCTGAAACACCAGCACCGAGTGCTGCACCGCGTCGATGCGGCGGCGGAACTCCAGCAGCGCGGTGCGCGACGACGAATAGTTGGCCTTGTTGGAATCGACCACGTTCTGGTATGGCACGCCCAGCGCCGCGCAGACCGCCAGCAGGGTGCGGTACTGAAACGCCTCGTAATTGCCGCCGACATCGGCTGGGCTCGAGAACTTCACGTCCTCGCCCGGCAACAGCACCTGCATGGTGCCCGGCTGCAGTCCCGCCACGGTGGTGCCGGCGGCGTCGGGCGCGCCTTCGCCCATCATCGACCCATCGCCATCGGGCCGGGTGACGAAGCCGGCGAACAGCGCCGCCACCTTCTTCCGGTCCAACTCGGCGTCATCATAGAGGTCCAACAGCCACAGCTTGACGATCGCCGGGGCCAGACGGGACAACCCGCGCAACTGGCCGCCCTCGACCGGATCGAGGATGTGCAGCACCTCACTCGCCGGCACCCGCACCGGCACGCCGCCGCTGAAACTGCGCTCGGTGATGTCGCCAGGGTGGTTGCGCCAGAACCAGTACGCCACTCGCTGGCCGATGGCGTTGAACTCGATGCCCTGGCGGATGACGTTGCCGTTGCCGACCGGTTGGCTCAGCGTCATCGAAAGCTGTTCCGAAGGCAGCATCTGGAGCTGCAACGGCACCGACAGCCCGTCCGAGGGGCGCCGGGGCCGGAAGCGGATGAACACTTCGCCGGCGATGAACAGCTCGCGCGCCGCCCGCCGCAACTGACCATAGAAGTCGGTCAGGCCCTCGGCGTCGCTCTCGTCGGTCCAGCGCAACCACGCCGCCTGGATACTTTCCTTCAGCGCCGCGTCCTTGACCAGCGACGACGGCTTGATCCCGGCGCCGACCGCGTTGCCGGCGAAGCTCTCGACCGCCGCCATGGCATAGCCGTTGTTGCGGACCAGATAGCGGGCGCGGGCATTGACCGTGCTGCCCGAGGCCGCGATCAGCGTGTTCACATGGTACGATGCCGGCACGAACGAGGCGAGCC
>CAIOBP010000153.1 GCA_903856295.1 uncultured Rhodospirillales bacterium | reverse complement strand
GGCTCGCGTGGCGAGCCGGAAAGAAAGGAGGAGGTATGCCGCGCATTTCGATCTATGACGTCCCGCCCCTGACGGACCGGGACCGGGCGCGCCTCCTGGCGACGACGGAAGAGGACATTCAGCGGCATGTTGCCGAAGATGGAGGCGTCGACTTGGCCGATATCGACTCGGCCGAGGTTAGGGTCCGGCGGGGCTACCCAGATCCCCGACAGCTTCGCCGTCGTTTTGGCATGACCCAGGAGGAGTTTGCCCACGCTTTTGGGGTAAACCTATGGACGTTGCGGGAATGGGAACAGCGCAAGGCGGAGCCGGAGGGGTCGGCCCGCACGCTCTTGCGTGTGATTGAGCAGGAGCCTGAAGTGGTCCGTCGCGTCGTAGTGTCCCAGAGTGACGGCCCGGTCGCCCCGCGCTAAGACTGAAAGCGGCGTTGATCCCTGGCATCGCCGAGATGACGGTCATCCTGGCATCCGACATTTGGCCCTAGGGTCCAGACTCAATCACACCCAGTACGCTACGATGGTTGCGATAGCCAGTGTTGACATATAATTTCTGGCAAGTTTGTCATACCGGGTGGCGACGCGGCGAAAATCCTTGAGGCGGCAGAACACAGCCTCCACCATCCAGCGGGATTTATATCGCGAGCGGTCGAAGCGCACCTTGCGGGTACGGGATTTCCGGCCAGGAATGACGGGCTTGGCGCCCTTGGCGCGGATCGTGGCCCGCAACTTGTCAGAGTCGTACCCCTTGTCGGCGAGAACGTAGCGGCAGCCATCCACCTCGGCCAACAACTCTTCGGCCATGGTGACATCGGCCACGTTGCCGGCGGTCACCTTGAGGATGATCGGTCGGCCGAGCGTATCGCTGAGCGCGTGGATTTTCGTGGTCTGCCCGCCCCTTGAGACGCCGATCGCCTGAGCCTTGGCCCCCCTTTTCCGCCCTGGGCGCACCGGTGGACCTTCACGTAACTGCCGTCCATCGCAACGGCGGCGGTAATCCATTGGCCGGCCGCCAGCGCCGCCAGTATCCGGCGCCAATGGTCCTTGCGCGACCACCGGTTGAAACGGTTGTAGACCGTCGTCGTTGGCCCGTATTCCGGTGGACAATCCTGCCAGCGGCAGCCGCTCTTCAGCACATGGATGATCCCGCTGATGATCCGCCGGTCGTCCACTCGGTGGGCGCCGGGTTGGTTCGTCG
Source organism: uncultured Rhodospirillales bacterium (assembly GCA_903856295.1). Taxonomy (GTDB): domain Bacteria; phylum Pseudomonadota; class Alphaproteobacteria; order Azospirillales; family Azospirillaceae; genus BOG-933. The sequence continues at coordinate 13,341 of CAIOBP010000153.1, read as the reverse complement.
GAAGCAGTGGCGAAATCACTGTCCACGCCTCATCGCTCAGCCAAAAAACCTCCCGCATTCCGTCCTCCAAGGCATCGTCAACACCTTGGAATCACATAAATACACTTAAATCAAGTGCTTGGTTGGGTTTGGACCCTAATATCCAAAACGCCCCCGGAACTTTCTACGAGGAACGTAAATGTCCTATGCATATTATATTGACCCACAAAGCAAGCAATGAAAGCTATACGTTTACGGAAAAAGAGTATGATGATTTTGTCAATGATGGAATTATTACGGAGTTGCCGGACGCCTAGGGAAAGGTGCCCCATCGTCCGGCTGCGGTGGTTTGTTGAAGCCAAGGCCACTCAACCGCTAACGCCTTGTCGTCAAACCCTAGAAGTAAGATTAAGAAAACCTTCGAGGCCCGTGACGCACGGGTCAACTAAAGGAACATGAAGCCCCGCTCTTCACTATAGGGGTTCGTGTTTGAGCTATTACCAGCAGAAGCGCGGCCGAGGGCCATTACCGCGGCAACCGCCGCATCGATGCGCCCTCGGCTTCTGCTTTTGGTAAACTTTTCATTTCCCGCCGCGTCCTTTTCCAGCGCAACATTTGCTATCGCGCTCCGCAATACCGGGTTCTTATTATGGCGAAGCTGGCTCGATAGGATCGCCCTCGACACCAATGTCCTGGCTTATGCCGAAGGGATCAACGGCGACGACCGACGGCATCAGGCTGCCGGGGTGATCGCCGGTCTGCAAACCGGGGCCACGGCCATGCTCGATCAAGCCGGATGGCATATCTCCAATAAACTCAAGATTCATTACAATATAACCTTACTGACTCTGCGTAAAAATCGCCGTCAACTCAATCTTACCGAAAACATCTATCAATACATGTTGGAAAACTGGCTCTACAACCGGTTTTCCCGCTCCGACAATGACATCTCAGATCACCTCCACCACGCCCGCAAGACCATCACCAACCGACTATGGCTGACCATGTCCATCGGTATGCGCGATTTGGCGTATGGGTCCTGATTAGTTTGAATTGGCATTATAACAGAGACGTCATCGTTCTAGATTTTTTTTAGCCAAGCTCTTCTGTGATCTGACGTATATCGTAGAAATATTACGACCGAGTCAAATTTGGTATCGGACACGCCAGAAGGCGATGGCGCTGGTTGAGCGGCGGCTTCCCGGATAAATTCTTGCCCCACCGCCATCGGGCGCGTAGGCTATGACTAGTCAGTCTGGTTTGGAGCGCCCTATGTCCCATACATGGCAATTACAAGATGCCAAGGCCCGCTTCAGCGAGGTGGTTAAACTGGCCGGCAGCGAGGGGCCGCAGATGGTCACCTGTCGCGGCGTCGAGACCGCCGTTGTGCTGTCGATAGAGGACTACCGTCGCCTCGAAGCCAGCCGCCCCTCGCTGGTCGACTACCTGATGGCCGGGCCGAAGCTCGACGACGACACCATCGCCCTGATCAACGACCGCTCCCGCGACACCGGCCGCGAGATCGAGCTGTGATCTATCTCCTCGACACCAACGTGGTCTCCGAGGTCAGGCGCAAACAGCCCGACGCCAACGTCCTGGCGTGGTTCCGCCGCACCGATCCCACGGCCATCCGTCTCAGCATTCTCACCCTGGGCGAGATCGTGAAGGGTGCCGAGAGCCTCGCCCGTCGCGATCCTACCGCCGGCCAATCCCTGCGGAACTGGCTCGATGGTTTGCGCCTCCACTATGCCGACCGTCTGCTCGACATCGACGGCGCGGTCGCCGAAACCTGGGGCCGCCTCTCGGCCCAGCGCCCCCTGCCGGTGATCGACGGTTTGTTGGTGGCAACCGCCCTTGTTCACAACCTAGTTCTCGTCACGCGGAATGTTTGTGACGTTTCTGGAATGGGCGTAACTATTGTCAATCCGTGGGACAAAAAAGCATAAGACAGTAGCCATTTCAGATAGCAATATTGCTCCGACACGTCGATACAAGGGTTTGTGGTAATTCTTTTATTTTACAAGAAAAAAGACATTGCTGACGAGTCTCATAACCTGAATCAGGCCGCCAGGGTCTTTTGCTGGCGGCGCCTCAATCTATTCCTGAGCCACCGTGAGCAGGGGCGGGTCAAGCCGTCGCGATGCGCGCAACGGGGTGTCTGCGGCGGCCTGCCGCTCCGGGTCACGCGCTCCGGCCCATCCGGGGAAATTCAGCGGCTCATCGGGTGGCGGGGAGGTGCGTCTATGGCTGGTGCCGTTGGTAACCGAGTTGTCCCATCATCTCCTCGTGGTTGCACTCGATTCGCCGGGCCTGTTCGGTTGTCAGCGCCTCGCGCCAACCACCGGCCCGGCCCGAGCGGAAGAAACTGCGGCCGTCGCCCCGGAAAACAAAGGCTTCCTGCGCTTCGCGGGCCTTCAGGCGGTCGAAGCGGGTTGCCTCGATCGCCCGCTCCAGTGCTGCCGCGTCCGTCGCCAGACCGGCGAACCGAGCCAGCCGTGCGAATTGGCCATAAGGATCGGCGACCAAATCCTCGTAGCGGAGCAACAGGCGGGGGAACCCGGTGGCCGACACCCAACTCCGGCAATGGCTGCTCCAGTCGAGCAGGGTCAAAGGGATCCGCGGCCCCTCCTGGGTATTGGGATCGAACGTTATGAGATAACCGGGCTCGGCCATCCGATCGATCGCCTGATCCAGGGTGCAATCAAAAAATTCGGCATAGGAAACCGCGACGTCGCGGGGGTCGCGCACGAGATGGACGGCTCCGACGGTCACGTTTTCCGGGAGCAGGGGCTCGCCCAAGGGCGTGACCGCCCAGGCATCGTGCGTTCGACACAGTCTTGGGGCCGTCAGGTGGCGCGCTTCGGCTTCGAGGCGGCGGGGCTTCAAGACGCGCGCTTCGGCCGACGTCAGGTCCGCGAGTTTGATCCCCAGCGCCTGATCGAAGCCGGCGCGTCCGAAATCCACCGAAACGCGAAGGACGGCATCCCGCAGGCTCGCGCCGAAAGCCGCGTCCGGCGCCGTCATGTGCGCGACAAAAAGTCGCAGCCAAGTACTGCCCGACTTGGGATAGGCCGCGATCCAGACGAAACGCTTTGGTATCGGCACGTCAGTTCCTTCCCTTTCCGTTTAGATCATCCTGGGAGCCGCCACGTCTTGATGCCACAACGAAACTGTGCCACAAATATGGTCAGAGTGTCTGTCGGCGAGAACGTCCATGACGGCGCGTATCGAGATCATCCGGAATTTTCTTGACCCCGCTTCGTGCCAGGCGCTTGCCGAGTGGGCGCTCGAAAACGAAGCGACGGCACTGGGCGAGGGGCATTTCAAGGTTGGCGCTTGGCAAAACCGGCGAACCTCCCGCAGCATTCCGAAGGATCGCTACACGCTGCCGCCTCTGGCCTACCAGATTCGTGACCGTATCCACGCCCTGTTCCCCGAGCCCCGGCCCCGGATCGCGCATAATGGCGGCAAGGACGGCGTCATCATCGTCGCCACCTATCCGGGCGGCGATACGGTCGACCATCTCGACCCCCAGCCGGTGCCCGGCGTCGATCTGCTGCGCGCCAACATCGTGGTCCAGTCCGCCGAAAGCGAAGGGGGGCTGTATGTCGGGGGAGAGCAGGTCGATATCGGCCAAGGGGATTTGCATCTCTATGCGGTGTGCCAGCACACCCATGGCGTACGAACCGTCGGTGGCAGCCGGCCGAGGATCATCTGGTTGTTCAGCTTCTGCGTGAACGGGGCGGATTGGGATGCCGGTCGCATTCAGATCAAGCCCCCTCCGGCCGGCTGACCGTCTCCAGCAGCCTGTCGGCCGTCGCTCCGACCGCCTCCAACCCCTCGCCGGGGGTGAGGAGCCAGCAGGGCAGCCCCCTCGCCAGACTCACCAAGTCTCGCATCAGCGCGGCGGCGCCGTCCGGGGTGTCGGCATAAGCCGGTCGGCTCCACACCGACTGCGCCAGCTTGGTCACGGCCTGCGCTGGTGAAATCCGTTCGCAGCGGGGTGCGGATGCCCGGTTGAGAACGATCACCAGCCCCGTGATCAGCGATGGCGCCCGTCCCACCTCCGGCCAAATGGTGTCGACCCGCGCCTCTCCCGGCCGCAGCGGTGGATAGTTCGAAATGTCGATGCCGAGCGTCCGCGCGCCGCACTGCCACAACCTCAGTCGCGGCCAGCAACGGATCAGCGCTGGTTGGGAGGCGGACGGAGCGACGGCCAGGACGCCGTCACCCAGGACCGGCCACCCTTTCCGGGCGAGTGCAGCGGCCAGAAGCGATTTGCCTTGTCCCGAGGGGCCGGCCAATAGCAGCGCCCCGGTTTCCCAGCCGAGCGCCGCCCCGTCGACGGGCAGCAGCCCCCGCTGGCGCAGAAGCACCGCCAGCACAGGCCCGCCGAGGAGAAAGCCGATGGTATGGAGATTCGCGGCCGGGGCGGGGGCGACCGCCACCCGGCAGCCTTCGGCGATGAGGAACCGGCCGATGCCGGGAAGGTCGAGTTGCACCTGTCCCGCGGGCGCCACTTTCCACACCGGATGCCCGGTGCCATCGCCCCCGGCCGGCGGCACCGGGCATCCGGTTATGACGATATCCGCCGCCGCCTCAGTGGCGGACTCGACCGCCACCGCGCCGGGAATGGCGAAATCGGACTGAAAGCGCCAGCCGGCAAAATCAAGAATTCTGGCCACCGAACCCTCTCACGCCGTCGGAGTGGAACCCGGCAACCAGCGCTTCAGCATGCGCCGAGCCGCCGCTCGCTTCAGCTTTTCGGGATAATCGGGGTCTGCCAAACCGATCAGAGGCAGGCGGAAATCGGCAATGGTGGCGGCGATGCCCTCCCTATCCAGCTTCCGCCCCGCCGCCACGGCGTGGTGGGCGATCTCCATCTCCTGTCCCCAGAAATAGATCGCCTTGGCCTGGACGTTGGCCTGCATCCGCCGCACCTCCTCGACCCGGCCCTCGGAAACCAGTGGCAACCAGATATCGGGCATCAGCAGATCGACCGGCCCGTCGGGACGCCAATCATAAGCATCCCCCTGAATCAGGCGGATTTTCGCGGCTGCCGCCTCGGGAAGCTGGGCGAAAAGGTCCAGATCGCGGTGCAGCGCCAGCACGTCGCTGTCCAGTTCGACCACGGTGACGGATGTCACCGCGTCATTGAGCGCGCTCACGGCCGCGGACCAGCCCATGCCCAGGCCGAAGATCACCACATGGCCTTCGGCCAAGCGCACGCCGATCTCCTGGCTCTCCAGCTCCATCGGCGACATCGACATCCAGGTCTCGCCGTTGCGGACCAGACCGGCGAGGCCGGTGACCAAACGGACATCGCTCCAATATCCCGGACACAGCACCGCATCGGCGACGATGACCGCCCAGTCGCCGCTTCGGATCGGGCGGAAAACCGGGATGAACAGATCGTATTGAAAAACGGGAAAAGCGGCGCTGAGCATGAAGAGGCCTCTTGACGGAATCGCCGATCAGGTCTCAACCGAAGCCGGCCAGCGGGGTGAAGGGAGCAAAGGCGTTGCCGCCGAGCACCGGGACGCCCTCGCAGAAGAGCCAGGCGTGGGCCCGTGTCGTGCCTTGCTTGCGCCTGACGCCGAAGACGATGGCGGCAGGCAGCCGACGGCGACGCAGCATCACCGCCCCGGCCAGCGCCTGATGCAGGCAGCGGGTTGAGACGGGCAGCCGGCGAGCGGCGCGCATGACGGCTTGGCCGACGGGATGCATCACCAGCGCGTCCACACCTTCGGATGGGACGCCAACCGGCCCGGGCCGGAACCACAGCATCCGCATCACCACCCGCAGCGGCAGCAGCGCGAGGACAAGCCACACGCCGATCAACACGATCATCGCCTCGCCAGCGCGCAGCCGGCCGCGGAGGAGGGCATCGTCCGGCGCGCTCACGGGGGGGCGATCCGAATCAGTTCGGCCACTGCCATTTGGTTGAGCAGGGCCAGCACGTCCCGATGGATAGTGGCCGGTTCGGCCTCGTAGTCGCGGCCAAGCGCCTCACACAAGGCGCCGACGCCGATCGGCTGCTCCAGCCGATGCCAGATGTCGGCACCGATCTCGTCAAGCGAAAAATAGGCGTCCTGCTTCACTTGAAAGATCACCATTTCGGCGTCGACCGCCGAAAAAAGCAGATCGGCGTAGCGCACGACAGTGTCAGCCAGGGAGACGTTCAGGATGGGGCGCTCGGTCATAACATCTAATCTCGACAAGGTCTCTGCGACTGGGCGTGGCAAAACGGGCAGCTGTGGCGAGGCGCACTGTCAGCACTAGCACTGGTTGGGGTATCCTGTCTATGATTATGGTTCCTTTTTCTATGAGCATGTCCAGTATGCACGTCCCCTCCCTTCCGTCTGGACAGCCTTGCCTGATATCGGGCATGCGCATGGTCTTTCCCTGGCCGGTGGCGCTGATGACGCCCGATGCTGGCGGCCCCGCGCTGGCCGAGGTGTCGGTGCGCGAGGGCCGGCTGGCGATGCCTTCGGGGGACGGCTGGCGGGCCATCGGCATGGGGATGTGGGTCAAGGGAGCGGCCGTGCTGGCGACGATGGCGACGGTCGGGCGCTTCCTGATCGAAGCCGACGAGCGGGTGGCGGGCGGCGCCGGCATACGGGTGACCGCCGACCTGGACCGGGATGCGGACCCGCTGATCCTCAGCCAAGCCATGGCCGGGCACCTTATGGGGGCGATCCTGCATCTGAGCGGCGTGCTCCCGATGCACGCCTGCTGCATGGCGCGAAACGGGGTGGCGGTGGCGTTCATGGCCAGTCGCAGCGGTGGCAAATCCACCCTGGCGGCGGCCCTGCACGGGCGGGGCTGGCGACCGGTGGCCGACGATCTGACGGCGCTGACGGTCGGCGACGGAGGAGCGATGCTGGCTTGGCCCGGGCCATCGCGCTGGCGGCTGTCGCAGGCGTCGTTGGCGGCGGTGGGGCTGACCGCCGATGCCGACATGGCGCTGGGACCAACCGGGAAATGGCTGGTGCCGGGAGGGCCGGGATGGCAGGTGGGGCCGGTGCCCTTGGCCGCCATCGCCGAGCTTGCGTTCGGCGAAGAACGGCCCATGCGGGTCGAGCGCCTGACCTCGGCGCGCGCGGTGGCAATGCTGCACAGCCACGTTTTTCGCCGGCGCCTGATTCCCGCCCTGGCGTTGAAGCATGCGGTGGCCGGGCGCTGTCTGGCGGCTGGCAGCCGGCTCGCCGCCTATACCGTGACCCGTCCCCCCGACCTCAGCCGCCTCGACGAGATGGCCGAGGCGGTGGAACGGCTGGAGATCGACGCCTGAGGCTGTCCCGCCCTATTCGTTGCCGCCCCGGTTCCAGCGGATGAAGCGGGCGACGTTCAGGCCGCGGACGAGGGCGTGACGGACCTCGTCCAGACGGCCGTGAGCGGCATCGGCATCGGCGGGCCAGTCGGCAAGCTCGCGGGCGGCGCGGCCGAGATCGAGCAGGCGCCGCGCCACGGGATCGCGGGCGATGTGGGGCAGATCGGCGAGGTCGGTGGCGTGACCTTGGCTCAGGCGCTGGTACCATTCGGGGTTCTGGGCGCCGAGGCGGCGTTCTTCGACGATTTCGGCCGGCAGGCGATCGGCCAGGGTGCGGCGGGCGAGCCAGCGCATGACCCCGTCGCGGCAGAACTGGGTGCCCGGCAGTTGCAGGGTGAATTCGATCAGCCGCAGATCGGCGAGCGGCGCGCGCAGATCGAAACCGTCGACGGCCATGGTCTGGGCGACGAGGTCGCCGCCCAGCCTACCCATCCAGCCGAGGATTTGGGCCCGCGCGACGCGGGGGGCGCGGCTGGGCTCGGCGCTGGAGGTCCCGCCCAGGCGGCGCGCCCGCTCCTCCAGCCCGGCCTCGGCGACGAAGGCGGGGTTGACCAGACTCCAGCCGAGCCAGCGCCGGCCGCCGGGGGCCTTGCGGTTCTGACGCCAGATGTGGAGCCCCGGCGGTTGCAGGCGGGGCAAAAGCGTGTTCTTGACGGTGCGCGGCCACGACCAGCCATAGCGCCGCCGCCACCCCGCCAACTCCTGCGCCAATGCCCCCAGCTTGAGGCCGCACAGCAGTTCGAAGGGGGCCGAGCGGCCGGGGGCGCTGAAGCCGCTGTTGCCGAAATCGCCGGTCAGGAACACCCGGTGCCCTTCGGCCCGGCCGCGGTCGATCGCGCCCAGATACCAGCCGAGATTGCCGGCGGCGATGCTGGGGCCGCCATAGCGCTGGAACAGGCAGCGCGGATCCAGGTCGACCAGGTGCAAGCCCGGTTCGTCGACGGCGACGACCCGGATGTTGGCATGGCGGGCGGCAAGAGCCTCCAACTTGGGACGTTCGTCGGGATAGAGATAGGTGTCGACCGGCCCCTGCCAGCCGGCGGGCGGCACCCGGCAATAGTGGTGGACGGCGCCGGGCGCGCGCAGCCGGGCCGCGGTGGCGGAGACCCCGGCCGAATCGAGCCCCCCCGTGCCCAGCACCGCCACCGGCCCCGTCTCGGGCAAGCAGGCGGCGACGGCGCGGTCGAGCAACTCGCGCATCGCCTCGACATAATCCTCGTCGCGGGCCAGCCGGAGCGGGGGACCGTCGACCGGCGGATGCCAGAACGGCACCACCGCCTGCCGGCCGGGGGTGAAGACGACGTAATGCCCCCCGGGCACCCGCTGTATCTCACGGTAGGCGGTGCGGTCGCGTTCCCCCAGCGTGAGCAGAAGCAGATCGCCCAGCACCACCTCGTCGAGGTCGCGCCCGACACGCTCCAGACGCAACAGAGCGGTGATGGCCGAGGCGAAGCTGACGACGGCCCCCGCGCGATGAAAGAACAGCGACCGCCCGCCCATGGGATCGCGGGCCAGCGTCAGCCGGCGCTCGGCCGGCTCCCACACCGCCAGCGTCCAGGCGCCGGTCAACCGGGCCAGCCCGTCGGCTCCCCAACGCCGCCACGCGGCCAGTGCAAGCTGGCCATCGGAAAGAGTCGCCAGCCGGTCCGCCGCGAGATTCAGCGCGGCGGCGATGTCGGCCCGGTGGTCGAGACGGCCGGCGAACAGCAGGGCGGCATCGCCGCCGTCGCGCCAGACCAGCCGGCCGCCGCTCCCCGGCCGGGCCGGAGCGGAAAAGGCCAGCGCCACCCCGGCGAACGACGCCGGCCCTTCGGCATAAACCAGCGGCCGGCGACGCGGCGGCGCGGCGAAGGCACCGGCCATGGCCGGCGCCTCGTCGAGAGCGGCCGGCGCACCGTCGAGACGGACGACGCCGGCGAAGGCGCTGATCACCGCCGACTCAATTGAAGACGGCGCTGTAGACGATGCCGTCCTTGTTGCGGGCCACCGGCGTGATGAAGATATCCACCCTGCCCAAGGTGCCGTTCTTGAACGGATAGATGCGCTGGGGCAGAACAACGGGGGTGTTCGAGCTGAACAGCAGGTTGAACGGTGCGCGCATCAGGCCAGGATAAATGTATTTCGTGACCGGCTTCGCCTCGGTCAGCACCATGTCGACGCTGCTGGTACCGAGATCGAGACTGAAGGATTCGTTGAGCCGGCCGGCGAAATCCTCGAAGGTCAGCAGTCTCACGGGGGGGTATCTCCTGCGCAAAGAGTTTGGAAACCGGCGCCGGACGCGGGGCCGGAACGCCAGAACATGGGCACGGTCACGCCCTCGACCCCGCCGGGAGCCTCGCGGAAGCCCAACCGGTCGTAGAGGCGGCGGGCCGGGTTGCCGGGACGCACGCTCAGCAGCACACAAGCCCCCGGTCCGGCGGCGGCGGCCATAGCCTGGACCTGGACCAGCACCGCCGCCCCGATGCCACGCCCGCGCGCCGCGTCCGCCACCGCCAGATCGACGACCCGCCAAGCCGCACCGTCGCGATGAAGCAACAGCCGCCCGACCGGTTCCCCACCCCATTCGATCACCAGCACCGCGATGCCGGGATACTGCATGGCGTAGGCGCGCTCCTGGATCATGAACTGCGAATCCAGCAGCATCTCGCGCTGTTCGGGCGGCAGGATGGCGAACTCCGCCGCCCGCACCTGGTGGTAAAGGCGGCGCAGCCACTCGTAGTCGGCCTCCTCGACCGGTCGCAAGTGCGGCGCAGCGTTCATCAGGAGAGGGCGTGCTGGCCCGAGCCATCGCTGGGGCTTCGGTCCTTCTTGGCGGTACGCTCGACGACATCGGCGCGTTCCAGGCGCGGCGGGTGCCAGGGCTTGCGGACGGCGGGGGCGGGCGTGTCGGTCATATCCAATAATCCTCGATCAGAAGCGCCAAAGTGGGAAACGGCCACGATAACGCAATCGCTCAACCGGCACCACCCCCCCCCCTTCCCTCTTTCCCCAGGGAGCCCCGGGGAAAGAGGGAGGACGGCATCACGGCCGTACCGGGAAGATGCCGTTGGTGGCGATGCAGAAGGGCATCGCCAAGTAGGGCTGGCGGTTCTCGTGGGCCGCTCCGCCGCCCGCCAGCCCGACCATGGTCGGGCTGAAGGCAACGACCGGCGCGGTCTCGGTATTGGTGAATATATTGACACGCGCGTCGTTGGTCCAACCGGCCCAGCTATTGGCGGCAACCGTCGGCGAAGTGGCCTTGCCCGAAGCGATGGCCGCCTGATGGGCGGCGTGGCTGTGCTGCGGCAGTTGGGTCTCGTTGAGCGTGACGGCGGCATCGCCGAACTTGGCGCCGTAGGCGTGCGGGCTCAGGCCGGGCCCCTGACCATACCCCACCACCGCCCGCTGACGCAGATCCGGCAGTTTGAAGGTGCTGTTGGGCGTGCCACCGAAGGTATTGCCGATGACAGCATAGAGGACCTGAAACTGCCTTACCGCAAGCTCGGTGCCGGTGCACCATGCCCAGTCATACGGAGCAAACGTATAGGGGAAGATTTGTATCTGCCCGACAAAAGGGTCAGCCATGGTCGTGTTTCCCTTCTCGCAATCTCGAAATCATCCTGTTTAGCTGGTCGGACACTCGACGCCGCTACTGCCGCTCCGGGAAAAGCCCATTGGTGGCGATGATGTAGGTCAAGGCCATTGACGGCATGAGGTTGGCGTGCGGCAGGTTGCCGCCGTCGTTGCCGATGGTCAGGGCGTTCAACACCGAGGCATTCACCGGATCGTCGCTGCCGGCCGGAACATAGTAGCCATGGGTGGCGGCGGCCGTGGCCAGACCGTTGCCGGCGGGCTTGGCGGCCGTGGCTTCGGCGGTGGCGGCGGCCACCGGATGGTTATGGGACGGCATGGTGGCGGCGGTGAGCGTCACCGTCTCCGCACCGCCGGTCTGGCACATCGTGCGGGCCGTAAGCCCCGGCTTCTGGCCCTGGCCGAGCGGCACCCGGCCACGCAAATCGGGCACCGCGAACGTCGTCTTGCCGTCCCCGCCCCAAGTCACGCCGATCAGCGCATACAATGCCTGAAAAGAATTGATCGACAGAAGCGATCCGTCGCATACCGCCCAATCTTCCGGCGCAAAGGAGCCGGCGAACAGTCGAATTTCACCAACATAAGCATCTGACATCGGACTATCCTTTCCTCATGTGCAACGGGATCAGGGGCGCTGAGGGTAGTAGCCACTGACGACGATGCAGAAATTGACCACCGCGAAGGGCTGCATATTGTTGTGGGCAGCGGAGCCGCCGGTGACGCCGATCGTTCCGGCGTTGAGGGGGACAACGGCCGGCATCGGGTTGCCGGTGAGCGGCCCGTAGAGATTGAAGCCGGTGGTATCGGCGTAGGCCCGGTCCTTGCCCGCCGGATTGTTCGACTTCGTCGCCACGACATCGACGCCATAGGCGGTGTGACGGTGGACCGGCATCTGCGCGAGGGTCAGCGTCACCCCTTCCGATCCCCCCGTTTTGCCGGGCTGATAGTCCTGGTTCGACCAATCCTCCATCACCGGCGTGGTGCCGCGCAGGTCCGGCACCTTGAAGTTCGTCGAATCGCCGCCATAGGTGTTGTAAATCAGGCTATAAAGCGCCTGATTTTGCGAGACCGGCAGGGATGCCCCGTCGCACTGCACAAAACCCCGTGGCGAAAAAGGAAAGGCGAACGGGACAATCTGTCCCACACAATATTCGGTCAAGGATGCCTCCATCGCGGTCCTCGCCCGCAGTCGGGCGATTTGCGGCCAGAATGGTAGCGCCAGCATAGCAATACTCAAACGAAATTGAGGTGCAGCCACCCATATTTTTCAAATTAATGCATATGAATGCAAAGACGATACATATACGTTGTATAAAAGTGCTATTGGAACGCCACGGCATGCGCATTATGTTGCTTAACGTATACTTTTCGTTGCGGAAGGCGCGTCGATCGTTGTTTTCATTTCGCTCCGGAGCGAAGGCGCTCAAGAATCGGATGCCCCCCGTCGTGAGAGCCAGGCAGAGCCTTGCGGCGGCGGCTCCAGTGGCTGATAATTTCCGACCTCGGCTCGATCCGCCCAAAGCGGCCGGCGGAGCGGGTTCTCTCAAGACGGTGGAAGCCCCTCGACATGATGAAAGATGTCCTGCGCGTGCCGGGCCCCCTGCGGGTCGTGGAGGGTTGGCTCGGCGCCGATATCGCCGACCGCCTGCTGGAGCGCGCGATCGGTCTGACGGCCGCCTTCACCGATGGGCGTATCGGCGTCGACTCAGGCCGGGTCGACGTTTCCATCCGGCAGGTACAACGCTTCGATGCGTTCGACTCCCTGGTCGGCGAAGACAGGGAACTCGCCGGATTGGTGACGGCGCGGTTGAAGGGGTTGCTGGACGACAGCCTGAAGAGCTTCGGCATGCCGCCGATTGCTCTGGCGCGGCTTGAACTCGAGTTGGTCGCCTATGGCCATGGCGGTTTCTATCTCCGTCACATCGATACCCTCGCCGGAGATGAACGCGATGCGGCCGATCCTGCCCGAGGAGACCGGGTCTTGAGCGCGGTCTGCTACCTCCACCGTCGACCACGGCGCTTCACGGGGGGCGACCTGCGGCTTCACGCCATCGTCGGCGACGCTTTCGTCGATGTCGAACCGGTCCATGATCGGCTCGTGCTCTTTCCATCCTGGCTGCCGCACGAGGTGCGGGCGGTGTCGTGCCCCGACAGCGACTTCGCCGATTCCCGCTTCGCCCTGATCGGCTGGTTCCGCCGCTCAAGAACTCCCTGATTTTTGCGGCATCCCAACCGCTTGGGACGTCTTGAACAGGAATGCGATGACGGGGATGCGCATCCGGCTGCGCTAGATGATCAGATAACCAATCATGCCGTTTCGTCCAGGCCGCTGACGCTGCAGGCGGACACGGGCCGTGCAAGTTTTTTTCTGTAAATTCGCGCAGAAGACGACTTGATTCGAGGCGGGTAGTTACGCCGCCAGATTTATGTATATCTTACCAGTCATCCAGTCCTCATCG
>CAIOBP010000152.1 GCA_903856295.1 uncultured Rhodospirillales bacterium | reverse complement strand
CTTGGTTTCAGCATTGCTCGCAGAGGTCGATGAGGACTGGATGACTGGTAAGATATACATAAATCTGGCGGCGTAACTACCCGCCTCGAATCAAGTCGTCTTCTGCGCGAATTTACAGAAAAAAACTTGCACGGCCCGCGTCCGCGAAACCGTGCCCGACAGCGTCATCGATCGCGCCGACGAGGTCGAACTGATCGACCTCACGCCCAAGCATCTGAGCAAGCGGCTGGCCGAGGGCAAGGTCTATGTCCGCGAACAGGCTCAGCGGGTGCTCGCCCACTATTTCTCGCCCGGCAATCTGACGGCGTTGCGGGAGTTGGCCCTGCGCTGCACCGCCCGGCAGGTCGACGACCAGATGCTGTCCTACATGCGCAGCCACGCCATTCCCGGCCCCTAGGCGGCCGGGAGAGCGGGTGCTGGTCTGCATCGACGAACGCCCGTTGGGGGCGGTGCTTGTCCGCACCGGTAAACGCATCGCCGATCGCCTGCGCGCCAAATGGATCGTGCTGCATGTCGAAACCAGCCACGATGTCGGACTGACCGATGCCGACCACGACCGCATTGCCGATACCCTGCGTCTCGCAGAACGCCTGGGGGCGACCACCCTCACGCTGCCGGGGCGGAGCATCGCCGAAGAGGTGGTCGCCTACGCCCGGAGCAACAACATCACCGAAATCGTGATCGGTCGCTCCGACCGGCGGCGTTGGTTCGGGTTCGGCAGCCGGGCGGTGGTCTCCGACCTGATGGAGCAGGCCGGTTCCATCAGCATCCATGTTATCGCTGGCGAGCCGGAAGGCGAGCGACTATCAAACAGGCCGGAAGGCGAACGCCTGCCCGACAAGACGGTGCGCACCCGCTTGCCTGAATCCAACCGCCCGCTCTGGCCCTATCTCGCCAGCACGCTGATGGTGGCGAGGGCGCTTGGCGTTGGGTTCGGCATCGACCGGCTGGTCGAAGTGCCCAACCTGTCGCTGGTCTTCCTGATGGAGGTGCTGGGCAGCGCCACCCTCTATGGTCTCAAGCCTTCGCTCTTCACCTCGCTGCTGGGCGTCGCCACCTACAATTTCTTTTTCCTGCCGCCGATCTATAGCTTCACGGTCGCCGATCCGGCCAACGTGGTGGCGCTGGTGTTCTTTTTCCTCGCCGCCGTTCTCACCAGTCAGTTGGCGGCGGCCAGCCGCTCCCAAATTACCGCCGCCCGGCGACGCGCCAGGACCACCGCCGAGCTTTACGCTTTCAGCCGCAAGCTGACCGGCATCGGCAGCCTCAACGACCTGCTATGGGCCACCGCCCATCAGATCGCGATGATGCTTAAGCTCCGGGTAGTGATCCTGATGCCGGCCAAGTATGGGCTGGCGGTGCGCGCCGGCTACCGGCGGATCAGGTGGTCGAGATCGGCATCCGGATCGACATCAGAGCTGGCCGGGTTTGTTTGGACAGGGGGGCGCGTTTTTTAGGTGGGTTCTCTGCCGGTCGCCATGGTGTGCCATTGCCTGGGCGTCCCGGAGGGAGGGCGTAGCCCGACTGGAG
>CAIOBP010000151.1 GCA_903856295.1 uncultured Rhodospirillales bacterium | reverse complement strand
GGGAGAGTACGATTTGCTTGGAGTAGGCAGAGTCGGCGAAATCGATGCTTTGGCCGGCAAGGGCAATGTGGGAATCAAACGGGAAAGCCTGGTCTACCCCTTCCAGTTTCAAACCCTCCATTGTGCCATGAGCCTGAACGATGACCGGCCTCACGGCAAACGGAAATACCCGCGCCACATGGGGTAGGGAGCGGATGGAATCAATCAATTCCTTATCGCGGTAAATGGGGTGTGGGGTAAGTGCGTTCGATTTGGCATTGTCGAACAACACCACGTGTACATGCCCCACGAAGGTGAAGAGTTTTTCGCGGATGGCATGGTCGAAGCCCGACACCACAGCCATGGCCACAATCATAACCGCCACGCTTAGCGCGGTGGCCACAATGGCCAGCTTGTGCTGCGCCAGCATCTCGTACCGGCCGTCGATGGTGTCGGGCACGCCGCCGGCGAGATAGAACTCCGGCCGGCGCGATTGTTCCATCACCAGAGCGTAGCAGCGCGCCACCTGCTCCTCGCGGCCGCTGCCTCTGAAGAGGCGTTTCAGGAATGCGATCATGGTCGTGCCTGCGATCTCCCTAGCGATCCCGTTGACAGGTCAAAGCATGCGGTGCGATTGTCCCGACGCTGCACCGCCCACCAAGAGTGTCGATTGTCATGACCGGATCATCCGCTGTCAAATTGTTCGCAATCGGACTGCTGTCATCGGCAGCGGCATGCTCGCCGATCGTGGCGAACCATGGAAATTACGTGGAGCCCGACCGGCTCGGGCAAATTCACGAAGGCATCAGCCGCAAGCCCGATGTCACCGAGATTCTCGGCACCCCGACCGCGACCGGCACCTTCGACCCCAATGTCTGGTACTACATCGGCCAGCGGACCGAAAAGGTGGCGTTCTATCCGCCGGAGGTCATCGACCGTCAGATTCTCGAACTGCGGTTCGACGCCAACGGCGTGGTAACGAAGGTTCAGAAGCTCGGCCTCGACGCCGGCCGGGACGTTTCCTTCGTCGACCGCACCACCCCAACCGCCGGCAAGGACCTGTCGTTCCTTGAGCAGATGCTGGGGAATGTCGGGCGCTTCTCGGGCAACAAGAAAGAAAGCGGGCCGCCGGGGCGCTAAGCCTCAGCCCCCGCTCCGTCCGGTCCCGGCCGCCCGACGGCCGGGCCGGTTCGACCCGGAAACAGCGTCAGCTCGGAAACAGGTAGCGGTCGATGCGCTCGCGCAGGGCCGGCAATGTCGGCGGCTTGACCACGAAGGCGTTCACCCCCAGCGCCAGGGCCTGCTTGACGATCTCCGACTCCGTGTGCTTGGTCAGGAAGATCACCGGCGTCCGGGGATTGCGGATTTCGGTCGAAGCCCGGAGCCGGGTCAGAAAATCCAGGCCGTTGACCGGCCGCATGTCGATGTCGCAAACGATGATGTCCGGATTGACCCGCCGGCATTCGGCAAGACCGGCCTCGCCTTCTTCGGCCTCTCCGGTGCGGCCAAACCCCAGTTGCCCCAGCAACTGCACAATTGTTTTGCGCACGAAGGCCTGATCTTCGATCACCACGACACTGAACGGCTGATAATCAGCGCGACCTCGCTCCATCGGCACCCTCCAGCTTTGCGGACATGACCATCCGCCGCACATTCTTTCCGCTGCCCGGATCGTGGACCAGGAACCCTGCCGCGACAAGCTAATTTCCAGGCCGCGACAAAATTAGGCAATCAGCAAGTTATATTTTTCTTACGTAGCGCGCGGAACGGGTGATTGTTTCGAAACGCTGCCGGACTCGTACGGGCACGATCCTGTTCGACCTTGCGGTGAGCCGGCGCGGCCTGCGTGGCGCATGGCCGCGGACTGCTACTTCTTGTCGCGTTGGCGGGCGTCGTCGGCGCGAAGCCGCCATTGTCAGCCCGGAGCCGCGCCGGTAGACTGCGCCGTCGGAATTTTTTTCGCGAAAGGGGCACGAGCCGATGGCGGGTTCGCTGGTCGCCGCAGTTTCCTTTGCCTACCTGTTCGTTTTGTTCGCCATCGCCTATTGGGCCGACCGACGGGCCGACCAGGGCCGCAGCGTCATTGCCAACCCCTACGTCTACGCGCTGTCGCTGGCGGTTTACTGCTCGTCCTGGACGTTCTACGGCAGCGTCGGCCGGGCGGCCGAGAGCGGCGTCGGGTTTCTGCCGACGTATCTTGGCCCGACCCTGGTCATGACGCTGGGGTTCCTGGTGATCGGCAAGGTTCTGCGCATCGCCAAGCGCCAGCGGACAACATCGATCGCCGATTTCATCGCGGCCCGGTATGGCAAAAGCCAGTTGCTCGGCGGTTTGGTCACGCTGATCGCCGTGGTCGGCGTCACCCCCTACATCGCGCTTCAGCTCAAGGCGATCGCGGTCAGCTTCGACGTCATGTCGGCCACCGTGCCGATCAATCTGGCCTCGGAGGTCTCCCGGCCGCTGGTTCAGGACAAGGCGCTTTACGTCGCCCTCGGCATGGCGGCGTTCGGCATCATCTTCGGCACCCGCCATATCGACGCCGCCGAGCACCATCCCGGCATGGTGGCGGCGGTGGCGTTCGAGTCGGTGGTCAAGCTGGTGTCGTTTCTGGCGGTGGGCCTGTTCGTCACTTTCGGTCTTTACAACGGCTTCGGCGATCTCTTCGAGCATGCCTTGGCCAAGCCCGGCATCGCCCGCCTGTTCACCCACGAGGCCGCCCTGCCCGACGGCAGTTGGATCACCCTGCTCATTCTCTCCGCCCTGAGTTTCCTGTGCCTGCCGCGCCAGTTTCAGATCACGGTGATCGAGAACGTCAACGAGCGCCATCTCGGACGGGCGCTGTGGCTGTTTCCACTCTATCTGCTGCTGATCAACCTCTTCGTGCTGCCGCTGACCGCGGCCGGGCTGCTGCGTTTTCCGGGCCATGAGGCCGACCCCGACATGTTCGTGCTGGCGCTGCCGCTTTCCGACGGTCAGGGCGCGCTGGCGCTGCTCGCCTACATCGGTGGTCTCTCGGCGGCCACCAGCATGATCATCGTCGAATGCATCGCCCTCAGCACCATGGTCTGCAACGATCTGGTGATGCCGCTGCTGCTGCGGTTGCGCTCCAGCGCCCTGCACCGCACCGCGGATATGTCGCCGCTGCTGCTGACCATCCGCCGGTTGACCATCGTCGCCATCCTGCTGCTCGGGTATGCCTATTACCGTTTCGCCGGCAGCGCCTACGCGCTGGTTTCCATCGGCATGATCTCCTTCGCGGCGGTGGCTCAGTTCGCTCCGGCGCTGCTCGGCGGCATCTTCTGGTCCGGCGGCACCCGCAAGGGCGCGGCGGTCGGCATGGTCGCCGGCATTCTGACCTGGGCCTACACTCTGCTGTTGCCCTCTTTCGCGCGCTCGGGCTGGCTGTCGCCGGAGTTCATCGATCTTGGACCGATGGGCCTGGAGATGCTGCGCCCCTACGCTCTGTTCGGGCTCACCGATCTCGACCCGACCAGCCATTCGCTGTTCTGGAGCATGCTGTTCAATGTCGGGCTCTACATCGGCGTTTCGCTGTTCGACAAGCCGTCCCTGAGCGAGCGGGTTCAGGCCACCGCCTTTGTCGAGGTCTTTCAGCAGGCCGACGCCACCGTGGTTCCCGGCCGCTGGCGCGGTTCGGCCACCGTCGAGGATCTGCAGCGGCTGGTGGCCCGTTTCGTCGGGCCGCAGCGCGCCGACCAGTCCTTCGCCCAGTACGGAGCCCGCAGCGCCGACTCCCTGGAGCCCCAGGCCCAGGCCAGCGCCAATCTGGTGCGTTTCGCCGAACGGCTGCTGGCTGGGGCGATCGGCGCCGCCTCGGCGCGCATCGCCCTGGCCTCGGCGGTCAAGGACGGTGAGTTCAGCATTCCCGAACTGATGCGGATGCTCGACGAAACCTCGCACGTCATCGAGTACAGCCGCCAGCTCGAGCAGAAATCCTCGGAATTGGAGCGGACCTCCGCGGCGTTGCGGACGGCCAACGAGCAATTGCGCGAACTCGACCGCATGAAAGACGATTTCCTTTCGACCGTTACCCATGAGTTGCGCACGCCCCTGACGTCGATTCGCGCCTTTTCCGAAATCCTGTTCGATGATCCCGAGCTTGAAATGGATCAGCGCCAGGAATTTCTTGGCCTGATCATCAAGGAAAGCGAGCGCCTGACCCGCCTGATCAATCAGGTGCTCGACTTCGCCAAGATCGAGTCCGGCCAGATCGCCTGGGTGATCGAACCGGTCGATCTCGGCGAGGTGATGGAACAGGCTGCCGCCGCCACCGGTTCCCTGTTCCGCGACAAAAACATCGCGCTCAAGATGACGATCGCGCCGGGGGTGCCCCAGGTTCAGGGCGACTACGATCGCCTGATGCAGGTGGCGGTCAATTTGCTGTCCAACGCCGTCAAGTTCACACCGTCCGAAGGCCGGGTCGAAGTCTTGGTCAGCGCCGAGGAACGGTTCGGCCGGGTCGACGTTCGCGACACCGGACCCGGCATCGCCGCCAGGGACTGCGAGATCGTCTTCGAGCGTTTCCGACAGGTTGGCAACACCATGACCAGCAAACCCCAGGGCACCGGACTGGGGCTCGCCATCTGCCTGCGCATCGTCGAGCATCTGAGTGGACGCATCTGGGTCGAAAGCACGCTCGGCCAGGGCGCCACCTTCAGCTTCGTCATTCCCCGGGCGACCGCCAGCCGGTGGGGGACCGATACCGCCGTGGTCGCCTGAAATCGCTAAGCTTACAATTCGCATTGATCGGGCGGGACGCTGCGGGCATAATGCCGTCAGGCGGTCGGTGTCTGGTTGTCCGGGGGGAAGTTCCGGTCGGATCGGATGGGTTCGGAGGCGCCGCCGGGGCGGCATCCCTTTCCGGGGGGAGCGCCGTGGTCAGGGTGGTTTTCTTTCGAGGACTTCCGGGTCGCATGGTTTCATTTGTGAATTTTTGGCTCTTTCCCCAGGAACGCAGGTAAAGCCGCAGGAGCGCAGGTAAAGAATGTCGAAAGACGAAGAGAACAACGTAGCGCTGATCAAGTGGAGCGAGGATGAGGGCCGGGTGAAGCTTGGCCTGCCTTCCGACCTTGATTTGGCCATGGCCCAGCCGCTGCTCGATAGTCTGCGCCATGCTTTTGCCATTGGCGACACTATCGAAATTCTGGCCGACGGCGTCGAGCGCGTCAGCACGGCCTGCGTTCAGGCGCTGCTGGTGGCTTCGCGCACCGCGACGGAAAGCCGGCAGACCTTCGCGATCGTCGGCCCCTCGGCCCCGTTCGCGGATGCCTGTTCCGATCTGGGGCTCTCTGACTGGCTGAAGCAATGGAGGCGGTCGTGAAAAAGAAAGTGATGACCGTCGATGATTCCCGCACGATGCGGGAGATGGTTTCCTTCACCCTCAAGGGGGCGGGCTACGATGTGGTCGAGGCCAATGACGGGCAGCACGCCCTCAATGTTCTCACCGCCAACAAGGTCGACTTGGTGATCGCCGATCTCAACATGCCGATCATGGACGGGTTGACCCTGATCCGGAAGTTGCGCGCGACCGCCCAGTACCGGACGACGCCGATCTTGATGCTGACCACGGAAGCCGACGACAAGAAGAAGGCCGAGGGGCGTTCGGCCGGCGCCACCGGTTGGATCGTCAAGCCATTCGATCCGGCCAAACTGATCTCTGTCGTGCAAAAGGTTTGCGGCTGATCCTGCTTCTTGCGGAGCGGAGCTTGCCGTCGGCGCGTCCCGAAACGGGAGGATGCTTTCTTGGAAGACTTGCAGCAGTTCAAGCAGACCTATTTCGAAGAAAGCGGCGAGTTTCTGGGTGTGGCCGAGACCGGGCTGTTGCGCCTGACCCCCGGCAACGCCGACATGGAAGAGATCAACGCCATCTTCCGTGCCGTCCACTCGATCAAGGGCGGCGGCGGCGCCTTCGGTTTTTCGGATCTGGTCGCCTTCGCCCACGAGTTCGAAACCGTGATGGACGGGGTGCGTAACGGCACGATCGCGATCACCGACGAACTGGTCGACACTCTGATTCGCTCCAACGACGTGCTCGGTCAGTTGCTCGCCCATGCCCGCGACGGCACCCGGCCGCCGGCCGGTTTCGCCGGGCAGATCGTCGCCTCGCTCAAGAACTTCGCCGCCAGCGCGATCCAGGAAGACGCGGATGTCGAGGAACTGTACGCCCCCTCGCCTGCCGTAACCGCGGCCGCGACCGGTGGTGCGACGGCGGCCGATGGCCGCAGGACCTACTCCGTCCGTTTCCGGCCCAAGGCCGATCTGCTGCTGACCGGCAATGATCCGACCTTCATGCTGCGTGCGCTCAAGGCGTTGGGCGACGCCGAGATCGAGTGCGATATCGGTGGCTTGCCGACCCTGGCCCATCTTGAGCCCGAGCTGATCTATCTGCAGTGGCTGGTCACCGTGACCACGGCCAAGAACACCTCGGACATTCAGGATATTTTCGAGTTCGTCAGCGACGAGAGCCTGGTCGAGATTGCCGAGCATTCCGCCGAGTCGCCGGCTTCCGCCGCCTCGAAGGCCGAGGCGAAACCGCCGGCCGCCGCCGCCGCTTCGAAGGCCGGCGCCGCTCCGCCCGCCGTTTACGCCACCGAGGCCGCCGCCTCTGCCACCGCCGCCAAGCCCACGGCCGGCAGAAGCAGCGCCCAGAGCGAAGGGGGGCACGCCAATCTCGGCAACCACACCATCCGTGTCGACCTCGACAAGATCGACCGCCTGGTCAATATGGTCGGCGAGATGGTGATCACCCAGGCCATGGTCGCCGAACATGTTCGCGATCTGCCCCAGGGCGAATTCCAGGAGTTGCTGGAGGGGCTGGAGCAACTGGCTCAGCACACCCGCGAGTTGCGGGAAAGCGTGATGTCGATCCGTGCCCAACCGGTCGGCTCGGTGTTCTCGCGCATGCCCCGGTTGGTCCGCGAGCTGGCCACCGCGACCGGCAAGGATGTTTCGCTGGTCACCAGCGGCGAGAACACCGAGGTCGATAAGACCGTGGTTGAGAATCTGGTGGATCCGCTGACCCACATGATCCGCAACTCCATCGATCATGGGCTGGAATCCCCCGATACCCGCGAGGCCACCGGCAAACCGCGCACCGGCACCGTTCATCTTTCGGCGGCGCACCGTTCGGGCCGGATCGTGATCGAGGTTGCCGACGACGGCAAGGGCATCGACCGGCCACGGGTGATGCAGAAGGCGGTGGAAAAGGGGTTGGTCCAGGCCGGGGCGACGCTGAGCGACGAGGAGATCGACAATCTGATCTTCCTGCCCGGTTTCTCGACCGCCGACAAGATTTCCAATATTTCCGGTCGCGGTGTCGGCATGGATGTGGTCCGGCGCAATATCACCAGTCTGGGCGGACGCATCGGCGTCTATTCCACACCCGGTCAGGGCTCGCGCTTCATCTTGTCGTTGCCGCTGACCCTGGCGGTGCTTGACGGCATGGTGATTTCGGTCGGCGCCGAGCGTTTTGTTCTGCCATTGACCAACATCATCGAAAGTCTCCGGCCGAAAATCGCCGATCTTCATGGTCTGGTCAACAAATGCGATGTCATGATGGCGCGCGGCGAATACATCCGCTTGGTCTATTTGCACGCCCTGTTCGGCATTCCGGGTGCGATCACCGATGCCACCAAGGGGCTGGTGGTGCTGGTGGAAACCGAGGATGGCGGCCGCCTCGGGCTGGTGGTTGACGAGGTGCTGGGCCAGCAGCAGGTGGTGATCAAGAGCCTTGAATCCAATTATCGCCGGCTCGACGGCGTCGCCGCCGCGACTATTCTCGGCGATGGCCGCGTCGCCCTGATTCTCGATGTCGCCGGGTTGCAGGAAATGAGCCAGCACGGCGGCTCCGCCTCTTCGGTCGCTCAGCGCCAGGTCACCGCCGCGTCTCCTCAACCCCATGTCATGTGAGGCCAATACCCGATGAGCAAATCAGCCTCCCTCGCCACGGTCGGCAGCATTCGGGGCGATGTCGTCGCCACCGCCAACTCCAATGAGGAGCAGTACGTCACCTTCACGGTCGGCAACGAGGAATATGGCGTCAACATTCTCTCGGTTCGGGAAATTAGGGGCTGGACGCCCGAGAGCCGGTTGCCCAATCTGCCCGATTATGTGCGCGGCGTGATCAATCTGCGCGGTATCATCATTCCGATTTTTGATCTGCGTGCCCGCTTCGGCGGCGGCATCACCGAGGTGACCAAGCGTCATGTGGTGGTGGTGGTCCAAGTCGGCGAACGGACCCGAGGCATTCTGGTTGACGCCATTTCCGACATTCTGGCCATCTCGCAGGACCAGATCAAACCGCCGCCGACCATGGAGTCCGGGTTGGTCGAGTCGCAATATCTCAGTGGCCTGTTCACCGCCGAAAACCGGATGGTGACGCTGCTGGACGTGGCCCGGCTGTTCGCAATTGAAACCGGCGATGATGAGCATCAGAGCGGTGCGGCCGACTGAAGCTGGCGCGCCGAGGATTGGTCTTGAGCGCGCGCGCCTGCCGGTGCCCGACCTGTGCGTGCGTTTTGGTGTGATAGCCAGTGGATTGTTGGGCTCGAATGGCGTATGAACGTGCGCGTGGAGATCATCTCACGTGATCTCCGTATACTTCCTTATAATTCAAGCATCTCGCGAGTCATGGACGATTCTAAGACGCCCCCCAGCGCAGCCAAAGGCCGCAATCTTCGTGATCAGCTTGAGACTTCGACTCCGGGAAGGCGTGAGTTTAATTTCGACCGCAAGCATTTCGACTTTATCGCCGGTCTCTTATATAAGCTGGCCGGCATCAGTCTTGCTCCCCATAAGATCGAGATGATGTATTCGCGTTTGGCTCGCCGCCTGCGCGAACTCAACCTCAAAGATTTCGACGCCTATTGCGCCCTGGTGGAAAGCGAAAAGGGCGAGGCCGAAATCCGGTTTCTTGTCAATGCGTTGACCACCAATCTCACCAGCTTCTTCCGCGAGCACCATCATTTCGACCATCTGGCCAAAACCGTTCTGGCGGCGGTCAAGATGTCTCAGGTGCAGTCGGGCCAACCGCGTCTGCGCATCTGGTCGGCGGGGTGTTCGTCGGGGCCCGAGCCCTACACCATCGCCATGGTGCTGTGTGCCAACATTCCGGATATCCGGCGCTGGGACGCCAGGATTCTGGCGACCGACATCGACACTCACATGGTGGACACCGCGCGTCGCGGCGTCTATGCGGCGGAATCGGCCAAGACCATCCCCACGGAGTTGCGCGACCGTTTCACCAAGCCCATCCGGACTGGTTCCGAGCCGGAAATCACCATGGCCGACGAATTGCGGCGGTTGATCACGTTCAAACCGCTCAATCTTCTGGAGCCCTGGCCGATGAGCGGGCCGTTCGATGCGATCTTCTGCCGCAATGTGCTGATTTATTTCGACCGTCCGGGCCGGACGACGGTGATCGAGAAGTTTTCCACCCTGCTTCCTCCGGAATCGTTCCTTTACCTTGGTCACTCCGAGAGTCTTTACGGTGTTTCGAGCGGTTTTGCCCAGGTTGGGTCGACGATTTACCGGAGAACCGGGCCATGACCAAAGAGCCGACGCGTCGGCGCTCGGTCGATCAACGGGCCGCCGGAGCCTATTATCACCCGCACTTCGATGCCCATATCGTCAAGGTCATGCTCGGCCAGCATAAAATTTCCGGCCGGGTCGACGAGATGCTGGTGACGACCCTGGGCAGTTGCATCGCCGCCTGCATCCGCGATCCGGTGGCCGGGATCGGCGGCATGAATCATTTTCTGCTGCCAGAGATTCCCGAAGGCACCGGAGACAGCGTAAATGTCGCGGCCCGATATGGTGGCGTTGCCATGGAGTTGCTGATAAATCAACTTCTCG
Organism: uncultured Rhodospirillales bacterium; assembly: GCA_903856295.1. Lineage (GTDB taxonomy): Bacteria > Pseudomonadota > Alphaproteobacteria > Azospirillales > Azospirillaceae > BOG-933. The sequence goes on along the minus strand of CAIOBP010000151.1, from coordinate 2,279 downwards.
GTGCCGGGGCGCGGCGCAACCGTCTTGAAGTCAAGGTGTTCGGAGGCGCCAAGGTGATCGATACCACGCTTGATGTCGGTGCCAGGAATGCCGCGTTCGTCCTGGCGTACATTCGCAACGAGGGGCTTCACCTCGTCGGGCAGGATTTGGGAGGGGTAATGGCACGCCGCATTCACTATTTTCCCTCCACCGGCCGGGTGCTCCGGCGGGTTCTGCGGTCCGAGGCGCTGTCGGAGACGGTCAGCCAGGAACTCAGCTTCATGTCCACCCTGCGCCAGAAGCCGATCGAAGGCGACGTCGAACTGTTCGGAGACGATTGACATGGCCCGCCCAATCCGAGTCGTCATTGTCGACGACAGCAATCTGATGCGTCAGATGCTTACGGCGTCGCTGTCGAAAGACCTTGGTATCGAGATCGTCGGCACCGCGGCCGATCCGTATGAGGCGCGTGAGATCATCAAGAGCACCAATCCCGATGTTCTCACCCTCGACATCGAAATGCCGAAGATGGACGGCCTATCTTTTCTTGAGAAGATCATGACCTTGCGGCCGATGCCGGTGGTGATGGTCTCCAGTTTGACCCAGTCGGGGTCCAACGCCACCATCCGCGCCCTGGAACTCGGCGCCGTCGATTATGTCGGCAAGCCGGCCGGTTCCGAGGGCTTCGCCTTCCAGCGCGTGGCCGAGGATCTGATCGCCAAGATCAAGATCGCCGCCACCGCCCGGGTTTCGCGGCCTCGGCCTTCGATTCCGCAACCGGCCACCCTGGCCGCGCCACGCCGGGGCGGCGGCAAGGCGTTCATCGCCATCGGCGCGTCGACCGGCGGTGTCGAGCGCATCCGCGACATTCTCCAGGTGATGCCGGCCAACTGCCCGCCGATCGTCATCACCCAGCACATGGGGCCGAGCTACCTCGCCAGCTTCGCCGACCGGCTCAACAAGCTGTGCGCGCCGACCGTCAAGCTGGGCAGCCAGGGGGCGCGCTTGCAGCAGGGCGTGATCTACATCGCTCCCGGCGAGGGACATCTGGCGGTGGCCAGGGACACGATCGGCTATTTCTGCCAGATTCAGGACCAGCCGCCGCTGGTCAGCGGCCACCGGCCGTCAGTCGATGTGCTGTTCCAGTCCGTGGCCAAGGCCGCCGGCCCCAACGTCGTCGGCGCGATTCTCAGCGGCATGGGACGGGATGGCGCCAACGGCATGGCCGCGATGCGCGCCGCCGGGGCCCATACCGTCGGTGAACAGGAATCCAGTTGCGTGGTTTATGGCATGCCCAAAATGGCCAAGGAAGCCGGAGGGGTTGTGCTCGAGTTGCCATTGGCGCAGATTGCCCCCGAGTTGCTACGGGCCGTCGATGCGATCAGCGATCGCCCAAGAGCGGGCTAAGGAGCTTTCAAGGTATGGTCCTCGCGTGGCTAGGCAGAAAACCCGAGTCCGTCAGCCGTGAGAACGGCTCGGAGCAGGATGCCCTCGTCGCCGAGCCCGCGCCGCCCGAGCATATCGTTTCCGCCCCCCCTGCCCAGGCTGTCGATTATGAGTTGCTTGGCCAGTGGATCGGTTTCGCCGATGTCCAGCGCCATACCATGGATGTGCTGCGAGTCGAGGTCGAACGCACCTCGGTGCTGGTCGAGGACTCGACGCTCGATCTCAGCCGGCGCTTCCAGGAACTCGCCATGTCGGCGCGGGAGCAGTCAGAACAGGTCAGTGCCATCGTGGACATGGCCGGCTTCGTCGAGATCGACGGCGACAGGGTGCCGCTCGACGAGTTGATCACCAACATGCAGAGCGTGATCAATGAAATGATCGCCAACATCGTCCAGTTGTCGATGAATGCGATGAACATGGTCTATTTGCTCGACGATGTTCAAAAAGACGTCACCGACCTGGAAAAGTGCATCTCCGATATCGATGGCATCAATCGCCAGACCAACTTTCTCGCGCTTAACGCCACCATCGAAGCCAACCGGGCGGGAGACGCCGGACGAACCTTCGCGGTGGTGGCCAGCGAAGTCCGCAATCTGTCGAAGACCACCGCCGCGCTCGCCGATCGCATGCGCTCCAGGGTCAGCGCCGTGGTCAAGGGTGTGCATACCGGCCACGGCATTCTGCGCCAGATCGCCACCACCGACATGACGCCGCAGATGGTGGCCAAAGCTTGCCTATCCGGTTAACGCAGACACCTACTACATGTTGGGTGAGCCCAATCGCCGGAGTAGAGTTCGGCGTAGGTCGGCGCCTCAGCCCCGCCCGCGATCCCCAGCAATGATCTGAAGGCATTG
>CAIOBP010000150.1 GCA_903856295.1 uncultured Rhodospirillales bacterium | reverse complement strand
GGGATCGCCACCAAGTACCTGTCCAATTATCTCGGCTGGCGCCGGATGGTCGAGCGGCAGGGCGACGAGGTGTCTCCGTTTCAGGTCATGGCCGCAGCGCTGGCCTGACCGTCAACAACCAACGCCGTCAGAGCCTTCCGGTAAGTGGCTTTGATCGCGGCGATCAACGGGCTTTCGCCAGCGGCGGCGTTGGGATCGACGGGCACAGTCGGGGCCGCCTCGTAGCGCTCGACCCGGCCGGTGAGCAGGGCCTTGCGCACGGTGGCCGGAGACAGCCCCTGGCGCACATAGCCGGCGGCCAGCGCCGGCTGGCCGCCGAGTTGGCACAGCTCGAGGATTTCGGCGGCCTCGGCGCGGAGACGGGTGGCCAGGGCCTGAGCATCCTCGCCGGAAGGAGCGGCGGCCTGGACGGCGATCTCGGCGGCGAGCTGTTCACGGAGGGCGGCTTCGGGGGCGGCCGGGGCGGCGGCCCCGGCCGGAGGGGCATCGGACATGGCGGTGGGTCCTTTCAAGGGGGACAGCACGGAAACGCCGCCCCGGCCGGAACCCCGGCTGGCGGCAAGGCGGGTGGAAAGATCGGTAAGCGCGCTGGCGAAGGTGCCGACCTGATCGGCCAACCCGGCGGCAACGGCGTTGGCGCCGAAGAACACCCCGGCCTGCTGTTCGCGGACCTGGGCATCGGGTAGATTGCGGCAGCGGGCGACCATGCCGGTAAACAGGCCGTAGAGGCGATCGACCTCGGCCTGGAGGGTGGCGCGGGCTTGGTCGGACAGCGGCGCATGCGGGTTGGCGTCGGCCTTGCGATCCCCCGCCGTGATATAGTCGTAGCGAACCCCGGCCTTCTCGTCGGCGCCCGACTGGTCGGCGTGGAGCGCCACCACCCCGATCGAGCCGGCCGCGCCGGTCTGGGTGACGTAGAAACGCTCGGCGCCGCAGGCCAGGGCATAGGCGGCACTGAGGCAGGCCTCGTCGGCAACGGCGTAGACCGGCTTCACGCCCCTCAGCGCCAGCACCCGGTCGGCGAGATCGAAGACGCCGCCGGCCTGTCCACCGTTGGAGTCCATGTCCAGGAGGATGCCCCGCACGGCAGGATCGGCCGCCGCTTGGTCAAGCTGCTCACCGAGCCGCAGGTAGGATGCCAGCCCGCTCATCGCCGCCAGCCCGAAGGTGCGGTTGGCCAGCGTCCCCAGCACCGGAATGACCGCGATGCCGTTCGGCGTCACCACGAATGGCCGGTCATCCGCTGGCGTGCCAAGGTCGCCACCATCCCCCTGCAAGCGAAAAGTCAGCACGTTCAGGATGGTGTCGAGCTTCGGTCGGGCGATCATCAGCGGCGCGCCGAAGACCAGCCCGCCGAGATACGGCAGGTCGGGAAGCGACATGGGGCAACCCCGTTGCTGTTAAGTGTGCTGAGAGGCGGGAACGGCCGGCGCGGTGCCCTGATCCATCGAACTCCCGTCATCAAACACCACGCCTCGGGCGGGAGTTCCGACCACGAAGCTGAGCCCCAGCCGCTTCTCCCGTTCGCGGTCGGCGGCGATCCGCGCGTCGACTTCCTCGGGGTCGTAGCCCATGGCTTCGACCACGTCGGAGCGGGCCTTGAAGCCGGAGGCGACCGCCTCCTGTTCGGCCTTGATGTCCTTCAGCGGATCGACCCACTCCCATTTGGGCGGAATCCAACGCACGGCAAAATACGGCGCTGGATCACGGGCAAAACCGGGCAGGTCGAGCGCTCCGGACAGCACGGCGGTGCTCAACCAGCGCTGCCAGATCGGCCGGCACAGCTGAAACACCAACACCGAATGCTGAAACGCCTGGATGCGCCGACGAAACTCCAAGAGCGCAGTCCGGCTGCTCGAATAGTTGACCCTGGTCATGTCGCCGGTGACGTTCTGATAAGGCACGCCGACGGCGGCACAGATCGACAGCAGCATCTGGAACTGAAAATCCTTGTAGTTGCCGCCGACATCGGCCGGACTGCTGAACTTAATGTCCTCGCCCGGCAGCAGCACCTGAAGCGTGCCCGGTTGCAGCCCGGCGACCGAGGCGCCGGTCGCGTCCGGGGCGCCTTCGCCCATCAACGTGCCGTCCGCATCGGGCCTGGTGACGAAGCCGGCGAACAGCGCCGCGACCTTCTTGCGATCCAACTCGGCGTCGTCATACAGGTCGAGCAACCACAGCTTGACGATGGCCGGGGCCAGCCGCGACAGCCCACGCTTCTGGCCGCCTTCGACCGCGTCATAGATATGGAGCACCTCGCTCGCCGGCACCCGCACCGGCACGCCGCCACTGAAACTGCGCTCGGTGAGATCGCCGGGGTGGTTGCGCCAGAACCAATAGGCCACCCGCTGCCCGATCGGATTGACCTCAATCCCGAGCCGGATCAGGTTACCGCCGGGCGCCGGCTGGTTCAAGCTGACCGCCAGTTGCTCGGATGGCAGCATCTGAAGTTGCAACGGCACCGACAGCCCGTCCGAGGGGCGGCGGGGCCGGAAGCGCAGAAACACCTCGCCAGCAATAAACAGCTCGCGCGCGACCCGCCGCATCTGGCCGTAGAGATCAGTCAGTTCCTCGGCGTCGGACTCGTCGGTCCAGCGCAGCCAGGCTTCTTGCAGGCGCTGCTTCAGCGCCGCGTCTTTCAACAGCGACGACGGCTTGATCCCGTCGCCGACCGCGTTGCCGGCGAAACTCTCGGCCGCCGCCAGGGCAAAGCCGTTGTTGCGCACCAGATAGCGCGCCCGTGACGTGACGGTCTGACCTGACGCGGCAATCAGCGTGTTAATGTGATAGGTCGCTGGCACGAACGAGGACAGCCGCCGCCCGAGCGCCCCGGCTTCGATCCCGCCAACCATGGCGCCGATCCGAGGAGTCCCCGGCAGCAACGCCCCAGCGATCCGCTGCAGAAGGTTCATGATCACAACCCCTTGTCGGCAATGATCCTGATCTGCCGCACCGTCCGCCGGGCCGGATCGAGCGATGCCTCGACCTCTCGCAGCGCCGCGCGCAGATCGGTCAGCGAGCGGTATTCGACGGTGCGACCGTCGTAGCTGACGCGCAGTACGCCGCTGGCGATGGCCTCAATCAGGGCGTCGCGATGGGACTCTGTGTACATCGTTGCTATCCCTGATTGCGGTCACGCCGGATCATCTTCGGCAAGACAAGCGCCGAACAAAGCGATGAAATTGCTTGCTATTACTCTGGATAAGCCGCCGGGACAGCGCCTGTATGGGGACAGGAAACGGGGCGGCTGGCGCCCCAAATCAGCCCCAAGGAGCACACCCCATGACGACGCTTTCCGATCTGACCCTGAAGCAGCTCACCGCGATTTTCGGGACCGTCGCCCAGGTGGCGACTTCCCCGAAGACCTTCAATTCGCGAGCGAAGGCCCTCAGCCGGCTGGAAGCCCTGCTCGCCGAAAAGAACCTGACCATCGCCGAGGCGATGCGCGCCGCCGGCATCGAAACCGACGAGAAGCCCGCCACGGCGCCCACGGTCGCGGATGAGCCGGCCGGCACCAATGACGCGCCCCTGACTCCCGAAGCCAACGACACCGCACCGATCGCGCCTCCCGACGCCGCCGCGATCCTGACCAGCTCCTTGGTGATCAACGACACCCGCGATTGGCTGGTCCGTTACCTGATCGACAGCGCCAAGCTCGAACCCGAAACCGCGGTGCTGGCCGCGCTGCGTGCCGTCACCGCCCTCAAGCTGCCGGAACCGGCGCCCCAGCCGGTCACCCCGCGCCAGCCGCGCACCGGCACCAAACAGGAAACCATCCTGGCGCTGCTTCGCCGGCCCCAGGGCACCACCCTCGCCGAGATCGCCCAGACGGCCGGCAACTGGCAGAGTCACACGGTTCGCGGCTATGCCGAGTCCAGGATTATGCCGAGTAGAAAGCGGAACCACTTGAGGAGCAGCGCGTTTTTGCGGCCGTGCAAGTTTTTTTCTGTAAATTCGCGCAGAAGACGACTTGATTCGAGGCGGGTAGTTACGCCGCCAGATTTATGTATATCTTACCAGTCATCCAGTCCTCATCGACCTCTGCGAGCAATGCTGAAACCAAG
>CAIOBP010000149.1 GCA_903856295.1 uncultured Rhodospirillales bacterium | reverse complement strand
GGTTTAGATTTGATTGCAGGAAAGAAGGTGGTAGTCTCGGAACGTGCTCCACCCGCTACGCGGCTGATCGGCACTCAGGCACCCGGCGGGACTCTCTCTTAACTCCGCCCCACCGCTGTCCAAACAGCGGGGTCCACCTCAAGCCGCCGAGCACGTCGAGCGGTCCGGCCACCGGATAGGCCGCCACCGGCAAGCCGCAGGCCATGGCCTCGAGCAGTACCAGTCCGAAGGTGTCGGTGCGGCTGGGAAAGACGAAGACATCGGCATCGGCATAGTGGGCGGCCAACTCCTCGCCCCGCTTGAGCCCGGGAAAGAAGACGTCGGGAAAACGCCGCTTCAACTCCTCGGCCTGCGGGCCGTCTCCCACTGCCACCTTGGACCCAGGCAGATCCAGGGACAGAAACGCCTCAACATTCTTCTCCACCGCCAACCGGCCGACATAGAGGAAGATCGGCCGCGGCAGATCGTAAACCGCTCTCAAGCCGGGACGGAACAGCCGGGTGTCGACGCCCCGGCTCCAGCGCCGGATGCGCCCGAACCCGAGCCCCTTGAGATCATTCTCGACAGTCTGGGTCGCCACCATCATGGTCTGGGCGGCGCTGTGAAACTTGCGGACCACGGCGTAGGACAGCGCCAGTGGCACCCCGAAGCGGGCGCGGACATATTCCGGGAAGCGGGTGTGGTAGGCCGTGGTGTGGGGCAAATCGTGCCGCACGCAGTAGTTCCGCGCCGCCCAGCCCAGCGGCCCCTCGGTGGCGATGTGAATCGCGGAGGGCCGGGCCTCTTCGATCAGCCGGGCGATTCTCCGGCCGGGCAGCAGCGCCAGCCGGATTTCCGGATAGCTCGGGCACGGCACGGTGCGGAACTGATCGGGCGTCACCATAACCACGTCCTGACCGGTTGCCCGCAATTCTCCAACCAGCGCTCCCAATGTTTGAACCACGCCGTTGACCTGGGGCGCCCAGGCGTCGGTGACGATCATTATGCGCATGCCCGGACTCCCACGGCCGCTTCTATGGCGGCCCGCTCCGCCACTCGTTCCGGCCAATAGATGATCTCGAGGCGACCATCGGAGTGCTCGACCAGAGCCGAGCAGCTTTCCACCCAGTCGCCGCAGTTGGCGTAGACGCAGCCGCCCTCGTCCCGCAATTCGGCATGATGGATGTGGCCGCAGACAACGCCGTCGACCTGACGGATGCGGGCGGCCTCGACCACCGCCTCCTCGTAATCGCCGATATACCGGACCGCGTTCTTGACCTTCAGCTTGAGATAGGCCGAGATCGACCAGTAGGGGTAGCCCAGCCAGCGGCGTGCTTGATTGAACCAGCGGTTCGCGGCCAGCGCCACGGTATAGGCATGATCGCCCAGCACCGCCAGCCAGCGGGCGCAGCGCATCACCTTGTCGAAGCTGTCGCCATGGATCACCAGCAGGCGGCGACCGTCAGCGGTCTGGTGAACCGCTTCGTCCACCACCTCAATCGCCCCGAAGCTGTTGCCGACGAAGTGGCGGGCGAATTCATCATGGTTGCCCGGCACATAGACGACGCGGGTGCCCTTGCGCGCCTTTCGCAGCAACTTCTGAACCACGTCATTGTGAGCCTGGGGCCAGAACCAACTCCGCCGCAGTTGCCAGCCATCGACGATGTCGCCGACCAGATACAGGGTGTCGCAATGGGTGGTGCGGAGAAAGTCGAGAAGAAGCTCGGCGTTGCACCCTTTTGTCCCAAGGTGAATGTCCGATATCCAAGCCGACCGGTACGTATTCTGCCAGATATTAGCGCTCATTTGCGCGACTCCGCAGATGCCCTTTTGCCTATTTTCGCAATATTCGAATAACGGTCAAATTAATTATATATGACGTGGCGAGTATTCATAATGATGTTACATTTAATTAACATATGATTCATATCGATTATTTGGAAGGATGGGCAATATAAGGCATGCTCAGCACGCCTCCTCCGAATGCGGTCCGTTGTTTCCGACGGCCTCTGGTTGTCTTCAATCCTGCGGCGGGTGCCCCGCGCCGTCGCCTGGAGACTGTTCTTGAAGGGCTGGTCGGACTGGGGTGCCGCCCGGAGTTGGTTCGCACGGGGCAACGCGGAGATGCCGAAGAGGCGGGGCGGACGGCCGGCGCCCTTGGTTTCGATCTGATCGTTGTGGCAGGCGGAGATGGCACCATCAACGAGGTCGCCAACGGCTTGGCCGTCGCCGAAGCCAAGGTGCCGTTGGCCCTCCTGCCGTTGGGAACCGCCAATGTGCTCGCCGCGGAAATTGGTTTGAAGGCGACCTCCCGGGGTGTGCTGGCGATGATCGCCGGAGGGCGATTGCGAACCATCCGCCTGGGACTGGTGGGCGGAAGGTACTTTGTGCTGATGGCAAGCGCAGGGCTTGATGCCTCGGTCGTCCGGGGCGTCGACCTGACACTCAAACGTCGAACCGGGCAACTGGCTTACGGTATCGAAGCGCTACGGCAGGGTTTTTCATATCCCTTTCCAGAACTCAGCGCCACCATCGACGGCATCCTTTATCCTGCCCGCATGGTGGTGGCCTGCAGGGCTCGATGCTATGGTGGTCCGTTCCTGGCCGCACACCGGGCCGATCTCACCGATGAGTGGCTTCATGTGGTGATGCTCAAGCAGGGCGGACTGACGGCGCTGCTGCGCTACGGTGCTGCTTTGGTGGCAGGCTGGTTGCCTCATCTGCCCGACGTTTCGGTGGTGCTGGCGCGCAGCGTGACTGTCAACGGCCCCCAGGGAGCGCCGCTTCAAGCGGACGGCGATCTGGTGGGCGTGCTACCGATCGAAATCGCCGTATCCGATTGCACTATTGAACTGATGGTGCCCACAACCGGCTGTTCTGCCAGATGACCGAAACAGTCGGCCACGATCCTGAGATATCAATCCTGACTGCCCTCGGCGTCGTCGCTGCCCTCCATCTGACAGACGACACCGAGAGCCGTGATTGAACGGCGCGGATCGCGCCATTTCAAGAGAGCGTTGGCAGCGTTTCTGGGGTCTTTGACATCGTGAGTAAACACGTTGAAAAGGTTTTCAGCGGAAGGCCGGAAGCAGCTAATCACTGCCACCGCTGTCAGATCGGTGAGGATGTTTTCCTTCTCCACTCCACCACCGTACAGTGGTCTGCAGTTTTTTGCCGGACGATGGCGCCGAACGCTCCATACCCAATGCAGAAGGGGCAAGAACCGACATGAGTAGCAAGCCGATCCGCACGTATACGGCATCCGAGATTCGGGAACTCGTTGAGTTGTTTCGCGACGATCCTGAAATCTCTCCTGAGAAATTCTCCGGCATGGCGTTTTTGGCGGCCATGCTTGAGGACCTCGAATCAAAGACCGACAGTGACCTCGCCGCCGTGGCCCGCGCGTTCTGCCGGGCCAATCCCTTCTTTCCGCTCCGCTGACGCTGCACGAAGAAGAAGCCCCTCTTTTCAGTCGCCGAAGATACCTTTGGTCTTGAGGTCGAGGATCAGCGCCCGCAGTACGGCGCGGGTGTCATGGAGCCGGTAGTTGATGTTGTTGACGACGTTGCGGTCGTAGGAGAAGCCGACATTTTCCAGCTCGTCGGTATTGAACGGGCCGCGGGTGAAGGCGGAACCGGAGGGATTGGCCCAGCCGCCGATCGGCGTGTCGTAGTGACGGGAAACGATGTGCCAGGCGGCACCGTTGCTGATGATGCCGAGAAAATCCCCGTAGGCGCGCAGGGTCACCGCGCCGTTGTCGGGTCCGGAGCCGGCCGGCAGGGTGATGGTGACGGAGTTGCCCGAACTGTCCGACTTCTTGATGATGCCGATCCGGCCGGGGCAGTCGCTCGGCAACGGCAAAACTACCTGCGCCGCGCCGGCCCAAGAGCTGACCAGCCACAGCGGTGCCACCGAGAAGTCCGGATTGACCGTGCTCTGGCCCTCGACGAAGCGGGTAGCGTAGTTCAGGCCCTCGACGGTGAGATCAGTGACGGTGGTTTCTTTCAGGAGAGCGGTCGTTGGATAGCCGGCGGCGAAGGCCATGTATTCGCGATGGCCGGTGGTATCCCAGATCGGCGCGCCGCCGGTGGCCGAAAACAGGCCGATGATCGTGGTATTGGTCGAACTGTTGTCGATGCGGATGCCGGGCACGGCGCCCGAGCATTCGGCATAGAAGTTCAGAATCCGCGTCTGGTCGGTCATCGCCCCCAGGCGGAAACAGGCTTCGGCGCTGGGATGCAAATTGGCCTCGCAGTCGATGAAGCTGTTGTTGAAGCGGGCGGTGGAGAGGAAGAAGCCGCAGCCGGTCATCGGCGCCGACAGCGAATAGACCCGGACATCGTGAAACTTGTTGGCGTTGGGGGTGTCGCCGGTCGACAGCACGGTCATCAGCACGCCGTGCAGACGTGGCCGGGCGATCAGGATTTTCGAAATGCTGTTCCAATAGCACGGCTTCTGAGTATCGTCGTATCCGTCGAGAGTAATGCCGATGACGGCATCCCAGATCGTCAAGTTCTCGATCACGTTCTTCACGCACGGCCCTGTGCTGCCATAGAGCTTCACCGCCGAATTCCCGCCAACGATTTTGAGGTCGCGCACCTGACAGTAGCCGTCCTGAAGTTCGATGGCGTCAAAGCTGCTGGGATAGGCTGGCAGAGCATTGGCGTCCCACGGGTCTTCACGGGCCTGGATCACCGAGGCGTCGCCGACCCCGAACAGGCTCTGGCCGTAACCAAGCACGATCGGCGCGGCGATCCGCCAGACGCCGGGCGGCACGAACACGGCGTCGTTCTCGGCGAAGGCGGCGGCGAAGGCCGGGGCGCAGTCGACCACCCCGCCTTCGATGGCGTTGTAATCGACCGGCGTTGCCACCTCGCGCGATGCCAGATAGCGGCGGAGGTCGAGCTTGGAGACGGCGGTTCCCGCCGCCAGGATGTCGTCGATACGGGCCATGGCTATAACTCCGCCGAAGCGAGGATGGTGCCGCCTGTGCCCTTCTGGAGCATGACGGTGCCCGAGGTCAGACCGGAGAAGAAGCCGCAGGAGATGCGACCGTTGTGGGCGGTGGCGTCGTGGACGGTGGTGACGCTGGCTTGGGACTGGGTGAAGTCGGCCGCCACGGCATCGGTGAAGGCCATGGCGGCGGTGGCTTCGTAGCTCGGCGCCACCCGCATGTCGGGATGGGAGAGCACGATCTGCATGTTGCTGGCCGAGTTGGCCTTGCCGACCAGCCCGGCGCAGGGCCGGAGATAGCGGGCGACCAGCATCGTTTCGGTGGCCATCGGCCGCGGCATCATCGGCAGCGCCAGAGAGCCGGCGACCAGTTGCAGATCGCCGAGATAGAGGTTCTTGGTGGTGATCGCCCCGCAGGCGGCGGAAATGATGATCTCCAAGCCGTTGGAGCAGTCGCCGAGATTGGCAAGCGACAGGCTGAGATCGGCGTTGACGGCATTGGCCACGGCCACGGTGCCGGTGGCGATCTGGGTTACCGAGGCGAAATTATCCGCGGCGGTCGGCTTGTTGACGGTGATGGTGTATGTGACCGAGGTGCCGACATCATGATAGGTGCGGGCGGTGACCATGGCGGCGCCGTTAGCCACCGAGCCGGCGTTCCTCGCTTCGATGCGGTGTCGCCAGGACACCGTGCTGGCACCGGTCAGGGTCGCCGACTGGATTTGGCAGGCATAGCCGGATTTGGACAGTGAGGTGACACCGCTGGCCTGAACGATGGTGCCAGCCGAGACGGTGCCGCCGGCCGCGACCGCCATCAGATCGACCGGCCCGGTCTGCCAAGACGTGGTCAGACTTTTCGAAGCACGGTGCGAGACCCGGCAGCAGCCGTTGGTCACCAAATTCCGATAATCGCCGGCCTGAAGCGCAGCTGCATGCAGGCCATCGACGGTATCGGCGTCGAGACCATTGCCCGAGCCGGCACCGAGCAGCGTCCGCGCCTGGGCGACGGTGAGGTCGGAGGGCGTCGCCGCGCTGCCGCTGGCATTGCCTTTCAGGGTCAGCGTCGGCATTTGCGCCTGCTTGGCGTTGCTCACCGCTCCGGCCGCGATGGTGGCGGCGAACGACCCGGCACCCGAGCCGGTGACATCGCCGGTCAGGGTGATGGTCTGGTCGCCTGTGTTGCTGCCGCCCAGCACCAGCACGCTGGCTCCGGTGGAATCGCGGCCGGTCAGTTTGCCATCGTCGCCGATGAACAGCTTGATATAGCCGGCGGGCGGGTTGCCGGCGGGGGTACCGGCTTTCAGGGTGAGATCGGCCATCAGGACCAGACTCCGACGTTGCCGTCGACGACCAGCGAGCCGTCGAGGGTCAGGCTGTTGAACACCATCATCTGCCGGCCGGCATCGACACTGACCGTGGTGCCGGCGGGAACGCTCGACCAGGGAAAGCCCGAGACCCCGGCGCCGATCAGCGCCTTCAACTGACCGATGGTCAGCCGGGCGCCGTTGCCGGCCTGGACCAGCGGCAGGAGATCGCCATCCGCCAGCGTGCTGGCCAACGGCAGGTCTGACAGCCTCACAGCATCCGTCATGGAACTTACTCCAGGATCAGAGCGAAGGACGGGGTGCCGGGCACGGTCGCGCTGACCGGGACCGAGAACGGGCTGCGGTTGCCGTGGCGATCGACCGCCCGTACCCACCAGACCCGGCTGGCCCCATTGGTGAGGCTGCTGCGCAGCCAGTCGGCCCGCCAGGTCTCGGCGAGGCAGGAGCCGCTGGCGGGATCGCTCACCCCGGAGAGCGCCTCCCAGACCTCAAAATGATCAAAATCGCTTTCCGCCTGCTGGCTCCAGGTCAGCAGCACGCCGGAGCCCGAGACGGTAGCGGTGAGGCCGGTGGGCATGGCCGGCGGCAGATCGGCGTTGGCCGGCAACGACAACGCCGGAGCCGCGTCCATCACCGTGAGGTCGCCGACCGCGAACTCGTAGACCGCCGGGTCTTCCTCGGTGAGCGTGATGTCGACGCCCATGGTCTCGGCCATCTTCCAGGAGCTGACCACCATTGGCTGGTCAACCAGCCCGAAGCGCGGCAGCGACAGCGCCACGGTCTGGCCGGCAGCCAGCCTCAGCCCGGCGAGGTTGGCCGGGAACTCGACCGTGATCTGCCGGCGGTTGGCCTCGAGAATGATGCGGGCGATGCGCTGGGCCATGTAGGGCGAGTTGGTGAACGGGAGATCGAGGCTGCGCGCCACCTCAAGGTCGCCATCTTCGGTCCGGTAGCCGGCGATAGTGACGGGAGGATAGTCGGTGGGCTGGCCGTCCGAAGCCGCCGAGAGGAACGAGCCGCGCACGGTGTTGATCAGTTCGCGCCGGGAACGGCGGGGCCGCACGGTGACCGGATCGCGGAGATCGGCCTCGCCGAGTTCGACCAGCGGCGGCAGCCAGGCGCCGGCATAGAGCCGCCAAGTGCCGGCGGTGTAGGTCAGGCGGCCGGCGCAGGCCGAGAGCAGTTTGGGCACGGTGTCGACCGGCGCCTGATTGAGATCGATGACGCCGTTGACGGTATAGCGCTTCTCGTTGCCGCCGGGACGGAGGACGCTTTCATCGCAGATGTTGGCGGCGGCGATGAAGGAGGAGAGATCGATCTCGTCGAGCGAACAGTTCAAGCCGAAGGGCGCGCGCAGATAATCGAGGATCGCCAGCGCCGCGTTGTCCGACCACGCCGTGGTGCCGGTGCGGGGGTCGTAAATTTTCCGTCCCCGCACCTTGGCCGAGACGTTGGGCAGGCCACCGGGAAAGGCGGTGTCGTCGCGCCGAAGCTGGAGATGGAGATAGGCCCGGCCACGCAGGCGATGGGCGTTGGTCCATTCGCCGTTGGTGTTGGCGACCAGCACGCTGTCGGCGTTCTGGTCGGGACTGCCGAGATGCTTCCAGACATTGGCGTAGACCGTGCCGCTGCGGGCATAGGGCGCCGAAGTGGCCCCACCATTGCCGTCCAGCGTCACCAGGGTGTTGTCGAAATAAACGTCGCCGATGGCGTCAACCTCATGGGCGGCCAGGACCACGACCAGATGCAGAAGGTCCAGCTTCGAAGACCCCGAAGGCGCCCGCAAATGGGTGTAGACCAGCGGCCCGCCGGTACGAACCTCGCCATAGAGGATGCGGTGGGAGGTGATCGGCTGCCGGACCATCCGGGCCGGCGGCGTCACCGTGGTGGTGACGACCGGGACCGGTGGCGGCACGACGGGCGCGGGCGGCGGCGCGATTGGTGCCGGTGTCGGTGCGGGCGCCGGCTTGCTGGGGGTGACCAGAGTCGACACGCCGATGGTGACGGCGCCGCCGAGCACGGCACCGAGAATGCCGCCGCCGACCAGTTCGGCAACGGCGGCGCCAGCGACCAGGGCGAGCACGGGCGGCATCAGCGAATCCTCCAACTGGCGATGATGGCGGTCAGCGGCCGGGCGACCAGCCCGGCGGGACCGGGGGCCACAACGGCATCTCCGGCGCAGAGTCCGAGCGCCGGCCCGGCCGGGGTGGAGATCGCGACCACGTCGCCGAGACGAGCGGCGAGCGGACTCTCCAGCGGCGGCCCGAGAATGACGCTGGTGGCGGTGACCAGATCGGCCGTGCCGGTGGCGGCCACCATCAGGCGCAGTGCCTCGCGGCAGCCGGCATAGCGACCGGCTGTGGCGGCGACGGGATCGCGGCCGGTGACCAGCGCTACCCAGCCAGCGGCCAAACGCACGCAATCGGCATCGCCCCAGGCGAACGACCGGTGACGCCAGGACCGCAGATAGCGATCGAGCAGGACGGCGGTCACGCGCTGCCGCCCCAGGGGATGGTCATGGTCTGCAGCGCCGGCACGAACTCCAGTCCCCGGTCGCCGGGATACTCCGCCTGCTGGTCGGCGTCGGTATAATTGCGCACCCGCAGCCGCTCCAGGTCACGCAGGCGGTTCTCGGCCAACAACGTGATGGTGGCGGTGGGACCGCCGTCGCGGATGTCGACGGTGTCCATCAGGCCGCGAAAGATCAGCACCGGATCGGGCACCACCGCCCAATCCTCGTCCATGAACCCCAACCACAGTTTCACCGGGCGGCTCTGCAACGGCTCGGTCATGACGTGGGTCAGGAGATCGGCGGGCACGCCGGACAGCTCGAAACTGGCTCCGGCGGCGCGGACCTCCAGCGTCTCCTCGACGCTGGAGACTTGGCCGAGGGTGCCAACGCCGAGCCAGTCCAGGCCGTTCCAGGAAAGCGTGCCCAGCCCCGACCACAGGCGCGAAACCCCGGAGGTGAAGCCGAACTCGACCAATAGCACCGGCCGGGCGACGATCTTGTAGCTCTCGGCCTCGGCGGCTCCCGACAGGCGTCCGGTCATGGTGAGACCTCGATGAAGGAGAGACGATAGCGGGCGCGCTGGGGCGGCGTGGTCGGGCTGGCCAGCGCCGTGCCGCCGGTCAGACGCATGCGCACCCGGCTGGTGGCGGTCTGGGCCAGACCCGGCACCGGCGGTTCACGCAGCGGCGGCGCCAGGGTGACCAGGGCGATGCCGTCCTGGTTCACCCCGACACCGCCGACCACCAGATGGGCACGGCCGGGGCTGGCCTGGAGGAAAGCGCCGGCCAGGACATCGACACCGCCCGGCCGGCAGCCGGTCAGCACCAGATAGCCGCGGCAGCCGCCAGCCAGGGTCGGCGGCCCGGCATCGCCCGCGAAAAACCCGGTGCCGTCGTCAAAGTTGGTGCCATCATCGAAGCGGGTCTCGCCGATTTCTGCGGCATAAGCGGCGAAGGTTTCCGGCGCCGGCACCCCGGCGAGCCGGGTGAAGTCGGGCAGCAGCAACTCGACCACACCCGCCCGTTGCCGGGTCAGCAGGGCTTCGAGCCAGGGCAAACGGCCCATGGTTGGCTCGACGGTCAACTCGGCAACCCAACGAGCCCCGGCCCGCCCCAATACCGGCCCAGCCCCGGTCAGCGCCGAGGCGGGAGACGCGGTGAGGGTGTGAATGTAGAAGGACTGCTCAACCGGGTGCAAATCCAGCGGCCATTCGATGGTCATGGCGTCAGAATCTCGAGCAGATCGACCTGATAGGCCGACTTCATCGGTGGCGTGGTCGGGTTTTTGCCGGCGTCGTCGGAGATCAGACGCATGCGCACCCGGCAATTGCTGGTGACCAGCGGCCCGGCGACCACCGGTTCGCGCAGGCGGGGCTCGACCCGGATGCTAGCGTTGCCCGCGGCATCGGCGGCGATGTCGTCGACCACCATGTGGGTGCGGCCGGGGCTGGCCTGAATCAGGTCGCCGGCCGCCAGCACCTTCTGGGCACCGTGGGTGAAGCCCGACAACACCAGGGTGCGACCGGTGCCCGAGACCAGCTGGGGAGAGCCCGCGAGACTGCCCAGCGCCGCGAGGCGCCGGAAGTCGGGCACCAGCACTTCGCCCGACGGGCCGCGCAAGCTGGCCAGGAAGGCCTCGAACGCTCTGGCATTGGCGCTATAAAGATGCAGGCTGAGGCTGGTGACCCAGCGGGCGCCGTCGCGTTCCAGCACCTGAACCTGACCATTATACGGGTTGTCGAAACGGGCGGTCAGGGTCTGGACGTAGAAGGCCTGGGAATCCGGCTTGAAGCTCAAGGGCCAATCGGTCATGCGACCCTCCCGCCCCGGCGCTGAATGTTGTCGACCACCTGCCGCTGGGCCTGTTTGGTCGCTTGATCGACGATGCCGGGAATGAGCCGGCTCAAGGTCTCGGCCACCAGTTGGTTGACCTGACGGGCGGTGGCGTCGGGATCGGAGGCGCCACGGGCATCGACGTTGATGACGTAGCTGGCGCTGGCGTCGGTCGCCTGGATGGTGCCGGAGCCACCGAAGGCCTGACGCAGCTGGTCGGGCCAACCCACGACCTCGCCGGCTTTCAGCACCGCCGGCACCTCGCCCGGAGCGAGACCGGCGATGCCGCCGCTATGATAATGAGGGGCTCCGGCGAACATCCACGAGGGCAGTTCCTTGTACGAGGTCGCTTCCCCGGCCACCCCGCCCTCATGGAACAGGCCCGAGAACCAGTCGCCCGAAAAGAGTTCGCCGAACAGGCCACCGCCGCCGCTGTCCCCGCCACCACCGCTCTGGCCATTGCCGAACAGCGCCGTGCCGATCGGGGCGACGATTTCCCTTTCCCAAAATATCCTCGCGAGGTCTTCGACGATGCGCTGGGTCAGATTGTCGAAGTTCAACTCTCCAGTGGTGATGAACTTGACGAAGACATCCTCCATCCCCGACATCGCGTCGTTGAATACCCGCGAAACCTGGGCGGCGCTGTTGGTGGCGTTGCTGACGTACTTGGCCCAGGAGCTTTGCAGCCCATCTTGCCAATCCCGGCTGGCGGCGGTCATCTGCTGATAGGCGGCGGCAGCGGCCTTGCCGTAGGTGGTGTGGTCGATGGCGCCGACTTCGAGCAGGTGATTGAGCTTCTCCAACTGCTCGGCGTACTTCTCGGCAGCGTCCTTGGTCGCCTCGATCACCGACTTGGCGTCCTTGCCATCCTGAATCTGGTGGGCGAGCAGTTCGGCCATCGCCCGGTCGGCCTCAGAAGCGTTCTCGCCGAGCTGACGCACCGCTTCGGCAGCGGCGCGGTCACCGGCACTCATGTTGAGTTCGGCGAGTTTCTGGCGGAGATGATCGAGCACCTCTTCGGCCTGACTGGCGGCTTCCGCCGCTTCCTTCTCGTCGAACAAGGCCCCGGCCAGTTCGCGCACCTTGTCCTTCTGGGCATCGGTGGCGTCGGCGGACAGGCGGCGCAGGGCGGCATCCACCGCCAACTCGCGGTCGGACAGCTCGATCACCTCGAGTTCGTGGCTGAGGCTCTCGATCAGCTTCTCGTTGGGATCGATGGCGTCGCGGGTCGCCTGGGAGGACCGGCCTTTGGCTTCGGCCGCCGCTTCCTCGGCGATTTGCCACTGCTGAACTTTCAGGATCGCGGCGTCGTAGTCCGAGGTGTCGCGCCCGAGGCCGGCGGCCTCGGCCTTCAGCCCTTCGAGCACCTTGATCTTGGCTTCGGCCTCGGCGCGGATTTTGTCGACACGGGTCTCGGCCAGGGAGTTCAACCGGTCGTCGAGATCCTGGTCGATCTCCTCCAGCTTGTCGGCGACGATCCGGGCCTGCTGCTCGCGCACCGCGCTCTGGCGATCTTCGGCGGCGATCTCGTCGGCGAGGTCCTGCTGGCGCTGCTTGGCCTGAAGATCGGACAGCGTGCGGTTGAGGTCTTCGAGCCGGGCTTTCGCTTCGGCCGCCGCGCGATCCGTGGTTCCGAGCAGGCCGCCGAGGAAGCCCTGAAAGCCATAATCGCCGCTGGCATGTCAATCAGCGCGCAAAAGTTTCCAGGCAGGCGGGGAAAACAGCGCGTTTTTTTTCCAGTCCCTCAGGTTGTTTTCT
>CAIOBP010000148.1 GCA_903856295.1 uncultured Rhodospirillales bacterium | reverse complement strand
GGTCTCGCCGATCCGCTCCGGCGTCGAACGCGGCTTTGCTACCATGAAGCGCTACTACGGATATCAACGCGTCCGCTATATCGGCCTCGCCCGCAACCGCTGCCACCTCAACCTGATGTGCGCCGCTATCAACCTGCGCCGTGCGCTCGTTTTGGCAGCGTGACGGGAGGAGTCTGTCCGATGAACCGAATTCCGAGGGAAAAATGCCATGACGTAGCGGCAAAACACTCATAGGACGGGGGACTACTCAGAAATTTCGACCGGAAATCCGGTCAGTGACGGTGATGGCGCGTTACGCGAAGCTCTCCGTCAAGCTAATCGCATTTAGCATTCCATAGAGTCGGCGCCACAACCACTCATTTTAATATGGGCCTAAATATTTTATCATAAAGTTCTTCTGGTAACATCTGTCGATACGTCTTTTGAATCTGGTCAACGCTGTTTCCGCAATGCTCTGCAATATCCCATGGCATTACCCCCTCAATTAGTTTCTTTGTTATAAACGTATGCCTCAAACTATACGGGACCCTTGGTCCATCAGATGTTTTGTCTGGGATGCCTA
The DNA here is from genome assembly GCA_903856295.1 of uncultured Rhodospirillales bacterium. GTDB lineage: Bacteria > Pseudomonadota > Alphaproteobacteria > Azospirillales > Azospirillaceae > BOG-933. The sequence continues at coordinate 15,563 of CAIOBP010000148.1, read as the reverse complement.
GAAATTTTAGATACTCCTTGAATATGTCAGCACTTCTTTTCCATGTTCCACTGTACATTGCGAACACAAGGTCTTCGGGTTTTTGGTACTTAGATTCCGTCAGCCACCACATAAGCGTTTCAAGATATTCGACATCAATTGATATGCTTCGCTTGCGCTTCTTACCTGTTAAATACACATATACGTTAGCTCGCTCATTAGCTACATGTATGTTTCCAGCTATAAGCCCACTTCTCATGATAAGTGATGATGGGTGGGGGTCAACCCCTTTCGGGTAGTCAGAGAACCTGAATACTGTCCTTTTATCAACCCTCAATTCTACGTGCATCCACTTTAACTTACCAAGATCGTGCGGACGACATCCAGAATGAACCATAAACGTGACCCACGCCTTCATATTTTTTGCATTATATACCTGCATGTCAGTTTTCATCGATTTGATGAACTGGTCAAAGTTTGCCATTATAATGTCGATTTCATGGTCCTGAAATCTTGCCCACCCCCCATCATCTTCATCTTCCTTCTCATCAAAAAGAGGGAACTCGATTTTGGGTATTACTACATGCTTATAAAACCCTTTCTCTTGGGCAAACTTCATTATCAATCCAAGCGTAACCTGATGATGAGACCACACCTTCCTTGCTTTAGATTGGGCAGGCAAATAAGTTCCATACACTAACCCACTCTCGTTCTTATAGCTGTTTATGAACTCTGACTTCATCCTCGAAATCAGCACTTTACCGAAAAACGGTATTAAATGTATTTTTGCTATGCTCTTATATATCGAGAAAGTGTGTTTAGATTTTGTTCCATTTTTTGCTAATTCCTCTGTCTGCCGCATCCACAATTCAGTTACTTTTTTAAAGGTGGCTGCAAATGGGACTATTCCCCTTTCAATATCTAGGTCGATTTTAGCCTTCTTTTCGAAAGCGATCACCAAAGCCTCATTCGCGTCTTCTGTTTGAGACGAAAACGATTTATACCTTTTCGTTTCTTTGATGTAGACTCTTATCTGCCAGTATTTTGAATCTGGTCTCTTTGCAAGGACAATATCCTTGCCGGCAACTTTATATCCGCTTCTGATGGGTCTCAGCAAATCAACAAGTTTCTTGGACACAGGCATATTCCCCCGTTAGGCACCAAATATAATGCCCTATCGGAGGGGTGGTCAACGCCAAACCGTATAAAACCGTGTTAATTTATTTCTCAATGGTATCATATAGTTAGTTGCGGTAATGCATAGTCGCGATACATGCCGCACCTCCTGTTCATCCTTCGTCAAGGATAGGCCGATCCCCGGGTGCTGTCGAGAGGCGGGCAGGGGGGCGGGTAGTTCTTTCCTTGGCCGGGAGGCGGCGCTACAACAGGGAACGGCTGTGCGCGCGAAGCCCGCGCCGCGTGCCGATGGAGCGGATCGCGACAGGGAGGGGGGACTTCTCCCCGAAGTGGGCATCCGCTCAGGAAACAACAAGATAGAGCCTGATGCCGCTCCACATGGGCGCATCACGCTCTCGTGGAGACGTCTTGCCGATGATCGCCCCCGAGACCGTCACCGCGCTGATCCGCGAAACCGCCGCCGCGGTGATTCTGCCGCGCTTCCGGGCTCTGGCTCCGGATCAGATTCGCGAGAAGAAGCCCGGCGATTTCGTGACCATCGCCGACGTCGAATCCGAGGAGATGCTGGAGCGCTTGCTGACGCGCGCGCTGCCCGGCAGCGTGGTCTGCGGCGAGGAGGGGGTGGCGAAAGACCCGTCGCGGCTGTCTCTGCTCGAGGGCGATGCTCCGGTCTGGGTGCTGGATCCGGTGGACGGCACCTCCAATTTCGCCCATGGCCGCGAGGGGTTCGCGGTGATCGTGGCGCTGGTCGACCATGGCGTCACCCGCACCGGCTGGATTCACGATCCCCGGACCGGTGTGACCGTGCATGCCGAACGCGGGGGCGGGGCCTGGATCGGCGGCGCGCGCGTGACGGTCGACGGCTCCTTGCCGCTCACGCAGCAGAGCGGCTCGGCCTACGGTCGGTTGGGCAAGCGCGGCGAGGCGGCGAAGCTGCTGGTCGACCGGGGCGCGGTCGCCGCCATCCGCAATACCGGCTGCGGCGGCCTGGATTATATCCTGATGGCGCGGGGCGAGACCCATTTCAAATATTCCTCGGCCTCGCTGCCCTGGGATCACGCCGCGGGCATGCTGATCATGGCTGAAGCCGGCGCGGCGGCCCGCTTCGCCGACGCCAGCCCCTACGACGTTCACCGCCACGCCAGCCCCCTGCTGATCGCCCCCGGCGAGACCAGTTGGTCTGAGCTGCACACCCTGTTGATGGGGTCTGGGGCCTGAGGCCCCAGTGGGGTTCAGGGGTAAAACCCCTGATCGCCGAAGGCCAGGGCTCTGCCCTGGACCCGCCAAAGGCCGCCGGCCTTTGGAAGCCGGGACTTCAGGCGCCCGCTTTGCCGAGGGCCGCGATCATGTCGCGCATCGACTGGTAGCGGTCGTGGCGGCGCAGGGCCAGGGCGGTCATCAGCGTCCGCTCGAGTTCCGGGGTGATCGCGATGCCCAGCGCCGAGGGCGGTTGCATGGTGTCTTCCTGCAGGCGCCGGGGGGAATCCTGGGGCGGTTTGCCGGTGATCGCGCAATAGATGCTCGCGGCCAGGGCATAGACATCGGTCCACGGTCCCTGACGGCCGTCGGAGAAGTATTGTTCGGGGGGGGCGAAGCCGGGTTTGAGGATGACGGTGAGGCTGCCACCCTTTTCTCCGGCCGTTTCGCGGGCGGCGCCGAAATCCAGCAGCTTGGAGCCGCCGCCGGCCGGCATGAAGATGTTGTCGGGGCTGATATCCCGATGGATCATGCCGTGCTCATGGACGCTGAGCAAAGCCTTCATGATCGGCATCAGGATCGAGAGCGCCTTCTTGTGGTCGATCTTGCCGCCATGATCGGCGATGTACTTCTTCATGGTCTGGCCCTGAAGCAACTCCATCACCAGATAGGCGGTGCCGTTGTCCTCGAAATAGTCCTGGACCGCGACGATTTCGCGGGTGTCGCGCAGCCGGGCCAGGGTGCGCGCCTCATCGAGAAACCGGGTGATGCCCTTGGTGAAGGTCTGCTTGTGCTCGGGGGTGAAGGGGACCAGGGCGCTGCCCTTGGGCTGGCGCGCCACCAGATTGGTCGGGAAATACTCCTTGACCGCGACGCGGATCTGCAACCGGTCGTCCCAGCCGAGATAGGTGGCGCCGAAGCCGCCTTGCCCGAGTAGCTTGCCGGTGCGATAGCGGCCAAGCAGCCAGGTGCCCGGCACCAGCAGCACCGGCGAGTTCGCGGTCGTGCCGGGCAGATAGGCGCACTCGGGACACTGAAGGTTCGCGCCCTTCTGCACGAAGCAATTGGGGCACAGGCTCTCTTCGGCGGGACGCGGGCGGGGGGGCGGAGCGGATGCGATAGTGGGCGAGTCGTGGGCGGCGGCGGGTGGCGGCGGAGCTGGGGGCGGGCTGGGTTTGGGCTTGATCGCCGGCGGCGGGGCCGCGCCCTGGGGGCGGGGCTGCATGACCGTCATGTCGGAGAGATCGGGCTGCCGGATGGCCAGTTCGGCAGGGCTGGGCTGGCGGACGGTCATTTCGGCGGCACTGGGCTGCCGGACGGTCATGTCGGAAAGATCGGGCGCCGCCGGCTCGGGCTTGGATCGTGCCGCGGGCTGACTGTCCGCCCCTTGATTCAGGCGATCGAGCGCCGAGCGGAAGTGCTGGGGATCGACCGCCGCGCCGTCCGCGCCATTCTTCAAGGCCATCAGTTCGGCGTTGAAACCCGGCTGGCGCAGCAGGGTGGACAAGTGTTGGCGCACCGCCCCCAGGGCGCGCGGGTCGCTGATCGCGCCCGACGTCACCAGTTCGGCCAGCCTCCAGGCTTGCCGGGCGCCGGCCGGCTCCAGAGTTTGCAGGCATGTGATCAAGGCGCCGGAGGCGGCGTGTTCGTCGATCAGCCGCTCGAGGCGGGCGGCCAGCTGGGCGCGCGCGGCGGGCGGCAGGCCGGAGCCCGTGAGAGCGGCGGCGCAGCGGCTCAGGGCGGTGTGCGCCGCCGCCGGCTCCGGGGAGCGCACGACCAGCGATTCCAAAGCGGTCGCCCGGTCGCACGCCGCCTCCAGGCTGGCGATGGCGTCGTCGCTCAGCGCGGCATTCGAGTCGGGGCCGCACAGGGTCGCGAGATAGTGGACGCAGCTCGGCAGGTCGGTCAGGGACTCGGCGATTTCGCCAAGGGCGCGCCGCAGGCCCCGGACGCCGGTTTCCTTGAAGCGCCGGGCATGGCGCCGGGTCAGCGCCTCGGCCATTCCGAGGCCGCCGAGCACGCCGGTGGGGGTGAGCAGGGTTGCGATCAGCGGCCGCAGCGCCTCGGCTTCCTCGGCGGGGTTTTGTCCGGAGCCCAGGGGCTCGCTGCTTTTGAGTTGCCGGCGGACCCGGTCGAGCACCGCGGCCCGCGTCGCCGGCAAGCGGTTCTGCTTGAACAGCGGCACCAGCATGGCGAGACGGTCCAGCGGGCCGGCGCCCGGCGACAGCCGTCCCTGAACCAGCTCCAGCAACCGCTCCAGGACCGCGCCGGTGGTCGCGCGCTGCGGCATCATCTCCCGGGTGGCGGCCGGAAACGCCAGAATGTCGCCGAGCAGCTCGTCCACCGCCTGATGCAGCGGCTCGTCGGTCTGTTGCCAGATCAGGCCGATCAGGTGCTCGAATTTGGCCGGCCAGCTGGCAAGGCCGGCGAGATCGCGCGCCACCGCCGCCCGCGCCAGGGCCGGGCCGAGCCCGACACTATCGGTGATGCGGCCCGCGAGATAGGCCGCCGCCGCGCTACGCTGCTTCGGTACCGCCGCCAGCACCGTTTCCGCCGTCCGCGCCCGGCGGATGACGGCATCGCAGGCGGTTTGAAGGACGGCGCGGCGCGCCTGGGGCTCCTGGCCGGGCAGTTTTCCCTGCACGGTGGCGACCCGCCATAGCGCCGCTTCGACCAACTCCCGCTGGTCGATCACCTGCCGGAGCTGGAAGGCGCCATAGAGAATTTCGCTGGGGGTGACCGCGAGCGCCTCTAGCTGCTGGCGCAGCAACGTCGCGATGATGGTCCTGCTGCCCAGCGCGTCGTAGTCGGCCGGGGTTGCGCACAGAAATACGTCGTCGTTCGCGCCAGCCCCTTCCGGGGTTGCAGGTATCGCCATGAGTAGCCGCTCCGCCACCGGCCCGGACGCCGCGCCGGGAGGAGTTGAACTATGAAAGCCCGGCCGGCCCGCGTCAAATCATACTTCAGCGATGCTTGGTCAGCCGGGAAAACTGCCGATCAGCGCCTTGAGCTGAGTGTGGGTATCGGGGTCGTTCTGGCAGCGTTTCTGCGCGGCGCGGTCGCGGCGGAACAGAAACATCACCTCGGCCCGAGTCGGCAGCCGCCTGACATGGGCGTGCTCGAGCAGCGAGCCGTCCCAGTCCAGCCGGGCGAGCGAATGCGCCGTGTGGCAGTACATCATGAACAGCTTGCCATCATCCGGTAATTTCTCACGGGAAATCACGGAGAACATGTAGTAGCTTTTCGTGTTGTAGTAGCAATCATGCAGCTGTTGCAGCATATCCTGCCGGATTATTTTATCAGATATGGTCTTGAGTTGGCGTTCGATGCGGGCGCTGCGGAGGAACTGCTCCCGCGCCTCGACAGAGAACTTAAATTCAACCAGAGACTTCTTGTTGATTTGCGCAACATACTGACGCAGCATCATCGCCAGCACCAGCTCGAGATAGCGCCGCTCCTTGGCCACCGTGGGGTCCGTGAGCCGGACCAGGGTCCGGAACGCCTCCATCAGGCCGTAGGGGTGTGTGACCGGGGCGATTCGGAAGCGTCCGGCCGCCGGCTCGCGCTCGGCCAGCCAGCCGCTCTCCTCCAGGTCCCGCGCGACGCGCGAGGACAGCGAGCCCATGACGATCGCGATCGCGCTTTGGGCTTGCAGCAATTGGCCCTGGTCGGTGCGCGGGCTCCAACCGAGCGAGCCCAGCAGCGACGACAGCCGCAGCAGGATGCCATCCTTCGGAACTTGATAGGCCGGCAGGTCGGTGACATAGACCGGTTTGCGCAGGACATCGGCCACGGGCGGGGCCGGTTCGAAGTTGAGGGCCTGACCGAAGAGGGGGCTCCGGAGCGACGAACGGCCGGAGATCGGGGTCTCTGGGGTCTGGAAGGGGAGGTGCCCGTGTGATGCCTGCATGACCGTAACCCGTGCGCAACCGTCACCGACCTTCTGTCCGTGACTTTTGTTGAACCAGCACCGCGCGCCGCGCGTTGTGGCGGAACACACTCTATTAAATCCAATGTGTTATACGATATTGCTGGAGTCAAACATAAAGTAAGGGCCGCCACGGGCGGTGGCGCGGGGCGTGGTGGATAATTCGTAAAAATATTATGAATAATCAATAAGATATTTTGCGTCTTTCGAGTCGAGCCGCGCCGGAGCGGCGCGGTCCTTCCTGATTTGGCGGCGGGAGTGTGGCGGGTTCGCAACGCCCGTTCGGCCCGGCTGTCCAGGGTCCGGCGATTTCACGCGGGCTGTATTAGCATTCACTGCTTTTCGCGGTGCAGCAAATGATGCTAGGTTACCCCCCGACTGCTATCCGTAAAGCCTCAGGGGGTCCGCCGCATGGCGATTCACGTCGCGTTGAACCACAAGACCACCTATCGGTACGACCGGCTGGTCACTCTCGGGCCGCAGGTGGTGCGGCTGCGCCCGGCGCCCCACTGCCGGACGCCGATTCTCAGCTATTCGCTGAAGATCACGCCCAGCGATCATTTCCTGAATTGGCAGCAGGACCCGCAATCCAATCATCAGGCCCGGCTGGTCTTCACCGAGCGCACCCGAGCCTTCGAGATCGAAGTCGATCTGGTCGCGGAAATCGCCGCGATCAATCCGTTCGACTTCTTTCTTGAAGCCAGCGCCGAAGCGACGCCCTTCACCTACGAGCCTTGGTTGCTCAGGGAGTTGCGGCCCTATCTTGAGACCGAGCCCGCAGGGCCGCAGCTGAGCGCCTGGCTGGAGTCGGTGGACCGCACCCCGCGCAAGACCAACGACTTCCTGGTCGAGATCAACCAGCGGCTTCAGCGCGAGATCGGCTACGTCATCCGCATGGAGCCGGGGATTCAGAGCTGCGAGGAGACCCTGACCAAGCGCACCGGCTCGTGCCGGGATTCGGCGTGGCTGGAGGTGCAGATTCTCCGCCATCTCGGTCTCGCGGCGCGCTTCGTCTCGGGCTACCTGATCCAGCTCACCGCCGACCAGAAGGCTCTCGACGGCCCCTCGGGTCCGGAGCATGATTTCACCGATTTGCACGCCTGGACCGAGGTGTTTCTGCCCGGCGCCGGCTGGATCGGCCTCGATCCGACCTCGGGCCTGCTGGCGGGCGAGGGCCATATTCCGCTCGCCTGCACTCCCGACGCCACCAGCGCCGCCCCGGTCACCGGTCTGGTCGACCCGTGCGAGGTCGAGTTCGGCCACAGCATGTCGGTGACCAGAATTCGCGAGGCGCCGCGGGTCACCAAGCCCTACACTCCTCAGCAATGGGGCGCCATCGAGAGCCTCGGCCACCGCATCGACGAGGAGCTGAGCGCCGGCGACGTCCGTCTGACCATGGGCGGCGAGCCGACCTTCGTCTCCATCGACGACATGGACGGGCTGGAGTGGAACATCGCCGCCGTCGGCCCGACCAAGCGGGCGCTGGCCGCCACCCTCACCAACCGCCTGCGCCGCCGCTTCGCACCCGGCGGGTTGCCCCATTACGGTCAGGGCAAGTGGTATCCCGGCGAGTCGCTGCCGCGCTGGGCCTTCAGCGTCTACTGGCGCCGCGATGGCCATGCCCTGTGGGTCAATGAAGAGTTGCTGGGCGACGAAACCCGGAATTACGGCTTCGGCGCCAAGGAGGCCGATCAGTTCCTGTCGGCGCTGGCCAAGCGCCTCGGGGTGTCGCCGGAGCTGGTGCGCGCCGCCTACGAGGACCCCTGGCATTACCTCAAGCGCGAAGCGTTGCTGCCGGTGAATGTGGATCCGCTGGCCAGCCAGCTGGAAGACAAGGAGGAGCGCGCGCGTCTGGCCAAGGTTTTCCAGCGCGGGCTCAACGAGCCGGTGGGCTTCGTGCTGCCGATCAACCGCCGCCACGAGGCCTTCGGGCCGGTGTGGCTGTCCAGTTCCTGGCCGTTGCGTCAGGAGCGGCTGCTGCTGGTGCCCGGCGACAGCCCGGTCGGTTTTCGCCTGCCTTTGGGCTCGCTGCCCTGGGTCAATGCGCGCGACGCCGTGCAGAACTGGGAGCAGGACCCGTTCGATCCCCGCGCGCCGTTGTCGCCCAGCCCGGTGGCGCCCAGTCCGGTGGCGCCGAGCCCGGTGGCGCTCGGCCGGACGCCGACGCGGCAATCCGCCAGCGATCCGGTGCGGCGCGAGGGGCCGGACCGTCAGGATCAGCCGGCGATGGCCGACGTTCGCACCGACGTTCCCGCGTCCGGCCAGTCGGCTTGGTGGGTGATTCGCACCGCCCTGTGCATCGAGCCGCGCGACGGCCGGCTCTATATCTTCCTGCCGCCCATGGACATGCTGGAAGATTTCGTCGACATGGTCACCGCCATCGAGCAGACCGCGCTCGAGCTGAACCTGCCGATTCTGATCGAGGGCTACACGCCGCCCCGCGACCCGCGCCTGAACTCGCTGGCGGTCACCCCCGACCCCGGCGTGATCGAGGTCAACATCCATCCCGCAGCGAGCTGGGACGAGCTGGTGCGCAACACCACCGCCCTGTACGAAGAGGCCCGGCTGACCCGGCTTGGCACCGAGAAGTTCATGCTCGATGGCCGCCATTGCGGTACCGGCGGCGGCAATCACGTGGTGATGGGCGCGGCCAGTCCGCCCGACAGCCCGTTTTTGCGCCGGCCCGACCTGCTGCGCAGCCTGATCACCTTCTGGCAGCATCATCCGTCGCTGTCGTTCCTGTTCTCGGGGATGTTCATCGGCCCGACCAGTCAGGCGCCGCGCGTCGACGAGGCGCGCAACGACAGCCTTTATGAGCTGGAAATCGCCTTCCAGCAGCTCGACGCCGCCAGCGGCAACTGTCCGCCCTGGCTGGTCGACCGGGTGTTGCGCCACCTGCTGACCGACCTTCAGGGCAACACCCATCGCGCCGAATTCTGCATCGATAAGCTGTATTCGCCCGACAGCGCCTCGGGCCGGCAGGGGCTGGTCGAGTTCCGCGCCTTCGAGATGCCGCCCCACGCCCAGATGAGCCTGACGCAACAATTGCTCATGCGGGCGCTGGTGGCGCGCTTCTGGCGCCAGCCCTACAAATCGCGGCTGGTGCGCTGGGGCACCGAGCTGCACGACCGCTTCATGCTGCCCTATTTCGTGCAGATGGATTTCGCCGATGTCCTGACCGAGTTGCGCGATGCCGGCTATCCCTTTGATGATGCGTGGTTCGCCTCCCACCTCAACTTCCGCTTCCCGGTCTATGGCGAGATCGTCCAGCGCGGCATTCATGTCGAGCTGCGGCAGGCGCTGGAGCCCTGGCACGTGCTCGGTGAGGAGGCCGGTGGCGGCGGCACCGCCCGCTATGTCGACAGTTCGGTGGAGCGCCTCCAGGTCCGGGTCACCGGCCTGACCGATCAGCGCCACGTCATCCTGTGCAACGGCCGTCCGGTGCCGCTGCATCCCACCGGTATCGAGGGCGAGGCGGTGGCCGGGGTGCGCTATCGCGCTTGGCAGCCGCCCTCCTGTCTGCATCCGATGATTCCGGTTCATGCGCCGCTGGTGTTCGACATCGTCGACAGCTGGTCCGAGCGTTCGCTCGGCGGCTGCACCTACCACGTCGCCCATCCCGGCGGCCGCAGTCACGACAGCTTCTCGGTCAACGCCAACGAGGCCGAGGGGCGCCGTCTCGCCCGCTTCTTCCCCTTCGGCCACACCCCGGGACCAATGATCGTGCCCACCGAACCGCGCAACCCCGACTTCCCCTACACGCTGGACCTCAGGAGAGGATGACGGGCGACGGTGCCGATGTCGGGGGCTGCCGCCCTCGAACCCCTGCCCGGGGAACCCAATGGGCTCCCCGGACCCCACGGTTTTTTCTGTCCCCCCATCCCAACCGTATCAGCGGCACCATCTGGGGATGGGGGGACAGAAAAAAGTCAAGGGGTCAAGGGGCCGTCGGCCCCTTGCGAGGGGGTGCAGGGGAGCGGTGCTCCCCTGCTATCGGCACCCGTCGTTCCTTTCCCCGATTACCCTGGTTTTCGCCGCCAGCGCGCTTGCGCTGGCCAAGCGCGGCGCCTATAGTGCGCGGCCCACTGTTGCGGAGTTGATTCGGTATGGCGCGCGTTACCGTCGAAGATTGCGTTCTCAAGGTTCCCAACCGGTTCGAGCTGGTGATGATGGCGGCTCAGCGGGCGCGATGCGTCGCGGCCGGCGCTCCGCTGTCTCTCGACCGCGACAATGACAAGAACCCCGTGGTGGCGTTGCGCGAAATCGCCGACGAGACGATTTCCCGGGAGATTCTGCGCAACGATCTGATCCGCGGTCACCAGAAGCTCGCCGAGCCCGAGGAACCCGAGGAAGAAATCGTCGAGTTGATGGCCGGAGAGGCCGCCTGGGCGATGCCGGCCGGCGACGAGGGCGGCGAGGATCTCGACGCCCTGGGCGACGAGGACGCCGAGGAAGAGGCCGACGAACCGGTCGACGCCGAGGCCGACGATCTTTCTGCCGGCGGCCTCGACGACGAAGCCTTCACCTGAAGACTAGGCCGCGCGTTGGCGCGGCCGACCTGCCCGCTTTCTTTTCGCTCCCCGCCTGCCTTTGATCTCCTGACATCAAAGGCCGCGGGGACGGCGTGCCCAAACGGCGCCGCCCACGACTCACGCTCCCGAATTGATGAGCTGATACCGGCAAGTAGCCGGAATTTCTGCACTGCACAATATTCGGTGCGGTCGAGCGTTTCCTTTTCTTTGTTATTTAGATAAAATCCCCTCTAAAAACGGCCTTTAAAAGCAGGTCAACAGATATTGACTTACAGAATATTGACATGTATCGTATCGGTTGCTGCAATTGCCTTTCGGGATGCTCTGAGATATCCCGCTCTGCGGTATAAGGAAGCCGAGCCATGGTCGCCATCGAATGCTTTGATCAAGAGTCGGCTTTGCGGCTGCGCTTGGCGGGTCGCATGACATATCAGGATGGAGAGCAGATATTGGAGATGAACCGGCGCATCTCCAGCAAGGATATGCCGACGGTCATCCTCGATCTTGAAGAGGTTTCCTTTATTGACTCCACAGGGATCGGCATGATTGTTATTCTGGCTGATCGGGCGCGCAGTGTTGGCGGCTCTCTGTTTGTGGAGAATCCCCACGGTCAGGTCGAGCGTATTCTGTCGTTGTCGAAAATATCCGATGTCATCGATGACAAGCGCTCCCCGCACAATCACCCCGTTTGGGATGACGCGCTGATAACCGGCCACACCGAAATCGATCGGCAACACAAAAGCATGTTCGCCCGGGCCTTGTATCTCCGGGACACGGAAAAGTGCGAGTCTTCGCAGGAAATGATCAATGATACCCTGTGCGCCCTGGCCGACTACGCACGGGATCACTTCACCCTTGAAGAAGATCTGATGCACTCAATGAAATATCCTCATCATAGGGAGCACATAGAGTCGCACATGATATTCTTCCAGAGGATATCCGAACTGACCGCGATGCATGAACGGCGGATGGTCGATGTCTTCTTCAGGACCTGCGGCTTTGTCGATGAATGGCTGACCTCCCATATCGTGACCCACGACCGGAAAATGGCCGACTACCTTAATGGCATCAGCCGCTGTTACCAGCTGAACTAGACCCAGCCGAACGAGACCCAGCCGAACGAGACAGTGATCGACGCCGCCCGGCGCGGCTTTCCCCGTGCCGGTCCCGCTGGCCTTCGTGGGGCCCACCGGGATACGCCGCCAGACACGGGCAGCCGCCAAGCCACAGAGCGCCCACACCACAGAGTGTATTGTTAGGGCTGGCATGGCTTCGGCCATCCTGTCATTATGCGGCGGCTTGCGCAGTGGTCGCACTGGACAGATATCTGATTTGACTAATATTTCTTAAAACCCGTGAGTAATTGACCGAACATGGGAACCTGGGGCTGGCAGCCATGATCCGGCAGTACGAATTGGTCGAGCGCGTCAAGGCTTATGACCCGTCCGCCGACGAGGATGTCCTCAACCGCGCCTATGTCTATTCCCTGAAGTGCCACGGCTCGCAGTTGCGCGCCAGCGGCGACCCCTATTTCGCCCATCCGGTCGAGGTCGCGGGCATCCTGACCCAGATGAAGCTCGACACCGCCTCGATCGTCACCGGGTTGCTGCACGACACCGTCGAGGACACCGTCGCCACCCTCGAGGACGTCGAACGGATGTTCGGCCCCGAGATCGGCCGGTTGGTCGATGGCGTCACCAAGCTGTCGCGCATCGAGTTGCAATCGGACCAGACCAAGCAGGCGGAGAACTTCCGCAAGCTGGTGCTGGCCATGTCGGAAGATATCCGGGTGCTGCTGGTCAAGCTCGCCGACCGGCTGCACAACATGCGCACCCTGCATTATCTCAAGAATCCCGACAAGCGCCGCCGCATCGCCCGCGAGACCTTGGAAATCTACGCGCCGCTGGCCGAGCGGATCGGCATTCAGCGCTGGAAGGATGAACTCGAGGACCTGTCCTTCACCGAACTCAACCCCGAGGCCCGGGATTCGATCCTGACCCAGCTCGCCCGCCTGCGCTCCGAGGGCGGCAGCCGGGTCGGGCGGGTGGTCGAGGAACTGAGCAAGACCCTGGCCGAGCAGGGCCTGCCCACGGCCCGGGTCTTCGGACGGGAAAAGAGCGTGTATTCGATCTGGCGCAAGCTGGAACACAAGAGCGTCTCGTTCGAGCAACTCTCCGACATCATGGCCTTCCGGATCATCGTCGACGGTATCGGCGAGTGCTACCAGGCGTTGGGGATCATCCACGCCAGCTATCCGGTGGTGCCGGGGCGGTTCAAGGACTACATCTCGACACCCAAGCCCAACGGCTACAAGAGCTTGCATACCGGCGTCATCGGCCCCGACCGCCAGCGCATCGAGATTCAAATCCGCACCGCCGACATGCACGAGGTGGCGGAACTGGGCGTCGCCGCCCACTGGGCCTACAAACAGGGCCAGCCCCGCTCCGATGCCCGCGAATATCAGTGGTTGCAAAAGCTGCTGGATATCGTCGAGCACGCCCAGCGGCCCGAGGAATTTCTGGAGCACACCAAGCTGGAGCTGTTCCAGGATCAGGTGTTCTGCTTCACCCCCAAGGGCGACCTGATCAGCCTGCCGCGTGGTGCCACGCCGGTGGATTTCGCCTATGCCGTGCATTCGGTGGTCGGCGATCGCTGCGTCGGCTCCAAGATCAATGGCCGGATGTTGCCGTTGCGCACCCAGTTGCAAAACGGCGATCAGGTTGAAATCGTCACCTCGAAATCCCAGACGCCGTCGCCGGCCTGGGAACGCTTCGTGGTCACCGGCAAGGCCAAGGCGCGGATCCGTAAGTTCCTGCGCAGCCAGCAGCGGGCGCAATACATTCAGCTGGGTCGGGCGCTGCTGCAAAAGACTTTCCGCCAGGAGGGCTATGAGTTTTCCGACAAGGCGGTCGAAGGAGTGGTCAAGATTTTCCAGGCCGCCACCGTCGACGATCTCTTTGCCAATGTCGGTGCCGGCCTGCACTCTCAGCGCGAGGTTTTTCACGCGGTCTTCCCCGGCCACAAGGCGGCCGAGGATGCCAACACCAAGGATGCCAAGGAAAATCGCGACAAGGCGGTGACCCAGGCCGCGCAAAGCCGCGCCGCCAAGCCCAAACCGAAGGGCAAGGACCACCCGCTGCCGATCCGGGGCCTGATTCCCGGCATGGCGGTCCACTATGCCCGCTGCTGTCACCCGCTGCCCGGCGACCGCATCGTCGGCATCGTCACCACCGGCAAGGGCGTGACCATCCACACCATCGATTGCGAAACTCTGGAGAGCTTCAGCGACTCGCCGGAACGCTGGATCGACGTCGCCTGGGATGTCGGGCCCAACCGTCCCGAGGACCATGTCGGCCGGATCAATCTGGTGGTAGCCAACGAACCGGGGTCGCTCGGCTCGCTCTCCACCGTGATCGGCAAGAATGGCGGCAATATCACCAATCTCAAGATCGTCAGCCGCAGTCAGGATTACTTCGAGATGCTGATCGATATCGACGTCAAGGACGCCAAGCATCTGACCAATATCATGGCAGCCCTGCGCGCGACCCCGGCGATCAACACCGTCGACCGGGCGCGGGGACGGTAGGGCGAGCCGCGAAGCGGCGGATGCGGCTTGGAGCGTAACGCCGCGCTAGCGCACCAGCACTTCCTTGAACAGCACGTCCTTGATCTCGATCGGCAGGGCGATGGTCGAGGCCCGGACCAGCAGTTCCTCGCGCAACCGGTAGATGCCCATCGAGCCGTTCAAGTCTTCGGGGCTGAGTTCGCGCAGATAGTTCTGAAAGCCATCGATCAACAGAGGCACGCGGATATCGAGCTGCGCCCGGTCGCTCTCCTTGGCCATCTGAAGACTGATCGTCATCTTGAGATAAATCGGCTTCTTGGTGCTGGAGCTGAGGTTGGCCATCAGTTCGGGCACTTGATAATACATGCCGAGCGAGACCGGCGCGGCATCCTTGCCGTCGCCGTGAGCGTCGCCGCCCTTTTCGGGTTTCTTGGCCTCCCCATGGGCGTCGCCGTGGGCCTCGCCACCCTTGTCCGGCGGCTTGCCGTGATCCTCGGCCCTGGCGCCCGCGGGCAGCGCACCGGCCAGGGCCAGTGTCAGGACCACCGCCAGTCTTACCGAAAGCCGTCGCATCACGTCCTCACGCACCCGCAGCAGACTTCGACAGCGCCTTGCAAAGCCGGCAAAGAGGTACCATGACCGGCAGGGCTTTGTCAGCTAGCCCTGCGTCCGATTGCCGCAGCTTTTGCCGTGAATGGCGCCTTCCGGCGCCCACAGCCCGGTCTTCGGCCCGAAAGCTCAACCTTATTGTGCGGCAACGCCCGTATATTAGACTATTACGGACCATTGCGCATTCAAAAAGCCGAACTCCTACTGTACCATGCCAGCGGGTTCCGGAGGCGGATCGGCCGCCCCTGGAAACGTGGCATGAGCGGATTTGGTTGATGGACGACGCGCGCATTAAGTTCTGGCCCTTCGACCTCAAGACAAAAATGGTGGCGGTGTGCATCGCCCTGTTCGTCGGGGCGATCTGGCTGCTGGCGCACGATGTCGCGGAAGAAGTCAGCAGCGGCTTCCAGAAGGTTGTCGCCGCGGAGCAAATGGCACTGGTCGAGCACATCACCGACACTCTGGACGAAGAATCCCGAGGCCGTGCAAGTTTTTTTCTGTAAATTCGCGCAGAAGACGACTTGATTCGAGGCGGGTAGTTACGCCGCCAGATTTATGTATATCTTACCAGTCATCCAGTCCTCATCGACCTCTGCGAGCAATGCTGAAACCAAGC
>CAIOBP010000147.1 GCA_903856295.1 uncultured Rhodospirillales bacterium | reverse complement strand
TCCTACAGCTCCAAGGCATCAGTTGTCAGCAGGTGATGGCGGGTTGCCCTGGTGGGTTCACAGATACTTCCCGCGCGCGCCGCTACGTAGCTCGTGAGGGGACTTCGCCGCGCGCGCGGGCCCCCTCTGGGAACTACCAGGACAACCCCACTCCGGCGTTTAGCTCCGGGTCCTCGTCAGCATTCACAGCCTCAGGGTCGTGGTGGCGGCGCAACCGGTCGATTTCCGCAAAGGCATGCATGGCCTGGTGGCCCTCGTGGCGTCGGCTTTGAAGGCCGATCCCTATTGCGGGGACGTCTTCATTTTCCGCTCGAAAAGACTGGACCGGTTAAAGCTGGTGGTTTGGGATGGCACAGGGGTCATCCTGGCAACGAAGTGGCTTGAGGAGGGCCGCTTCCACTGGCCGCCAATCCGTGACGGCGCGGTCCGTCTCAGTTCGGCGCAATTCGCTCTGCTGCTTGACGGTTTGGAGTGGGCCAAGGCTACACCGCGGGTGGTTCGCAGGCCCATTAGTGCAGGGTGATTGCATTGATTCTGCTGTCAGTTTAGGGGTTTTTCGGGTACAATCCAAGCCATGCCGCTGACCCCCGAACAGCTTCCTCGCGACCCTGCCATTCTGGCTCGGATGGTCCTCGATCTCGCTGCCGATAATGCCCGGCTGCGGGAAACGGTGAAAGCCCTGCAGGGCGTCATCTTCGGCGCGAAGTCGGAGAAGGCGGCGGCGATCAATCCCGATCAGGGCATTCTCGATCTCGGCGATCTCGCCACCGAGGCGACGCCGGTGGCGAACGACAACGGAGTGGGCGCGGCCCCCAAGAAGCCGCGCACCTGTCGGCCAGCCAAGCGTAATGTCGGCGCGCTGCCCCGGCACCTTCCGCGGATCGTGACGACGCTCGAACCGAAGACGACGACCTGCCCCTGCTGCGCCGGACTCCTGCATAAAATCGGTGAAGATATCTCCGAGGTTCTGGACGTGATCCCCGCCATCCTGCGCGTGCTCCGGACCATCCGGCCGAAGTACGGCTGCCGGAGCTGTGAAGGGGCGGTCGTTCAGGCTAAGGCCATGCCGCGCATCGTGGACGGCGGCATGGCCTCGACCGCGCTCGTCGCCTACGTGGTGACGGCGAAGTTCGCCTGGCACCTTCCTCTCTATCGGCAGGCCCAGATGTTCGCCGGCCAGGGCCTCGTTCTCGACCGGGCGACCCTGGCCTTCTGGGTTCAGCGGGCGGCCTGGTGGCTTGAACTGTTGTATCTGCGCCTCCTCTTCTACATTCGGTCGCAACCGAGGGTGTTTTGCGACGAGACGCCCTTACCCCGGCTCGACCCCGGACGGGGGCGCACCAAGGTTTGCCAGCTATGGTCCCAGGCGGTCGATGACCGCCCCTGGCAAGGGCCGGCCATGCCGGCGGTTGGCTACGTCTTTGCCGAAGGGCGCGACACGGAGGCGGTCGAAAGCCAGCTCGTCGGCTTCACCGGCATTCTCCAGGTGGACGGTTACGCCGCCTACAAGAAGCTCGTGCGCCGCCGGAAGGGGGCGCCGATCCGACTCGTTTTTTGTCTGAGCCACGCGCGCCGCAAGTTCGTGGCGGTAGTCAAGACCACGAACTCCGAGATCGCGGCCGAGATCATCGCGCGCATCGGCGAGGTCTATGCCATCGAGGACCGGGTTCGCGGCCAGACGGCCGATGTCCGCCTGAGCGTTCGCCAGGCCGAGGCAAAGCCGATCATGGACGCGCTGAAGACGCGGCTCATGGTGGTGCTGGCGGAGATTTCCCGCAAGTCGTCCTTGGCGGGGGCCATCCGCTACACGCTCGGGCACTGGGACGGGCTGGTCGCCTTTCTCGATGACGGCCGGATCGAAGTCGATACCAACACCGTCGAGCGGACCATGCGGCCGATCTCGCTGGGACGGAAGAACGCCCTGTTCGCGGGGTCGTCGGCCGGCGGCCAGAGCTGGGCCATCCTCGCCTCGCTGATCAACTCGGCGAAGCTGAACGGCCTCGACCCCTTCACCTACCTCGCCGATGTCCTCGAGCGCCTCGTTTCCGGCGAGGTCAAGGCCAACGACCTCGACCGGCTGCTGCCTTGGGCCTGGAAGGCCGAACGCGACGCCGCATCCGCACCGGAGGCGCGGGCGGCATGACCGAGTGGGTCTACGGCTACGACGAACTCGATGAAATCCTGCGCGGCGATGGCAGCGCCGGCTTCGTCGGCGTCAGCGCGATCGACGGCCTGATCGCCGCCGTTGTCGCCGGGCCGGCGGCGCTCCAACCGATGGAGTGGCTTCCGCTGATCTTTGGTGGGCGAATGCCGGTAGCTCCACCCGGCACACCCAATCAGCGCGTCGTCAACACCATCATCAAACGCCACGCCGAGGTGTCGGAGATACTGGACATCCGTCCGGCCGACTGAGGTGGACCCCGCTGTTTGGACAGCGGTGGGGCGGAGTTAAGAGAGAGTCCCGCCGGGTGCCTGAGTGCCGATCAGCCGCGTAGCGGGTGGAGCACGTTCCGAGACTACCACCTTCTTTCCTGCAATCAAATCTAAACC
>CAIOBP010000146.1 GCA_903856295.1 uncultured Rhodospirillales bacterium | reverse complement strand
GCTTGGTTTCAGCATTGCTCGCAGAGGTCGATGAGGACTGGATGACTGGTAAGATATACATAAATCTGGCGGCGTAACTACCCGCCTCGAATCAAGTCGTCTTCTGCGCGAATTTACAGAAAAAAACTTGCACGGCCTTTGTCTTTTCCGGCCATCGCCACCGAGCCTGACCAGACCAGCGGTCGGAGAACGGTTTATCCGCAATGGTACGGCTGTTGCGGCAAGTTCAGTTATGGTTTCATCGACGGCGCTGGCCGCACCGTCGTCGCGCCGCAATACACCAACGCATTGTATTACGATGGCTATTACTTGGTAGAGACGGACAAAGGGGCCGGGGCCATGGATGTTTATGGCCATCTGCTGTTTGATCCGAAATACGAGGATATTCACAACGTTTCCGAACAGACGGCTGTCGTCAAGCTCAACGGCAAATACGTCC
Source organism: uncultured Rhodospirillales bacterium (assembly GCA_903856295.1). GTDB lineage: Bacteria > Pseudomonadota > Alphaproteobacteria > Azospirillales > Azospirillaceae > BOG-933. The sequence goes on along the minus strand of CAIOBP010000146.1, from coordinate 26,162 downwards.
TGATCGACCGGGCGGAGCATATTCTGAGCAGGCCGGAGATCGACTTTATTTCGGGTTCTTCCTTTAACCAGCATCTCTTCATCGCCACTGTTGGCAAGAAGAAGGGACTGATCGACAATTCCGGGCATTTTGTAGTCGAACCGAAACACGATGACCTTAACTTTTCCGACGAGGACCGAATCGAGGTCAAGGCTCATGGCAAATGGGGTCTGATCGATGGTAGCGGGCGGGAAATCGTGGCACCGAAATACGATACTCTTCGCGGCTTCCGCGAGGGGCGCGCCGCAGTTGAACTTCAAGGCAAGTGGGGTGTCATCGACCGGGACGGGCGGGAGATCGTAACTCCATCCTACGAATCAGTATGGATTTTCCGGAATGGTTTGACCAGCTTCAAGTTAAACGGTAAGGAAGGCTTCATCGATCCGACCGGGAAGATTGTGATAGAACCTCGCTTCGATTGGGTTGATCAATTTTTCGATGGTCTCGCCCGGGTCACCATCGACAAAAAGGTCGGCTTTATCGATACGTCCGGCCAGTTGGTGATTGAGCCGAAGTTCGATTCCGTGTGGGCCTTTTCGGATGGTCTGGCAAAGATCGAGGTTGCCCACCGTTTTGGCTTCATCGATAAGTCCGGGCATTTCGCGATCGAGCCGATTTTCACCGCTGTGGGGATGTTTTCCGAAGGCTTGGCCGGTGTTGAGCTTAACTACAACGGAAAATACGGTTTCATCGACCATACCGGTCGAATGGTGATCGAGCCGCAGTTCCCCACCATGCCGGATACCTTCATGGGTGGCTTCACCAAAGTCTGGCCGAATCGGTGCATCGATCATACGGGGCGCGTTATTCTCGATCTTTTTTATCCCTTGCTTCAGAGTTGCGAGTTCAGGGACGGCGAGGTCAAGACGGGGAAAATCGACGGTCTTGCTGTCGGCGTTGACCGCCACGGCGCCGTCATCGCTCATGTGGAAAAGCGGTGCGGTCAGACTGTCTTGATCGACGCCGCCGGAGCCGTGTCCTGGCCACCCGATTTCGAGCAAGTGTGCCACGATCATGCCGGTGCCCCCGAGCGGTTGCGCGCCGTCTCTAGCGGCAACTATGTTTGCGTCCGCAAATGGACCAGTGCTGGTGGCTATTGCGGTAACGTCACGGCTGTCATTAATGATGACGTGTTGCTTCAGATTGTGCGGGTCGACATTAATGGCGGGCCATATTATAACGCACTTGAAGCAAACGATTGCTCCGATAACAAGACGATCGGTGATAAGCGGAGTATCGGCATCGATATCAAGGTCAACAAGAACTGCCTCACCGGCACCCGGTAGAAATTTAAGCATCATTTTGCCAATGAAGCGAAGGGCAGGCAATGCTCGCTTATCCTGATACTTTGGAGCCGGTGCCTCCCACAGTCCGGGAGCCCGAACCTCCATGGGATAGCTTGTTCGTCTGGGCTTACCTCATTTTGGGTCAGGCCGCCGCTTGCTGGATTCTGTGGTGCCCTTTTTTGGGCCACGTTCCCGACACGGTTTTGGTCGGGTTGGCGGGCGCCTCTTGGGCTGCGGTCGTGACGGGTCGGTTGGACTCCAAGCAACTAATGGCCACGGCGACGACGGTGGCCGTGGGAGGGATCGCTTGGTGGGGATGCCACCATCATTTCGGTAATATTCCAGGCTATGGCAATATCTTCGCCTATCTCTCCATTGTGCCTGCTGTTTGGCTACTTCGGCAACTCGTTACCTGTCCTGGCCGTCTCGATACCTGCGGCCTGTGGGCTTTGCCCCGCGTCCAAGAAACGGCCCTGGGTTGCTGGGCGGTGGGGGCCTGTGGTGTGTCAAGTATCCTGATCGAGGCCCTGCACGGCATGCCGGGAACACAGATAGTGCTGACGTGGTTCTGGATGACGATCAGCATTTGGCCGACAGCTTCAGCCGCAGACCTGATTAAGGTCGTGGCGCGGAGCGAACAACTTGACGCGGCGGTTCGGGCAGAGGTGCTTGGCTGCGAGGGCAGGGCGGTCATCGGCATTTGGGGAATGCCTTGGCTGATTGCCAGCGGGGCTTGGGTCTTGGACATCCTTACGAAAAGGCCGTTTGATGCGATCATTAACCCGTCGGCGGTGCCGCTATACATTGAGGCCTTGCCCTTCGCCGTCGGTCTCAGTGCCTTTTTCAGCCAGAAGCTGCTGCTGTCCATGCTGACAGCGCCTATGACCAATATGCAAAGCACGGTTGGAATAACTTTGGAAAACCCCTCCCATGTCACAACTCAGGAGGGCTCTGAAGGCGAGGCTTGCCAAGCCCTGGACAGCGCCGCCGCCCCGAGCCATCCTGCGCCGCACGGTCCAGAGACAACAGCGCAGGGCCGCCGATGAGCACCCCCAAGCGCCCTTCGGGGAACCGAGCGGACCAGGACTCGATCTACCACCGGCTGTTCTCGCACCCAATCATGATCGAGCAGCTTGTCCGCGACTTCGTGCCCGAGGCCATGGCGCTCGGCCTTGACTTCGCCCGCATGGAGCGCGTCAACGCCAAGTTCCACTCCCGCCGGGGCAAGCGCCGCGAGGGCGACCTGATCTGGCGCCTGCCGACGCTCGGTGGCACCGACGTCCTGCTCCACGTCTTGCTCGAATTCCAATCGACCGTCGACTGGTGGATGGCGACCCGGACCCAGGTCTACACCGGCCTGCTCTGGCAGCACGTCATCAAGGAGCAGAGGCTCGGCCCCGGCGACCGACTGCCGCCCGTGATAACCATCGTCCTCTACAACGGCGATGCTCGCTGGAACGCTCCCCGAGACACCGCCGGCCTCGTCGCCTTGCCCCACGATTCTCCGCTCTGGCCCTGGCAGCCGCGAGCGCGCTATTATCTCTTGGACGAGGGGGCGTTTCCGAGCGATGATCTGTCGCGGCGGAAGACGCTGGCGGCGCTGCTGTTCAGGCTGGAGCACTGCCACCTTCTCGACGGCTTGGTCGATTTGGTCGACGAGGTGGTCGGCTGGTTCCGGCAGCACCCGGGTTACGATGAGTTGTGTAGCCTGTTCACCGAGATCATCGCCCAGGCCGCGGGCACGGTCGAGGGCAGTGGTGGTATCCGAGTGCCCGACGATTTGCTGGAGGTCAGGAATATGCTGGCAACGCGCGCGCAAGAATGGAGACGGCAGTTGATCGCCGAGGGTGAAGCCAGGGGGAAGGCGGATGTCCTTGTCCGCTTGCTTCGTCGGAGCTTTATGCTCACGGACGAGGCTGAAGGTCGCATCCGTTCCGCCAGCAGCGCTCAGCTTGACGAGTGGACGGATCGTTTCCTTGATGCCAAGGCGCTGCCCGACATCTTCGGGGAGACGACGCACTGACCGAGCGGCTGTGCGTTGGACCTTCGACTGGGCGCGCAAACGCAAAACCAGCGGCAAACGGCCCTGTCGGGTGCAATCTGACCTTGCAGGACCCCTTCGGGGCCCGAAATTTGGGTTGCCGTCGGAAGACGGCAGGACGCCGGGAACGCCCGCAGCAAAACTGCACGTAGGTATCCGCTATCTCATTGATTCTTCAGGAAAATTTGCCCTGTATTTTGGAGGGCCGCAGCCAGCGCAACTTATTACGAATCAGGTGCTCTACCGAATGAGCTAAGGCATACCCTTTTTGCAACTTTCCAGCAGTGCCGAGGCCTTTTGCACCAACGAGTTGGTGAAAGGCAGCCGGGATGCTCGGCGTAGCAGCCCGCGTTATGCCCACTGTTTCCGGCAGATTCCAGCATATTCCCGCGTTGCCCGCGCCGGAATGTGACAGGACGGTTTGGGGCTCCGGTGTCAGCCCGGCCGGCCGTCGATGCGAGGATGGGTCAGGATGCCCACCTGATCGGCGAGAAAAGCGGCGAAGGCGGCTAGCCAGCATCCGCCCGCCAGCTGTAGCGCCTCGCTGGTCGCCTCCGGCCACAGGGCCGGCCCGGCCACCCGCGCCAGGGCGGCGGCGGTGATCAGCCAGTAGGCGGCAATAGCCAAGGGGCCGGCCGTGATCACCCGTCCGGTATGACCGCGCGAGACCCGGGTCATGACGCCGATGGTGAGGGTGCCAACGGTGCCGATGGTGAGGGCATGCAGAGCGGCCGCTGGCGGCAGCACCGGGGTCAGAGCCGACAGCGCCTTGAGCCACAGTCCGAGCACCAGCCAAGCGTAGCTGAGATGGAGCACGGCGAGGATCGGCTGATCGAGCGTTCGCCGCCCGCACCAGCCCGAAAGACGCACCGCGTGCAAACCGCCCGCCGTCAGGGCCGCCAGCGCCAGAGCGCCGCTCTGCGCCGGCACGACATCAAGGATGGCGACCAGGAACAGCGACGGCACGGCGATGCGCTCGAGCCACGGCCGCGTTCGCGGCAAGTCGGTCTCGCCCCGGCGCCGGAGGACATTGCCTGTGAAGGCGGGGATGATCCGGCCCCCAATCACTCCGATGGGAATCATCACCAGATCGACGGTCACGGTAAGGATGGCGGCGCTGTTGCCGTCAATGATTCCGAGGCTTTCCAGGTGAATGGCGGCATTGGCCAGCGCAAGGGCGGCCAACGCCGCCAACAGCAAGGTCTGCCGCCGATTGCCGGTTCGAATCAGGGGGATCGCCACCGCGACGATGAGAGCGGGCAGAAACAGCAGATCGGCAGCCATGGCCAGCCAGGGCGAGAGAGGCAGGGCCATTCCCAACCGGCCCAGCAACCAGATCAGGCCAAGGATGGCGAGATACCGGCCGGAACAGGCTGCGGTTTGGGTCCAGTCGGCGACCGCGGTCAGCAAAAAGCCGGCCATGACCGCCACCGTGTAGCCGAAGATCATTTCGTGGCCGTGCCAGACCGCGGGAGCCATCGGCCCCTGCCAAGCGGAATGGCCGGTCAGCAGGGCAAGCCACGGCACCATCGCCCCCACCGCATAGCCCCCGGCCAGCAGAAAGAAGAGCCGGAACGGCGACGCCAGGATGATCAAGCTCGTGTTAACTCGGTTGGTGTTGGCCATGCGCACCCTGTTCCTTCGATGGCCGGAACGCCGTCGGGTCCGGCGGCTTCTTTATCGACCTGGAGGGCGGCGCGGGCTTTGACGAGCATCAAGGCGGGCGTAATTTTTCGAGGGCGGGCCGCGTCGCCGCTGTCAACCGGGGCGGAGCATGCCGGTGATGCGATCAAAGAGCGGCCGCCAGACCGGCCGCTTCAGCGCCAAGGCTTGCCCCGGCCCGCCACCCGAGCCATTGGACGAGACGCCAGTCGCTGAGGTAACGCTGAGCGAGGAACCGGCCAAGGATGGCACCGCCAACCACCAGCCCGATCGTGAGCACGGGCGATGCATGGGGGCTGGTCGCGGTCGGCGGGGATGGCTGGGATTGCGCCCACGCCCCAGGGCCTGTCGGGGTGGTGATCACCATCAGGGCAAGCGCAAGGGCGGGCAGGAGCTTCGGCTTGACGTGTGTCATTACACATACTTGACGTGTGTCATCACATATAATAGCGCCGCAACTGGAACAGCACGTAAAGCCAGATCAGCGCGCCCAGGATCGGGCCGACGACGCTGCCGGTGAGCAGACCGTAGGCCATGTTGATGCCGTTGGCCAGCATCAGCAATTGCCAGCCGACCACCTTGCGGCCCTGGAGGCCGGGCAGGGCCATGATCAGGATGACGATCAGAAACAGCAGCGTCGCCAGGGCGAAGGCCAGCTTCAGACTGCTGTCGGTACCGGCCATGCTGGCGAAGGGCAGCATGGCCGCGCGCATGCCGAGGGAGATCAGTTGGCCGGGCAGCACCAGCACCATCATGCCCATCACCAGCCAGTGACTGAACTTGGCCATCAGGAAGCGCAGCTTGCCGGGAATCTGGATCGGCGCCTTGCTGCCCAGCAACTCTTCGAGAAACCCCATCAACCCGCTGTTTTGCGCGCTTTCCGGCTTGGCGTTTGTGTTTACTTTGGCCTTCTCGGTCTCCGGGCGAGACTTCTTGGACATGGCGCCGCCTTGGAGTTCGTGGAGGGAGGCCGTTACAGCGGCGCGAGCGGGGCTACGGCCGGGGCAGGGGCTTTGCGGCAGGCTGGTCGCGCTTCGTCGCGAAAATATCGTCTTCGTAGGGCGTCTGAGCTTCGTAGGGCGTCAGGGCGGCGTTTGGCTCATTGTTGCCGCTCTGGAGCAGGGACACGCTCTTATCGTTGTAGGGATCGAGTTCAACCGTGCCGCCGGGGCCGCAGGACAGGGCGATCGCCACCGGGTTCGGCAGGTGCTCGGCGGCGCTGCCGGTCTGGTAGTCGATCAGGCTGAGCAGGGTGGTGCCGCCATCGGGATAGTTCGCCGGAACATCCCGCACCGCGTCGCGGCAGCCGGCTTTCGTCGCCTTGACCTTGAGGCTCGACACCCGCTCGACCGTGAGCTTGCAGGGGGAAACGCAGGTCTGGCCGTCGGACAGGGAGACCGTCGCCCCCGGCGGCACGGTGGTGATGGCGAAATCCTGGGAGAACCCGCGCGTGAAGGTTCCGCATCCGGCAAGGCAGAAGAACACACCGGCCAGAAGAAACAGTCGCACCCCAGCCATCTCACACCACCATCCCACGATCATAACCGCGTGAGGGACTTATAACATGCTCGGGCCAGCCAGTGCACGGCCTAACCGCGACGCGGCCGGGCGCGAACGGTTTCGCCATGACGGGCGCAGGCCGGATCGGCAAGGTCGAGGAAGGTTCCGGTGACGTCCTCGGGCCGGGGCAGCGCGGTCTGGTCCTCCCCCGGAAACGCCTTGGCGCGCAGCGCGGTGCCGACCACTCCCGGATAGATCAGGTTGACCCGCAGCTCGGGCCGGGTGATTTCGGCGGCATAGGCGCGGACCATGGTTTCGAGCGCGATTTTGCTGGCGGCGTAAAGGCCCCAGAACGGCACGCTTTCGCCTTCCATGATATCGGTGACGAAGATCGCCCGTCCGGCGTCGGACTGGCGCAGCAGCGGGTCCAGGGTGCGGATCAGCCGGTAATTGGCCATGACGTTGATGGTCATCACCCGCTGGAGGATTTTCGGGTCGGAATAGGCGACCGGGGCCAGCGCGCCGAGGGTCCCGGCATTGCCGACCAGGATGTCGAGCCGGCCGAAGCGCTGGTGCAGCGCCGGCCCTAGCTTGTCGACCTCGTCGAGGTTCATCAGGTCGAGGGGGATCAGGGTCGCCGGCAGCCCGCCGGCGGCTCTGATTTCATCGTCAACCTCTTCAAGGGCGCCGACGGTGCGGGCGGTGAGCACGACCTCCGCGCCCTCGGCGGCGAAGCGCCGGGCCACCGCGGCGCCGATGCCGCGCGAGGCTCCGGTGATGAGGGCGATCCGTCCGGCGAGCCGGCCGCTGATGGGGGCGGGTGATGTCATGACGTCGTTTCCGGAAAGGATCAGGCGCGGGCCGCCCACAGGGGGAGTTCGCCGTTGTTGGTGAAGGCGTCACGGTCGGTGAGCGCGATCGGGTAATCGCCGGTGAAGCAGGCGTCGCAGAATTGCGGCACCTGCGCGTCGCGGCCCTCGGTGATGCCGGTGGCGCGATAGAGCCCGTCGATCGAGACGAAGGCCAGACTGTCGGCGCTGATGTAGGCGGCCATTTCGTCGACGGTCATGGCGTGGGCCAGCAGCTTGTCTTCCTGGGGGGTGTCGATGCCGTAAAAGCAGGAATGGGCGGTCGGCGGGCTGGAAATGCGCATGTGAACCTCGGCGGCTCCGGCATTGCGCATCATTTCGACGATTTTCTTGGAGGTGGTGCCGCGCACGATCGAGTCGTCGATCAGCACCACCCGCTTGCCTTCGATGATGCTGCGGTTGGGGTTGTGCTTGCGCTTGACCCCGAGGGCGCGGATCGACTGGCTGGGCTCGATGAAGGTGCGGCCGACATAATGGTTGCGGATGATGCCCAGTTCGAAGGGCAGGCCGCTTTCGGCGGCGTAGCCGATGGCGGCGGGGACGCCGCTGTCGGGAACCGGCACCACCAGATCGGCGGCGACCCCGGCTTCGCGCGCCAACTCCCGGCCGATGCGCTGGCGGATCGAGTAGACCGAGCGGCCGTCCATCACGCTGTCGGGGCGGGCGAAGTAAATATATTCGAACAGGCAGAACCGCGAGGAGGCCGGCTGGAACGGCCGGACGCTGTGGACGCCGGCGGTGTCGACCACCAGCAGTTCGCCGGGCGCGACGTCGCGCACCATCTCGGCGCCGATGATGTCGAGGGCGCAGGACTCGGAGGCGAAGACGTGGGCGCCGCCTTCCATCCGGCCCAGCACCAGCGGCCGCACCCCGAGCGCGTCGCGCACGCCGATCAGGGCGTTGTCGGTCAGGGCGACCAGGGAAAACGCGCCCTCGATCTGCCGCAGCGCCTCGACCATGCGGTCGATCACCGAGCCACCGCGCGCGGTGGCCATCAGATGGACGATCACCTCGGTGTCGGTGGTGGACTGAAAGAGGCAGCCGCGCCGCACCAGTTGCCGGCGCAATTGCAGGGCGTTGGTCAGATTGCCATTGTGGGCGATCGAGAAGCCGCCGCACTCCAGTTCGACGAACAGCGGCTGGACGTTGCGCATCACGGTGACGCCGCTGGTGGCGTAGCGGACATGGCCGATGGAACTGTCGCCCTGGAGCCGGCGCATTTCCTCGCGATCGTTGAAGGTGCGGGCGACGTGGCCCAGGCCGCGGTGGCTATGGAACTGCTCACCGTCGTAGGCGACGATTCCCGCTGCCTCCTGGCCCCGGTGCTGAAGGGCGTGCAGCCCCAGCGCGGTAAGCTTGGCCGCTTCGGGATGGCCGAACACACCGAAAACTCCGCATTCCTCGTGCAGGGTGTCGGCGTCGAAGGGATCGGTGGTTAACATGGGGGTATGTCCTCGGCCTCGGGCGGGCGCTCAACTCATCCACTGATATAGGTCATAGCAAACCAGTAACACGCCTGTCACACGTGTTCGCGCGCCAGCCTCACTTGGTATTCTGGATCAGGCGGTCGAGTTCCCCACGATCCTGCTTCTTGTAGGCGCCGCTGGCGGCCGGTTGGCCGGTCTGGGGCGTTTCGGGCTTCGGCGCGGTCAGGCGGCGCAGGGCCTCGGCGTCCTGCAGAGACTGCCGGGCCTTGGCGGCGGCGGCGTCGAGCTGGGTGGCGGCGTCGTTGCGCACCTGGGCGGGCACCAGCGTCTGAAGCCAAGCGGCGCCGGTTTCGGCGAAGGGGCGGGTCTTGGCCTCGCGCAGCCACTGAGGCTGATCGGGTGGCGGCACCAGCCAAGCCACCAGCATCCAGGCCAGGCAGACCAGCAGCGCGCCGCGCGCGATGCCGAACACCAGCCCGAGCGAGCGATCGACGGCGCTGAGCGCTGAGCCCCGGACGCCGCTGGAAATCTCGTGGGCGATCACCGAAAAGATCACCAGCGACAGCACGAACACTCCGACGATGCTCATGCCGTCGGCCAGCATCGCCGGCTCGACGTGGGCGCGCATGTAAGGCTGGAGGCGCGGGAAGGCATAAAGCGTGGTCAGCGCCGCGCCGACCCAGCCGCCCACCGACAGCACCTCGCTGACCAGACCGCGCATCAACGCCAGAATCGCTGAAAACGCGACGACGCCGATGACGCAGATGTCAACTAGGTTCACCGGAGATTCTCCCTGATCAAGGCCCACTGCACCCAGCGTTTAAGCCAAGACGGTCGGGGAGGCAAGCCGGCATCATGGTGTCGCCCTTCGGGGCTGTTCAGGGGTGGCCGCCGGGGAACAGCTTGAGCACCGTCAGGATCAAAGCGCCCTGGGCGAAGGCGACCCCGACCACCCATTTGATCAGCTCACTCTTGGCGGCTTCCAGCTTGCGGTCGACATCGACGCGCAAAAGCTCGAGATCACCCCTGGTCGCCACCGAGTCCCGCAGCGCCTCGTCGAGGGCGACCGCGTGGGCGCGGGCCTGGGCTTCGGGAATGCCCGCAGCCTTGAGGGTTTCGAGATAGGTCAGCCGGTCGAAGGTGATCGTGGTCATGGCGCCCTCGCTAGGGGGTATCATAGCGCAAACCGGTGGTGGCGCGCCATCGTTCGCTCAGCCCCGTCCCACCGGCTTGCCCTGCTTTTGCTGGAACAGCGGCAGCAGGTCGCCGAGTTCGGCGAATTCGAGCAGGCGGATGGCGTCCTCGCCTTTGGAGCGGCCGGGGCGGCGGGGCATCATGGCGCTGGCGAAGCCGAGCTTGGCCGCTTCCTTGAGGCGCAAATCGGTGTGGCTGACCGCGCGCACCTCGCCCGAAAGGCCGATTTCGCCGAACAGCACGGCGTCGGCCGGCACCGGCACCCCGGTCAGCGACGAGATCAGGGCGGCGGCCACCGCGAGATCGGCGGCGGGCTCGGCGATGCGCAATCCGCCCGCGACATTGAGATAAACATCGTTGGGGCCGACCGTGATGCCGCAGCGTGCTTCCAGCACCGCCAGCACCATGGCGAGGCGGGCGCCGTCCCAGCCGACCACGGCCCGGCGCGGCGTGCCGAGCGGCGAGGGCGCGACCAGGGCCTGGATTTCCACCAGCACCGGCCGGGTGCCCTCGATGCCGGCGAACACCGCCGCCCCCGAGACATCGCCCCGGCGCTCGGCCAGGAAGAGGGCGGAGGGATTGGGTACTTCCGAGAGGCCCTTGTCGGTCATCTCGAAGACGCCGATTTCGTCGGTCGGGCCGAAGCGGTTCTTGACCGCGCGCAGAATGCGGAACTGGTGGCCGCGCTCGCCCTCGAAATACATCACGGTGTCGACCATGTGTTCGAGCACGCGCGGGCCGGCGATGGCGCCTTCCTTGGTGACGTGGCCGACCAGCAGCATCACCGTGCCCCGGCGTTTGGCCACCCGGATCAGCTCCTGGGCGCTGGCGCGCACTTGGGCGACGGTGCCGGGGGCGCTGTCGAGCACGTCGAGATACATGGTCTGGATCGAGTCGATGACGCAGAAATCCGGGCCGCCGGCCGCGTCCAGGGTGGCCACGATGTCGGCGACGTTGGTGGCGGCGGCCAGTTGCACCGGCGCGGCGGCGGTGCCCAGGCGCTGGGCGCGCATCCGCACCTGATCGATGGCCTCTTCGCCCGAGATGTAGGCGCAGCGGGCGCCAACGGCCAGCCGGCACATCACCTGGAGCAGCAGCGTCGACTTGCCGATGCCGGGATCGCCGCCGATCAGGATCACCGAGCCGCGCACCAGCCCGCCGCCGGCCACCCGGTCGAACTCGGCGATGCCCGAGAGCCGGCGCGGCGCGTGCTCGGGCTTGCCGTCGAGATCGGCGAACTCGATCTTGCGCGCGCCGGCGCGGTGGGGCCGTCCGGGCGGATGGTCGGGCACCGCCTCCTCGACCAGACTGTTCCACTCGCCGCAGGCCTCGCACTTGCCGCCCCACTTGGGAAAGGCGGCGCCGCAGGCTTGGCAGACATATCGGCTGGTGGGTTTCGCCACGGTGGAGTTCCCCCTCCGTCAGCGGCAGTAGTCTTGCTGCGAGACGATCTTGCGAATCTGCACCTTGGTGCCCTTGGGCGCGACATATTCCTGGGCGCCGCGCGGGCTGGACGCCGCCCGGTCCCAGTCATAGGTGTAGCCGAGGCGGGTCCAGGGATAGCCGGTGTCGTCGATCTTGGGATCGACCTTGAAGGATGAGATCAAATTTTCGGCGAACCATTTGACATAGGCGTCGGGACCCTTGAGCGTGTTGCCGCAACTGGCGGCCTTGGGGTCGGGATCGGCGCAGGGGCGGAAAATGCCGATGCCGGCGGGGCCGGTGGTTTGCGGACCGAGGATGGTCATGAGCACGAACGTGCCGGCCTCGTCGCCCTTGGCCACCGGTTTCAGTCCCAGCAGCTTATGCAGCGTGTCGGCGACTTTGTCGGGAGCGGTGCCTCGGCAGAGCTTTTGCACCTCGGGTTCGACGGTGATCCAGGTGTCGCGGCCGAGGGTAATGGTCTGGCCTTCCTTGCCCTCCGCCCACAGCGCCGCGTAATTGGTCAGGCTCGCCGCTTCGACCGGGTAGCTCAGCGGCGTTAGCGGCAGCACCGCCGATGTCTTGAAGACCGCGGTCTCGGAGATCGAGCGATCGAAGAGCGCCCGTTCGGAATCGGCGGGGCAGGCGCAGCCGGTCGCGGCCAGGGTTGCGAGCAGGCTGACCATCCTGGTAATTTTACACCGCATAGGCCGTCTCCTGAGGCATCGAGTCCGATTGTGCGAGCCCGAGTGTGATAGCCGAGGATGGGAATATTCACAACGGAACACTGGACGCCGGGCGGGACGCGCGGCCCGGCTTCATGATAGGGTGGCCGGACGGACCGGGGCGCGTCCCGTAGCCGGACTCATCAAGAGCCAACCGGAACGCAAAGTTGGTGCAAGAGGACGTGGAAACCGTTTCCCAACCTGACGAAAAGCCGCCCCATAAAAGTCGTCTGGTTGTATTCGACTGTGATGGCACGCTGGTCGACAGTCTGCATGCCATTGTCGCGGCCATGACCAGAGGCTGGCGGGCCTTGGGGCTGGGCGATCCCGATCCGGCGGCGGTCCGGCGCTGCGCCGCGCTGGCGCCGACCGAGATGATCGCGGTGCTGCTGCCGGGGGCCGAGGACTGGGTGATCAAGCGGCTGGCCGGGCTTTACCGCTCGGCCTATTATCAGCCGGCGCCGTTTCATCAGCCCACGGCCGAGCCGCTGGTGCCGGGCATGCGGGAGGCCCTGACCCATCTGCGCGACAGCGGCCTGATTCTCGGCATCGCCACCGGCAAGTCGCGGCGGGGGCTGGCGACGGTGCTGGAACATCACATGCTTGCCGACCATTTTTCCACGCTCCAGACCGCCGATCACTGTCTCGGCAAACCCAATCCCGACATGGTGTGCCGGGCCCAGGAGGAAAGCGGCGCCATCGCCGCCGATACCGTGGTGGTCGGCGACTCCCCCCAGGACATCGAGATGGCCCGGCGGGCCGGGGTGGTGGCGGTCGGCGTGTCCTGGGGCTTTCACGAGGCGGCGGAGCTGAAGCGGGCCGGCGCCCGGCACATCGTTCACAGCCCCGACGAGATGGCGCGCCGGGTTCTCGAGCTGCTGGGCTGCCCGTCATGAGGCGGATGACCCGACGCATGTTCCGCTGGGTCGAAGTGGCGCTGGCGCTGACGGTGGCGCTGGTCGCGGTGTGCGCCTTGTTCCTCTGGCACCTGAACGCCAATGACTACCGGCGCGAGATCGAGAGCGCCATGGAGGCTTCGAGCGGCTGGGTGGTCACCATCGACGGCCCGCTGCGCTTCGCCCTGACGCCGCTGCCGACCGCGATCGCCACCGACGTCCGGATCGCCAATCCGCCCTGGTCGGAGCGCACCGAGATGATGCGGGCCGAGCGGGTGGAGATCGGTTTTTCGCCCATCGATCTGCTGGCCCGCCGCAAGCGCCTGCTGCGCCTCGCGCTCTATGGCGGCGATCTGCATCTGGAGCGCGACCGGATCTGGCGGGTCAACTGGTGGAACGCCGACACGGCGCTGCCGCCGCCGCCGGGCGGCTATGTGCCGCTCGATATCGGCAGTCTCGAGCTGTTCAACACCAAAATCTCCTTTGCCGATGGCGCCACCGGGCGCTCGCTGCGCCTCGCGGTGCGCGAGGGCTCGGCCGAACTGCCGCTCGACGGTCCGCTGACCGGCCGCGCCACCGGCGAGTATTTCGGCACGCCGTTCACCGGTTCGCTGGTCGGCGGGCGCTATGCCGACCTGATCAACGACCGGGCGCTCTGGCCGGTGGCGGTTCAGCTGGAAGGCGCGGGCACCAGCCTGGAGGCCAAGGGCACCGTCGACCGGCCGATCAGCGAACTGATCTTCGATGTCGGCGCCAGCGTCGCCGGGCTGCGGCTGTCCTCGCTCGGGCCGGTGCTGGGGCCGGCGTTGCCGGCGCTGGGGCCATACCGGGTGTCGGCGCGCTTTTCCGGCGGCTGGGGACATTACCGGCTGGCCGATCTCAAGCTGCATCTCGGGGTCAGCGACATCGCCGGCCAGCTGACCGTGACCACCGGCGGGGGCCGTCCCCGCGTCGAGGGCCGGCTTCAGGGCCGGTTGATCAACCGCGGCGATTTCACTCCCGCCGCCGCCGCCGCCGTGGCGGTCGCGGCGCCGCGCGGCGATGGCCGGTCGTTCAGTTCCTGGCCGCTGCCCTTCGCGTCGCTGGGGATGGCCGACGGCCGGCTCGACCTCAAGGTTGGCCGCTTCGTCACCCGGCCGCTGGATCTGTTCGACCTCGACACCACCCTCGATCTCGCCGATGGCCGGCTGCGGGCGATGCCCATTCGCGCCAAGTTCGCCGAGGGCCGGATCGATTTGACCCTGGACGCCGATGCCGGGGGCGGGGCGCGGCCGCCCCGGGTTCATCTCGCCGGCCGGGGCGAGGGGCTGTCCTCGGAGGCGCTGCTGTCCGCCCTCGGCATGAGCCAATGGCCGACCGGGCCGATGGCGCTGGAGCTGGACCTGACCGGGGAGGGCGCCAGCCCGCGCGCCTTGCTCGCCCATGCCGACGGTTTCGCGCGCATGACCATTGGCGAGGGCACGCTGCCGGTGCGCCATTTCGATCTGATCGCCAGCGACCTCGTGGCCTCGATGATGCCCTGGGCCGACCGTGCCGGCGACCGCACCGACCTCAATTGTCTGGTCACCCGCTTCAAGCTCAGGGACGGGCTGGCCACCGTCGAGCGGCTGTTGATCGATACCGGCAAGATCACCGTCACCGGCATCGGCGAGGTCAATCTCGCCAGCGAGCGCCTCGATCTGCGGCTGGACCCCCGGCCCAAGGACCCCAGCCTGATCAGTCTCGCCACCCGGATGCGCGTCGCGGGCTCGCTCACCGACTATGGCGCGGCACCCGACCCGGTGGGGCTGGCCAAGGGCGCCGCCGCCGGGATCGCCCTCGCGATCAGCGAACTCAACCCGCTGGCGCTGATGCTGCCTTTCGTCAGCATGGGCACCGGCATCGCCAATCCCTGTCCGGGGGCGGCGGCGGCGCAGGCCCAGGTGCGCGGGCTGGCGGTGCTCGATCCGATGCGCGGCATCAACGGCTTGCTTGACGGTTTCGGGCGTGCGATCACCCACACCATGACTCGATGAGACAGAAGCGAAGCCGTGAGACTGAAGCCGTGAGACAGAAGCGAAGCCGTGAGACTGAAGCCGTGAGACAGAAGCGAAGCCGTGAGACTGAAGCAATGAGTGTGAAGCGATGAGGCGTTTTTATCATCAGGCGGCGGTCGGCGAGGCCGGCGAGGGCTTTCAGGTGCTGCTCGACGGCCGGCCGGTGCGCACGCCGGCCAAGGCGCCGATGGTTCTGCCCAGCCGTCCGCTCACCGAGGCGATCGCCGGAGAATGGGCGGCCCAGGGGGATACGATCCGTCCGGGAACCATGCCGCTGATGGCCCTGTCCTCGACGGCGCTGGATATCACGGCCAAACAGCCCGAGTTGGTGGTCGAACAGGTGGCAGCCTACGCCGGCACCGATCTGCTGTGTTACCGCGTCGAGCATCCGCCGGAACTGTCGGCGCGGGAGGCGCAGCTCTGGCAGCCGCTGCTCGACTGGGCGGCGCTGCGCTACGACGCCGCGCTCCATGTGGTGGTCGGGATCATGCCGCGCGAACAGCCCGAGGGCGCCTGCCGGGCGCTGGCGGCGGCGGTGGCCACCTACGATATCTGGCGCTTGACGGCATTGCAGACCGCGACCACCGGCAGCGGCTCGCTGGTGATCGGGCTGGCGCTGCTGGAAGGGCGGGTCGACGCCGCCCTGGCCTTCGAAGCCTCGCAGCTTCACGAAAGCTACCAGATCGAGCGCTGGGGCGAGGATCATGAGGCGACCCACCGCCGGGAGGCCCTCCGAGCCGATCTCGCCGACATCCGTCGTTTCGTGGACTTGATCGGGGCCGGGGCCGGTGGGGTCCAGGGGTGAAAGCCCTTGGCCGCCAAAGGTCGGCGGCCTGCGGAAGCCGGTTATGTCAGCCGCAGGAACCGGACCACGGTCAGGCGGTAGCGGCGTTCGTCGAGCAGTTCGCAGAAGGGAAGTGGGGGCAGGACGTCCTGCGCGCTGGTTTCGACCACGATCACGGCGCCGGGGCAAAACCAGCCATGAGCCGCCAGGGCGGTGAGCGCCGGGCCGGGTAGGTCGCGGCCATAGGGCGGGTCGAGGAAGGCCAGGGTGGCCGGTTCGCGGGCCGGCGGCGGCTTGAGGGCGTCGGCGCGGATCATGCTGGCGCGCGCCTCTTCCCGCAGGGTCGCGGCGTTGCGGCGGGTGCACTCCAGGGCGGCGGTGGCGCTGTCGAGGAAGGTGCAGGCGGCGGCGCCGCGCGACAGCGCCTCCAGCCCCAGCGCCCCCGAGCCGCAAAAGGCGTCGAGCACCCGCGCGCCGGGCAACACCGCGCCGCCATCGGCGCCCCAGCCGGCATGGGCCAGAATGTTGAACACCGCCTCGCGGGTGCGGTCGGCGGTGGGGCGAACGGCATCCCCGCTCGGGGCCTCGAGCCGCCGCCCCCGATGGCTACCCGCGATGACGCGCATTGGGCTTGCTCGCGGAGGACTTGACCGCGGCTCCGCCGCCGGACGATTTGACCGCGGCTCCGCCGCCGGACGATTTGACCGCGGCTCCGCCGCCGGACGATTTGACCGCGGCTCCGCCGCCGGCATCGGCCCCCTTGGCGAAGAAGCGGGCGAGTTGGTCCTTCAGCACCCGTTTCGGCACTTCCTCGACCTCGCCCTCGGGCAGCTTGCCGAGCTGGAACGGCCCGTAGGCGACCCGGATCAAGCGGTTGACGGTCAGGCCCAGGGAGTCCATGAGCTTGCGGATTTCCCGGTTCTTGCCCTCGCGCAGGGTGACGGTCAGCCAAGCGTTGCTGCCCTGCTGGCGGTCGAGTATCGCTTCCACCGGGCCGTAATGCACGCCCTCGATGGTCGGCCCCTTGGCCAGCCCGGCCAGTTGGACCGGATCGACGATGCCATGGACCCGCACCCGGTAGCGCCGCGCCCAGCCGGTGCTCGGCAACTCCAGATAGCGCGCGACCTCGCCGTCATTGGTCAGCAGCAGCAGGCCCTCGGTGGTGAGATCGAGCCGGCCGACCGAGATCACGCGGGGGAGTTCGGGCGGCAGCCGGTCGAACACCGTCGGGCGGCCCTTCTCGTCGCGGGCGGTGGTCACCAGCCCCGAGGGCTTGTAATAGCGCCATAGCCGGGGCGGTTCGGGCTCGGCGATCGGCTTGCCGTCGACCAGCACGATGTCGGACTCGCGAACGACCAGCGCCGGGCTGGTCAGCAGCGTGCCGTTGACCGACACCCGGCCGTCGAGAATCCACTTCTCGGCGTCCCGGCGCGAGCACAGACCGGCCCGCGCCAGACGCTTGGCGATGCGCTCGCCCTCGGGAGAGCCTTCGGGGGCTAGGGTCATGGATCAGCCGACGTGGACGCCGACCTTCAGCACCACTTGGTACTGGGAGGGCTTGCCGTCGGTGATGTGGCCGCGAATTTCCTGAACCTCGAACCAGTCGGCCTTGCCCGCGTCGGTCTTGACCACCGCGGTGACGCCGCTGGCAATGGCGTCTTCGATACTGGCGGCCGAGGTGCCGATGATTTCGATTTTCTTGTAAACCGGATCGCTCATGGGGAAAGCTCCTTCACGCAGGATGTTTCAGGATGGCTGATAGGCCGCCGCGCGCTGGCGCGCAACAAAGATCATGCTGGCGCGCAACAAAGATCACGCCGCCGCACAAGAATGATAATGCGCGGGGCGCATGAGGGATATATGGGGTGGCGGCGGCGCGGTTCACCGGCGGTGGCGGTTGAAACGGGGATCGAGGGCATCCTGAAGGCCGTCGCCGAGCAGATTGCAGGCGATCACGGTCACGAAAATCAGCAATCCCGGCCAGACCGCCAGCATCGGTGCCGACCAGATCATCTCCTGGGCGTTGGTCAGCATGTTGCCCCAACTCGGCAGCGGCGGCTGAATGCCGAGACCGAGGAAGCTCAGCACCGATTCGAGCAGGATGACATTGCCGACCGAAAGGGTGGTGGCCACCACCAGCGGCGCCGCGATGTTGGGCAGGATGTGGACCAGCATGATTCGCACCGGTCCGGCCCCGAGCGCCTCGGCCGAGCGGACATGATCGAGCCGGCGGGTGGCCAGGGTGGCGCCGCGCACCAGACGCGCCGCCGTGGTCCAGCCGACCAGCGCCACCAGCGCGACGATGCGCAGCAGGCCGAGGAGTTCCACGTCGACTCCGCCCAGTCCGAGCTTTTCCGGCGACACCGCCGCCAGCACCACCAGCAGCGGCAGCAGCGGCAGGGCGATCACGCCGTCGGTCAGACGCATCAGAAACTCGTCGAGCCGGCCGCCGCGATATCCCGCCGGCAGGCCGATCGCCGTGCCGAGCAGGGCCGCGGTCAGCGCCGCCGTCACCCCGACGAACAGCGACACCCGTCCGCCCTCGAGCAACCGTGCCAGCACGTCGCGTCCCAGTTCGTCGGTGCCGAGCGGATGGCCGAGGGATGGGCCGGCGAGGCGTTCGAGCAGGCTCAGGCTCGAGGCGTCGACCCCGAGCGCGCTCTCGATCAGCGGTGCCGCCAGCGCCAACCCGGCGAGCGCCAGCAGCACCAGGGCGCTGGCCAGGGCGGCGGGATGGTCGCGGAGCTGAAGAATGGGCATCGACGCTCCTTCGAAACCGGCGGCATGCTACGGAACCCGCACTATGGGTCAGCCCGCACCGGTTTTCGATACCGAAGATGGCGGTGCCGGCGGAATCGCTGGCACCGCCGATGTCGGGGGAGCGCCGCTCCCCCGTGCCCTCTTGCCAGGGACCGCGGGTCCCTGGACCCTGGGACTTTTTTTCTGTCCCCCCATCCCCAGAGAAGCCGTTGATACGGCTGGGATGGGGGGACAGAAAAAAAACCGTGGGGTCCGGGGAGCCCTCGGTTTCCCTGGGCAGGGGTTCGGGGGCGGCAGCCCCCGACACCGGCAGCGCCACCGTTCCCGCGGCCTCTGCGATGCTTTGCGGCTGACCTGCCGTATGGCCCATGGTATGGTGCGGGCGACGAAGCTGACCGGTCGAGACCGCCATGGTGAAGCGCACTTATACCAGAGCCCAGGTCAAGGAGCTGCTGAGCGCCCTGGAGCGGCAGTGCCGGGAAGCCATGGCTCTGGCCAAAACCGCCGAAGCGGATGCCAGCAAGCATAGTTTTGGCGCCTATCGCGCTTTCCGCGACAAGGTCGGTGAATTCCAGGCGCTGGTTATTTTGATCGAGGGCCGCCTGCGCAGCGTCGCGGAAGGTCGGGTCGAGGATCTGCGCAGCGAGTTCGAGCGGCTGGACGCCCTGATGCTGTCGGTACTGGTGCGGGCGAGCATGCGCTTCTTCTTCGTGCTGTCGGCCAACCCGATTCTGCCGATGGGCGCCCGCGAGATATTCGTTTCCGAGTTGCGCAGCCTGCACGACGCCCACGAAAAGCTGCGCCGGCCCAACTACGCCGACAAGATCGTCGCCGACCTGGAGCGCGATCTCGACACCGCCTCGCTGATTCTCGAGGAAATCATCGACAAGGCGCCGGGAATGCTGAGCTTTACCGGAAACCGGGACGGGTCCTGACGCCGCTCGGTCATTCCCCGCCCTTGAACTTGGCTTTGAGCGCGGCGACGTCGGCGAACAGGGTCTTGAGGCGGGCGAGGCTCTTGATCTGGGAAAAGGCGCGGTCGCGCGGCATGGCGGGGATGCCGAACATCACCGAGCGCGGCGGCACGTCGGTGCCGACGCCCGACTTGGCGGCGATTACCGAGTCGTTGCCGATGGTCACATTGTCGCCGATTCCGACCTGTCCGGCCAGCACCACCCGGTCGCCGATCTTGACGCTGCCGGCGATGCCGACCAGCCCGCACAGCAGGCAGTTCTCGCCGACCTGAACGTTGTGGCCGATCTGGACCATGCTGTCGACCTTGGTGTTGCGGCCGATGCGGGTGTCGCTGATCGTGCCGCGATCGATCGAGGCGTTGGCCCCGACCTCGACATCGTCGCCCAGCACCACCGCGCCCAGCGAGTTGATCCGGCGCAAAATCTTGTTGGTGGCGCCGACCTGGCCGGTGGCCTTGGCGCTCTCGACGCTGCCGGGCTCGGGGGTGACGTAGCTGAAGCCGTCGGCGCCGATGCTGGCATTGTGGTGAATGATCACCCGCGCGCCGACCACCACCCGGTCGCCGATGCGGGCGCCGGGATGGAACAGGCAATCGGCCCCGACCTGCGCTCCCGCGCCCACCGAAACATGGGAGAGAATCACCGTGCGGTCGCCGACGCTGGCGCCCGGGCCGATCACCACGAAGGGGCCGATCGAAACCTCCCGGCCGAGGGTAGCGTCGGGGGCGATCACCGCCATGGGATGAATGCCGGGGTCGCGATGCACCGGCTTTTCAAATGCTTCGGTGATTCCGGCCATGGCCAGGCGCGGCCGCCCGATCACCACATAGCCGTCGAGCGCGCCCTCGGGAATCTCCGCGCCCTCGGGGACCACCGCCGTCCGCGCCTTGGTGGTGGCCAGCAGCGGCAGCAGCTTCTTGTCCATGAGCAGGGCCAGATCGGCCGCGCTCTCGGCCTCGGCCGGATGAACGGGCCGCACGACGTCGAGGGTGCCATCGCCGACCACCCGGCCGCCGAGCAATTGCGCGAGATCAAGGAGCTTCATGGTATCCGCCGCCAGAGAATTACGTCGCCGACCCTACCATGCCGATGAGACGCTGGCGAGAGGGCTGCTCTTGAGTCAGTCGATATGTTCGAAGATTCACCAAAGGCTACTTGAGCGGCCGCACGACAATGGTTTTTCCGCAGCGGTTGTGAAGATCGCTGCCGCAATTGGCCGGCTTGAAGTCCTTTCCAAGACAGATGCGGACTTCGGCCAGATATGGCCCTTTGCAATACAAGGCAATTTCACTGGGGTCCAGGCCGGGATTGACGGCGGTGAAGGCAGAGGTCATGTCCGGGATGCTGGTGGTGATGAACTTTTCCGGATTCTTGTAGGGTTCCGGAACCGTTACCGCGGCAAAGGCCTTGGCCGCGTCGTCGAAATACTCGTCGACGCTGAGGTGGCTGCACGTGCCGTGCTTATCCCACTCGTGCTGGATCAGGGATTTGCTCGGTGTGATCGCCAGCATTTTATCGACGATGGCGGCGGGCACCGGGGTCGCAGGCGCGCAATATTGCGGCCAGCCATCCTTGGTATGCTGAGCCCACAGACCATGCAGCACGAAGCCGTAGCGCCGCTGGGGGCCGCACTGGGCCGGCGATTTCTGATCGCCGCCGTTGGCACAGTACTGGGGAGACCAGGACATGCTGAGCACGAAGTAATCGAAGGTCCCCGGTTTGGCGCTTTGCTGCGCCTGAGCCGTTCCGGCAAACAACAGCAGGGTGGCGAGGGCAAGTCCGGGGATTGATCGTTTCACGCTGTTCACCATGCTCCGGTTTTCAAAGGCCTTTGGCGCCCCGGGGTTTTGCCACGGAACCCCACTGGGGCCGGGACCATCCCCCGTTACTCTGTGCCCGGTTTGCGGGGACCGTCGGTGCCATGGACACCGAGGGACTTCAGCTTGCGGTGGAGGGCAGAGCGTTCCATGCCGACGAAGGCGGCGGTGCGCGAAATGTTGCCACCGAATCGCGTGACCTGGGCCAGCAGGTATTCGCGCTCGAACACCTCGCGGGCCTCGCGCAAGGGCAGGCCCATGATCTCGCCACCCTTGTCCCATTTGAGCACGGTCGGGGTGATCGAGCCGATTTCCGGCGGCAGCTGGTCGGCGCGGATCGGCTCCTTGGCATCGCCGGTGCTCATGATCAGCAGCCAGTCGATGCAGTTGCGCAACTGCCGGACGTTGCCCGGCCAGTGATAGGCCTGGAGGGCGGCCAGCGCGTCCTCGCCGAACTCCCGCACCGTCAGCCCGGAGGCCTGGGCCGAGCGCTGCATGAAGTGGCGGGCGAGGGGCGGGATGTCCTCGCGCCGCTCCCCCAGCGACGGCACCGTGATCGGCACGACGTTGAGGCGGTAATACAGGTCCTGGCGGAAATGCTTGGCCTCGATCTCGGCGGGAAGATCGCGGTTGGTCGAGGCGATCACCCGGACATCGACCTCGACCCGCGCGGCGCCGCCCTGGCGCGAGAAGGTGTGCTCCTGAAGCACGCGCACGATCTTGCCCTGGGTTTCCAGGGGCATGTCGGCCACCTCGTCGAGCAGCAGCGTGCCGTTGTGGGCCAGTTCGAGCACGCCGGTCTTGCGCCGGCCGCCATCGGTGGCCTGATCGGAGCCGAACAGCTCCAGTTCCAGCCGGTCCGGGCGCAGGGTGGCGCAATTGAGCACGACGAACGGCCCCTCGGCCCGGCGCGAACGCTGGTGGATCAACCGGGCCACCACCTCCTTGCCGCTGCCGGCGGGGCCGGTGATCATCACCCGGCTGCCGGTGGGCGCAACCTTGTCGATGGCCTGCCTGACCTGATTGAGCGCCGCGGCCTTGCCCACCAGTTCGATCTCGCCACCGGCCCGCAGCTTCAGTTCGGCGTTTTCACGCTTCAGCTTGGCCGACTCGATGGCGCGCTCGACCAGCAGCAGCAGGCGGTCGGACTTGAACGGCTTCTCGATGAAATCGTAGGCGCCGAGCTTGATCGCCGAGACCGCGGTCTCGATGGTGCCGTGGCCGCTGATCATGACCACCGGCAGGTCGGGATGGTCCTTGCGCATCTCCGACAGCAGCTCCAGCCCGTCGAGCCGGCTGCCCTGGAGCCAAATATCCAGAATCACCAGATTGGGCCTTCGGGCCTTGAGCTGGGCCAGCGCCTGATCGGCGTTGCCGGCCTCGCGGGTCTTCATGCCTTCATCACTGAGGATACCCGCGATCAGCATGCGGATATCGGCCTCGTCGTCGACGATCAGAATATCATGCGCCATGGGCTGTCTGCTTCAGATGCTGAGACGGCGCTTCCCCTGGGGAAGCCGCGATCTTTGGTTGCGTGTCCTGGACGCGCGGAATGATCAGGCTGACCCGGGCGCCACCTTCGGCCCGGGCTTCCAGAAGCAATTCCCCGCTATGGTCTTCCATAATCTTGCGGACGATGGCAAGGCCAAGGCCGGTGCCCTTGGCCCTGGTGGTAACATAGGGCTCCATCAGCCGGTCGGGCTCGACATCCTCGGGCAGGCCCTTGCCATTGTCCTCGATGATGATGCCGAGCCGGAGATCGTCGCCGGTCAGTCTGACCGCGATCAGCCCGGGCGGCAATGCTTCGCCCTCCGGGGCCGTGCGGCCATCGATGGCGTCGACGGCGTTCTGGAGCAGGTTGGTCAGCGCCTGGGAGATCTGGCGGCTGTCGCACGGCACCTGCAACTTTTCCGGCGGCAACCGGATGTCGAACTTGATCGCCGCATGGGCGCTCGACTGCAAGAACACCGCCTGCCGGCAGATGTCGTTGACATTGGCCGGCTTCATCACCGGCTGGGGCATGCGGGCGAAAGCCGAGAATTCATCGACCATCCGGCCGATATCGCCGACCTGCCGGACGATGGTTTCGACGCAGGTGGTGAAGGTCTCGGGATCGCTGGAGATTTCCTTGAGATATTTGCGCTTGAGCCGCTCGGCCGAAAGCTGGATCGGGGTCAGCGGGTTCTTGATTTCGTGGGCGATGCGCCGGGCGACGTCGGCCCAGGCGGCCTTGCGCTGGGCCGAGAGCAGTTCGGTGATGTCGTCGAAGGTGACGACGTAGCCGCGCACCTCGCCGTCGGAAAACTCGGCGGCGATGCGCACCAGCAGGGTGCGGGTCGGATTGCCGGCCCGGCGCAATTGCACCTGGGCCTCGACCAGCCGGCCGGGGCGGCGGACGATGGCGTCCATGAGATCGGTCATCTCGTGGGCGGCTTCGGTGAGCGGACGGCCGACCAGCGCCTCGGGATTGCCCACCCC
Organism: uncultured Rhodospirillales bacterium; assembly: GCA_903856295.1. GTDB lineage: Bacteria > Pseudomonadota > Alphaproteobacteria > Azospirillales > Azospirillaceae > BOG-933. Next base: position 2,252 of record CAIOBP010000146.1, on the reverse strand, counting down.
GAGCAGCCCGACCGCCGGTTGGTTGAGCAGAATCACCGCGCCGGAGTGGTCGAGCCCGATCACCCCCGCCGAAACCCCGGCCAGCACCGCCTCGGTGAAGCGGCGGCGCAGATCGAGTTGCTGGTTGGCTTCGATCAGTTCGGTGCGCTGGCTCTCGATCTGGCTGGTCATGCGGTTGAAGGCGCGGGACAGGGTGCCGAGTTCATCCTCGGCGGCGGGTTCGGCCACCCGCACCGAGAGATCACCGGCCCGCACCTGCTCGGCGGCGCCGATCAGGGCCGAGATCGGGGTGATCAGCTGGGTCGCGAAATTCAGCCCCATCCACACCGCGGCCAGCAGCAACAGCAGCGCCACCACCACGAAGATCAGGGTGAAGGTGATCTGGAGGTTGGAGCGGCTGCCCTCCAGCTCGGTGTATTGCTTGACCGCGTCCTGGGCCGAGGACATATGGGCCAGCACCCGGGCCTCGACCACCCGGCCGACCAGCAGATAAATGTCGGAATAATAGTCGAGCCGGACCAGCGCCCGCACCCGGTCGTCGGTGCCGTTGATCAGCAGCGGCACCTCGCCCCGGCGCGCCTGCTCGATGGTTTCGGTGGCGATCGGCTCGAATTCGAGGGTGAAGGTGAAGCCCGAGCGGGCCAGAATCTGCCCGGAGCCGCCGTCGAAGACGATGGCCTCGGTCAGCGAGCGCAAGGCCGCCTGGGTCGCCACCACCTGATTGAACAGCGGCGGATTGGCGATCAGCTGCTCGGCTTCCTGGTTGATGTCGTTGGCCATGGCCAGGGCATCGGCCTTGATGTTCTGCTGGTGCTCGTTGAGGTAGGACTGGGCGACCTCGAGCGACTCGTGCACCGCCGTGCGCACCCGCTCGCTGAACCACTCCTGGATGCCGAACGAGAAGAAAATCGCCGAGAACGCCGCCATCAGGATCGCCGGCGTCACCGCCAGCACGCTGAAGCCCGCCACCATCTTGACGTGCAGCTGGGAGCCGGCCTGACCCTTGCGCCGGCGGATGCCGATCTGGACGATGCGCCGGGCGATCAGCGCCCCGAGCAGCAGCAGCAGCGTCAGGTCGAGCGTCAGCAGCATGGTGACGGTGCGCGGCGTGCTCTGGCCGAAGGGCGAGGACTCGGTGAGCGCGGCGTAGGTGGCGAAACCGGCGATGGTCGCGGCGACGCTGAGCAAAACCGCCAGCTTTTTAGCCAGCCCGACCCTGCTGGCCCATGCGGTGGCATGGTACCACAAAGCCACGGAGTCGAAGGACCGGCCGAACAAAATCATGAACAACTCGCGGCGGCGCTGGAATACTGGATCAAGGTCCGTGACATGCGATTTCTGACACATCCTGTTGCGCGCAAGATACACTCATGGCGCGGGCCGTGAAAGCGAAACTTCGTATCCTTGGCGATATGGTGAGGGGGGGGGGCGCGGCGGTCCTGGAACCGGCGGCTGGACCGGAGAAATTTCTGTTGTCTTCCGGACCGCGGCGGATAGAATCGAGCCGGCTGGCGGCGGGGCATCCTGAGTTATATTTATTTGGCTTCTTTTGGGCTGGCAAAGTGATGTTTGAGGTAATATGTCAGAGCCTAATGAAATCGATCTTTTTGAGGCAAATGACGATGCAAGCAAGACTCATGACGAGCTTGTGTTTGCACAATCAAAGCTCGGTGAATTTTTAGATATTGTGCCGGCAGGTCTTTTTATTCATCAAAGACATGCGGCAATTTTTGCAAATTCCGAGGCGTCTCATATTTTTCGTTTACCGGCGGCCGATCTGGTTGGCCGGCACTTTCTGGATTTCATCGCCGTTGAGCAATATGACGGCGCCCGCCGGGCCTTCGATCGATGCTTCGATCAACACGAGGTCATTCGTCATCTCGAATTCAGTTTGATCAATGAGGATGATGAGATGCGCATCATCCAGGTCTCGATGTCACCTTTGAGTTGGCGTGGGCTCCCGGTTATCAATGTCGTGTTCACCGACATTACCAAGCTGAAGCAGAACGAGGAACAGCTGAAGAGCGCCATTCGCGTCGCCGAAACCGCGACCAAGACGAAAAGCGAATTTCTGGCCAACATGAGTCACGAAATTCGCACCCCGATGAATGCGATGGCCCGTCGCTGCGACTCGTGGGTTAGAACTCGCGTTGAAGTAGCTGCCTGCCCCTGACGCCGGACGCCGGCCTCCCATCATTTATCCCTTGGTGAGACCGGAGAGACCATCCCTCGGCGCCGACCTGCCGCTTGGC